>NZ_CP026377.1:2112882-2414722 GCF_002953195.1 Mixta gaviniae | reverse complement strand
GGCGCTTTCGCCGCGAATAATCGCTTTCAACAGACGATGGTTGACCATATCGCCATATTTACGGATCGGCGAGGTCCAGGTCGCGTATGCTTCAAGACCGAGGCCAAAATGCGGGCCTGGCTCGGTGCTGATCTCAGCAAACGACTGGAAGCGGCGGATACGGCTATCGAGGAACTGGGTCGGCTGTGCGTCCAGCTGACGACGCAGCTCGCGGAAGCCTTCCAGCGTCGCCATCGCCGCAGCGTCGGCGGTAACGCCGTGATTGGCCAGCACGGCCGCAGCCTGCTCAGCGTTGGCGAGATCGAAGCCCAGGTGGACGTTATAGATGCCGAAGCCGAGCTTCTCGCGCAGCACCATCGCCGCGCAGATGTTAGCGGCGATCATCGACTCTTCCACGATACGGTTCGCGATACGGCGCGGCTCGGCAACGATATCCAGCACTTCGCCTTTCTCGCCCAGCAGGAAGCGGTAGTCAGGACGATCTTTAAACACCAACGCATGCTGCTGGCGCCACTCGACACGCGCCTGGCAGAGACGGTGCAGTAAACGGATCTGCTGGGCGATCGCCTCGCTCTGCGGCTGCCAGGCGCTCTCGCCATTGCTTTCCAGCCAGTCGGAGACGTCGTCATAGGCCAGCTTGGCTTTCGATTCAACCCAGGCGGCGAAGAACTGTACGTCGGAGAGCGCGCCGTCCTGCGCCACGGTAACGCGGCAGGCGAGCGCCGGGCGGCGTTCGTCAGGACGCAGCGAGCAGACGTTGTCAGAAAGCTCACGCGGCAGCATCGGGATATTGAAACCCGGCAGATAGTTGGTGAAGGCGCGTTCGGCGGCCATCGCGTCCAGCTTGCTGCCGGCCGGCACGTAAGCGGTCGGATCGGCGATGGCGATGGTCAGACGCAGCGCGTTGTCCGCCAGCGCTTCGACATAGAGCGCATCATCCATATCTTCGGTGCTGGCGCTGTCGATGGTGACGAAATCGAACGCGGTGAGATCTTCACGCGTCAGGTTCTCATCCAGCATGTCGCTGAATTCCACCGCCGGCGCTTCACGCTCCAGATTATGGCGTGACAGTGTCACCCACCACGGCGCCAGATGATCGTCGCCGGTGGTGATAAATTCGGTCAGTTCGGCATAGAAACCGCGATCGCCCTTCAGCGGGTGGCGACGCATTTCCGCCACGGCCCAGTCGCCCGCCTGAAAATCATGCTGCAGGCTGCGAATGGGACGGCAAGGGATGTTGTCTTTGATCAGCGGATGATCGGGAACGATGGAGAGGCGATCATCTTTTTTCTGCACCCGGCCAACAAAGCGCGTCAGGAACGGCTCAACCAGCGTTTCCGGCTCGGCGATTTCGCGATCTTTATCAGTTTGCACCGCAGCGATCACGCGGTCGCCCGCCATCACTTTTTTCATCTGCGGCGGCGGAATAAAGTAGCTTTTCTGCGCATCGACTTCTAAGAAACCGAAACCTTTTTCGGTGCCTTTTACCACCCCTTCGACACGCGGCGTCTGGGCATGGAGCTTCTCTTTGAGCTGCGCAAGCAGCGGGTTATCCTGGAACATAGTTGAATTCAGTTTCGTGGCCTAAGAGCGGCAGACAGTTTTACGCGATTACCTGTCGTGCGGCAAGGTGTAATAAACGTAAAAAGCCGGAAAGATCCGGCTTTTTACACGGGTTTACAGGCTATCAGGCAATGCGCTGCGTGACCACTTCAGACGTCAAAGAAATTTTTACCGGCACCGATTTGGAGGTCGGCGTGCCGCTGCCGTCGCCAAAGCTGGAGAGGGGAACCAGCGGGTTGGTTTCCGGGTAGTAGGCGGCCAGGTTGCCGCGCGGAATGTTGTAAGGCACCAGCTTAAAGCCACTGACGCGACGCGTGATGCCATCATTCCACAGGGTTTCGATATCCACGTTCTGACCGGCCGCGTAGCCCAGCTCGCTCATATCTTCCGGGTTGATGAACAGCACTTCACGCTGACCGTACACGCCGCGATAGCGGTCATCGAGGCCGTAAATCGTGGTGTTGTACTGGTCATGCGAGCGCAGCGACTGCAGCGTAAACGGCACCTCGATGTCGCCCAGCTGCGGGAACAGCGAGGTCGGCAGCGCGGCGGCGCTGAAGTGCGCTTTGCCGCCCGGGGTGTTGAAACGCAGTTCCGCCGCGGCGTTGCCCAGGTAGAAGCCGCCCGGCTGCTCGCATTTCTGATTGAAATCAGCGAAGCCCGGGATGGTGGCGGCGATATGATCGCGGATTTTGTTGTAATCCGCCGCCAGCGCCAGCCAGTCCACTTTAAAGCTGCTCAGCACCGCGTTGGCAATGCCCGCCACGATAGCGGTTTCCGAGCGCTGCGTTGCGGCCAGCGGTTTGCCGACGCCTTCAGAGGCATGCACCATGCTGAAGGAGTCTTCCACGGTAATAAACTGCGAACCGGTCGCCTGAATATCCTGTTCAGTACGGCCCAGCGTTGGCAGGATCAGGCTCTCCTGACCCGGCACCAGATGGCTGCGGTTCAGCTTGGTGCTGATATGCACGGTCAGGCCGCAGCGCTGCATCGCTTCTTCGGTGCGCGGGCTGTCCGGCGCGGCGGCGGCGAGGTTGCCGCCCAGCGCGATCAGCACTTTGATCTCGTCACGCAGCATCGCTTCCAGTGCTTCCACCGTGTTGTGGCCCGGCGCGCGCGGCGGTTCGAAATTAAAGTGGTTCGCCAGCGCATCGAGGAACGCCTGAGAAGGCTTCTCATCAATGCCCATCGTACGGTTGCCCTGGACGTTGCTGTGACCGCGCACCGGGCAGAGACCGGCGCCTTTCTTGCCGAGCTGACCAAACAGCAGCTGCAGGTTAACGATCTCGCGTACGGTGTCGACCGAGTGTTTATGCTGCGTGATGCCCATCGCCCAGGTGCAGATCACGCGATCGGCGCTCTGATAGATGGCCGCCGCTTCGCGCAGCTGTTGCTCGCTCAGGCCGGACTGCTGTTCAATCTGCTCCCAGTGGGTGGCGTCTACCGCCGCCAGGTAATCTTCCACGCCCTGGGTCGCAGCATTAATAAAGGCTTCGTCAAACAAACCTTTTTCGCCGGCGGCGATACGGGCGCGGTGAGTTTCCGCCAGCGCCTTGACCATGCCGCGTACAGCGGCCATATCGCCGCCCAGATTCGGCTGGTAATAGGTAGAGCTGATGGCGCCCGCTTTAGAGGTCACCACTTCCAGCGGTTTTTGCGGATCGGCGAAACGCTCCAGACCGCGCTCGCGCAGGGTATTGAAGGTGACGATCTTCGCGCCGCGGTCGGCGGCGTGACGCAGGCTGTGCAGCATACGCGGATGGTTGGTGCCCGGGTTCTGGCCAAAGACGAAAATCGCGTCGGCATGATCGAAATCATCCAGACGGATAGTGCCTTTGCCCACGCCGATGCTGCGCTTCAGGCCACTGCCGCTCGCTTCGTGACACATGTTGGAGCAGTCAGGGAAGTTGTTCGTGCCAACCATGCGGCCAAACAGCTGATAAAGCCAGGAGGCTTCGTTGCTGGCGCGGCCGGAGGTGTACAGCTCCATCTGATCCGGGTTATCCATCGCATGGATATGCTGGGCGATCAGCGAAAAGGCGTTATCCCAGCTAATCGGCTCGTAATGGTCGGTCAGACGGTTATAACGCAATGGCTCGGTCAGGCGGCCCTGATATTCCAGGAAATAGTCGCTCTGCGCATAGAGTTTGCTGACGCTGTGGGCGGCGAAAAAGTCGGCGTCGATAAAACGGCGCGTCGCTTCCCACGTCACCGCTTTGGCGCCGTTTTCGCAGAAGCTGAAGGTACTCTTGTTATCGTCGCCCCAGGCGCAGCCCGGGCAGTCGAAACCTTTAGCTTTGTTCATGCGCATCAGGTTACGCATGTTTTTCAGCGCCTGTTTGCTGTCGATAACAAAACGGGTCGTGGCTTCGAGTGAGCCCCAGCCGCCCGCCGCGGCCTGGTACGGTTTAATTTGCGATTTGAATTTCATGATGAATGCAGGTTTCTGGTGTGTATGAATTGTTAAGCGTTTATTGCTTCTTTTGCCGGGAAGTCTGCGGCGGGTTAAATATTTTGTCTAATTGATTGACTTAATGGTGTGATAGTTTTCCTTTATCGCACGGCGGCAAAGTGTGAGGTTGTTCAAACTTTGTTCGATGGCCGCGGCGGGCGGTGCGGTGCTAATCGTCTCACTGGCTAATACTAGAGCTTTCTGGCCAGTAACTGAGGCGGTTTATGAAAGATTTCACCAGTAAAGTTCACGCGTTCGGCAAAGCATTGATGATGCCTATTTCAGTAATAGCCGCAGCCGGTATTTTTCTGGGCGTCGCCGCCGCTATGCAAAACCCGGCGATCACCGGCGAGGCGTTTGCCAGTATGCAGACGCCACAGATTATCATCGGCTTTATCCGCAAAGTGGCGGGGGCGCTGTTCGCCAACCTGCCGGTCTTCTTTGCCGTCGCCAGCGCTATCGGCCTGGCGAAAGCGGAAAAGCCGACCGCCGCCTTCGCCTCCGTTATCGGTTTTATCGCCATGCATGTCGGCATCAGTGCCACGCTGGCGGTCAAAGGGCTGACGGCGCAAACCACCACGCCGGAAGCGCTGCAGCAGGCGGGAATGGATCAGACCAGCGCAATGATGACCTCGGCGGAATATATTCAAATGCTGGGGATTTTCACCTTCAACATGAGCGTGCTGGGCGGGGTGATCGCCGGCCTGCTGACGGTAATGCTGCATAACCGGTTTTATACCCAGCAGCTGCCGACGGCGATCAGCTTCTTCGGCGGGCGGCGCTTTGTGCCGATCGTCACCGTCGTGGTGCTGCCGCTGGTGGGCGTGCTGCTGGCGTTAATCTGGCCCACCGTCGGCGCCGGTATCGCCTGGGTAGGGGAGTTTATCGGCAAAAGCGGGCAGTATGGCGCTTTTCTGCTCGGTACCTGCGAGCGTTTGCTGATCCCCACCGGGCTGCACCATATTCTCAATGAAACCGTGCGCTTTACACCGATTGGCGGTATCGCTACCGTGGATAATCAAACCATTGTCGGCGCGCTTAACATTTTCAACACCTCGCTGACCCATCCCGGCTCCATCCCCGATGAAACCGTGCGCGGCGCCACGCGTTTTCTCGCGCAGGGGAAAATTCCGGTGATGATGTTCGGCCTGCCGGCAGCGGCGCTGGCGATCTACCACACCGCGCGTCCGGAGCATAAGCAGCGTGTTAAGGCGCTGGTGCTGGCCGGGGCGCTCACCTCGTTTACCACCGGCATTACTGAACCGCTGGAGTTCTGTTTTATTTTCGTTTCGCCGGTGCTGTATGTGCTGCACGCGCTGTTGACTGGTCTCTCGTTTATGCTGATGTCGGCGCTGCACCTGATGATCGGCAATGTGCAGGGCGGCGCGATCGATCTGGTGGTGTTTGGCATTCTCGGCGGGGCGAAAACCCACTGGTGGTGGACGCTGGCGCTTGGCGTGATCTATGCGCCGCTCTATTACTACGGCTTTAAATTCGTTATCAAACGCATGAATGTGGAAACCCCGGGACGTGAATCGGAAGAGCAGGAAGCGCCGGCCCAGGCGGTCAGCGCCGATGAGCGCACCCGTGTGATCATCAGTGGCCTCGGCGGCGAAGGCAACATTGAAGAGGTGGATTGCTGCTTCACGCGTTTACGCGTACGGGTGAAAGATATGAAAGAGGTCGTCGATCAGACATTGATGACCACCGGCGCCAACGGCGTCAATCGCGTGAGCGACCATGACGTGCAGGTTATTTATGGACCGCAGGTGGAAAAAATTGCCAACGATGTGAAAACAGCGTTGGGCGTCGCTTGAAATCGGTTCCATAAAATAGTGTGACGGGGCGCGAAGCCAGGCGTGGCGCGGGCTGCAGGGCGATACGGTTTTTAGCGGCCCGCTGTCAGTTTGACTATAGTCAGGGGCCGACCTGTACTTTAGGGGAGTAGAACCATAAATTAATTTTATAAATAATGGCGGCGTCTGCTCGGTTACGGTTCGTCCGGTTTTGTATAAAACCACTTAAACTCTGCTTGCAGTCCGTAATTTGCGTCCGTAAACGAGCAGATGGTACGCGAGTACCGCCACACCAGGGGAACCCCATACTGATATCGCTTTATTTCAGTAACAACATAAATAAAATTAAAGTTAGACAGAAGGCTACCTGCGGGTGGCCTTTTTATTTGCCTGATGGCAACAGCCGGCGCCGCCATCAGGCCTTTTCGCCGCCTGCCACCAGGCGCTTACCGCGCTGCCTGCCACCAGGCGCTTACCGCGCTGCCTGCGTAACGACGCCTTACCTCGCCATGCCGTTCATCTGCGGACCCCTTATCGTGCTGCGCCGCCAGCCTTCGTCTGCCGGAGCGCTATCCTGGCGCGTTATCCGATACTTTACCCTGTCACGCCAAAGCGCTATCCCGGGCTATCGCCTATACTTTATTCACTTACCTGCGTTAATGGAGGAACCTATGTCAGAACGCCCCGATCACAACAAGCCTTACCCGGACGATAACGAGCATCACGGCCTGCCTGAAGATGCGCCTCATGCGCCGAATCCTTACGAAGAAGATGATTTCGCCGCCAGTGGCGCGCCAGATCAGGAGGGAGAAATCCCACGTAAGCGCGATGACAGCGGCGATGACAAGGGCGATCCCTACGATACGGACGGCAAACACTGATCTCTGCCCCGGTTGATGCCGATAACCCTGATCGACAAGGTCAGGGTTTTTTTATTCTTCACGTTTTTTCCGCCTTGCTCATATTGCCGTAAGCCGCCTTTCAGCGTGGCGGGCACGGCCGCGCGCTGTCGCCTTTGCGCCAAACTGTGCGTCATAGAACAGAAAGCGCAGAGAGATAGCGCTTTGCCTCTGTATTTTTATTTTTATCTGCCGATAACTTATTAGAGCGGCAGCATAAGCCTAAACGTTATCGGGCCGGGGACGGCTGAAACGCCCTACAGAAATCGCATTGTGCGCTTAAGCCAGCCACAATAATAACCCTGAGGTAAAAATGGATAACTTCCAGAAAGATATTGATGAGAGAGCGAATCTCGCCTTATCTAATAAATTCGAACTGTTATTATTTCGGCTGGGATCTTCTCCCGATAGCGAAAAAGCAGAGCTGTTTGGCATTAACGTATTTAAGCTGCGCGAGATCGTGCCGATGCCGACCATTACCCGCGCGGCGGGTATGCAGTCGCCGCTGTTGGGCATGGCCAATATCCGCGAGCAGATCATCCCGGTTATCGATCTGGCCGCCGTTGCTGGCTGTACGCCTTCGACCGGTCTTAATTTGCTGCTGGTGACCGAATATGCGCGCAGCACCCAGGCTTTCGCCGTGGAATCGGTGGATAATATCGTCCGTCTGGACTGGAGCCAGGTGCATACCGCCGAATCGGGCGTCAGCAGCCGCAATATTACCAGCATCGCCTGTCTCGACAGCGATGGCCAGAGCAACAGCCTGGCGATGGTGCTGGATGTCGAACAGATCCTTTACGATATTATCCCGTCCGTGCGCGACGCGGCGCCGAAAGAGATTCAGGAGCGCGCGTTTAAAATGAAGCCGGGCGCCGCAGTGATCGTGGCGGAAGATTCAAAAGTGGCACGCTCAATGCTGGAGCAGGGCCTGAAAACCATGGGCCTGCCAGCCATCATGCATACTACCGGTCTGGAAGCCTGGGAAAAAATCAAGGCGATTGCGCTGGAAGCACAGGCGGCAGGACAGCCGATCAGCGACCGTATCGGGCTGGTGCTGACTGACCTGGAGATGCCGGAAATGGATGGCTTTACCCTGACGCGCAATATCAAGCGCGAAGAGCATCTGAAAAAGATCCCGGTCGTGATCCACTCATCGCTTTCCGGCAGCGCCAACGAAGAACATGTGCGTAAAGTGGGCGCTGACGGCTACGTCGCTAAGTTTGAAATCAACGAGCTATCGGAAGCTATCCAGGCGGCGCTGGAAAAGGCGGCTGCAAGTCACGCCTGACGGCGTTGGCTAAGCGGCTGCGTCGGGTGAATAACTGACGTCGGCTAAACGCCTGGCATCGGGGGAGTCACTGATGACGCGCGCTGAGCCGTCATTCGCCTCAGCGCTGAATGGCGGCAGGCTGCCGCCATGGCGGTTGATGAAACGGCGGCGGGCGCCGCCGTTTTAATCAGTTCTTTTCCGGCCAGGCAACGGCAGGAATGCCGTTCAGCTTCGCACTGGCAAACAGCGGTCCCTGGAAGTTATAGATGCCCGCCGCTTCCAGCCACATCCACTCCTCAGGTTGCTCCACGCCTTCGGCAATCACCGCAATCTCCAGCGAAGAACAGCACTTTATAATCGCCTGCACGATCGCCTGTTTGGCGCCATTTTTATGTACCTCGCTGATAATCGCGCGATCGATTTTGATCTTATCGGGCTGGACGCGCGTCAGCAGCAGCAGGCCAGCCGAGCCGGCGCCAAAGTTATCGATAGCCAGGCTGATGCCCGCCGCCTTCAGCTGTTTTATCGCCGTTTCAAACTCTTCCTCATGGGAAATGACCTCTTTTTCAGTCAGCTCAACCACGATCTGCTCCGGCACCAGGCCGTTCGCTTCAATCTCCTGCAGCAGAAACGCCACCGCATCAGGCACTTTTACTAACGACATCGGCATCAGGTTAATCGACAGCGTCAGGGCATCAAGGCCAAGCTTTTTGGCCAGCGCGAAAGCCTGTTTTTTCGACTTCAGATCGAGCAGGTAGGCTTCCTCGCTGACCGGCTGCGCGAAATAGCTGCGCGGCGAGCCATCCTCTCCGCTGCGCAGCAATGCTTCGAAAGAGACAATCGCGCGCGAAAAGGGGTCGATAATCGGCTGGAAAGCGTAGCTGTAAGGCTGCGCCTCGACCACGGCCGTTTGTTCTGCCGGAACAAAATCGTCGTCCACCAGAAAATCCCAGGCGTCCGCCGGCGGCACTTCATAATAGTTCTCTTTTTCCCGCGCCTCGACAAAGGTGCGGATAAACAGCAGCGCTCTGTCGTCGTAGGTCAGCTGATATTTGGTGGTGCCTTTATCCAGCACCGCCTGCAGCACCGAGGCCGGATCATATTCCTGCAGATTAAACAGCTCCATCCCGGTGTTGCCGAAGCGACGGGAAGGCGCATAGTCACGTAACAGCTCCACCAGATTATGATGACGCGGATCGCGACAGATACGTTGGTAAATGGTGAGAACGGCCTCTTCGGGACCTTCCAGAACCTGGAAAAAGTGCGTGCCGTTAAAGAGCAAAATGCCGGTGACATCATAGGATTCGTTGAGCTTATTGGCTTTGCTCACCATCTCTTCCAGGATTTTTACCGGAACGTCATCGCAGAGATGACTGCGATAGATGAGAGTAGACAGCATGGCATTTTCCTGGTTCGTGGCGTGAGTGGCGCATACCTTACCAGAAGAGATGATAGCGTTGTCCAGTACTCCGCAATAATTAACATTGTAATTATTATATTGACAATTAAATAGAGTGACAGGGGAGCCACAGCAAGGGAGGAGGGGCCCGGTATTAGCAGGCTCGCTTAGCGTATCGCCACGCAGGAAAAGCACGATGCTGAACGGCAAAAAACCGCGGGCGAACAGGCAACCAGAGGCGATTAATGATAAGGTAGCGCAGCGATAATCTCTTACAGGAGAAAAGGTGTGATACGCGAGAAATTAAAACGGCCCGAAGGGAAAAAATTTCTGCTTTCCATTTCCGTGGTGTTTTGCGTGGCGTTAGTGATCCTGGTGCGCGCCACCATCGGCGGCGTTATTGAAGAATATAACCTGCCGCTTTCTGAATGGACCACGCAGATGTACCTGCTGCAGGGCGCGATGGTTGTCGTCTACACCCTGGTGCTGACCCTTATCTTCTCTCTGCCGCTGGGTTTCTACTTTTTCGGTGAAAAATCGAATCATCAGTGAACAGGGTAAAGGCGCGCAGCGCGCTTTTACCCTGTCAGCATGGCCCAGAGCGACCCCTGTTGCACGGCTGATGTGCGCTACCGCAAACATCGTCAGGCGTGCTTCATTATTTTTTTTCTCCCCTGGCTATTGCGCCGGCATAGAGCGCCACGCCCGGCAAACAGACCGCCCCCTTATACGGTTTTTCCCGCAGTGAAGGTAAGTTAACCGCTTTATCGACACGGCGGGGAGGGGCCGCAGCCGCCGGACTGACGCCGAAAGCCGCGTCAATGATGCTTTCCAGATATTCACGTTGCATCGCAGCGGCCCGACGGCGCGCATGGCGGCGCGCTTTTGCATTTACTGCGACTGAAGTGCCATAGCTAATCGTGGTCATAAGATCCTCCAAACGGTTTCAGACGCAGCAGGTGCCGCTGCGTCCTGTTTCTGTTTATGGCGGCCGCTTAAGGCATGCCGCGACATGCTCTGCTGCTCATCGCTCACAACATGCAGGCGTGCGAGAGCCGCCACAGGCGCTGCGGTGAATGATTTTTATCATGATGGCGTTAACGGGCGCGGCCTTTGGCGGTGCGAAGCGCATTACCAGGCCTGATAAATTTAAGATAACTTAAGTTATCTGTCAAGTTTATCAATTAAGATAACTTTAATTGCTGTGCGCTTCTGGCACCCTCAGCCGCTGGGGAAAGAGAGTGAGGGCGTCGGCATAAAAAAACCCGCACGCGGCGGGCTAGAGTGGGTGGGCGGTTAAGAGCGCCTTTTCCGGTATCTGCGATGCTCAATCATCGTGCCGATGATGCGTATCGGCACCTGATCTGAACGCAGCGTAGGGTAATCTTCATTAAGCGGGACCAGCTCAAACACCTCCTGGCCTGAAATAATGCCGCGAGGCCGATACTTCTTGAACAGCGCTTCCTCTTCGCCGTTTTTCGCCACCACAAAATCGCCGGGAAGCGGAATCACCTCAGGATCGATCACTACCGCATCGCCTTCGCGAAAATCCGGCTCCATGGAATTGCCCTTGATAATCAAGGTAAAAGCTGAGTCTGATAGTTCCATATTCGTATGCAGAAACTCTATATCTCCTTCTATAGAACGGATAGTGCATTCTGCCGTCCAGTATCCGGCCTGCACATAGCTAATTACAGGCACGGCGCGAAAATCCATTGATCCAGGGGCGACGTTGGTTGCTGCGCCATCCCCGGTATGCAGATAGGAGGGCGCGCAGCCCAACGCTTCCGACAGGCGAAGCAGGTTATCGCCTCTGGGCGCGGTCTCGTCTTTCTCCCATTGAGAGATGGCGACATGAGAAACCCCCACCCGCGAGGCTAAATCCTTTTGCGTCAACCTTAACTCTTTGCGTCTCGCACGCAGGCGATCGCCGATCGTTTTCATTGTCATAGTTAAGATATCTTAAATCCGCTTGACTTAAGTTTCCTTTAGATAGATAATTTAAGTGTTCTTTAATTATAGCGTTCAGCGAGCAGGCTGAAAAGCCTTACCGCAACGATGATGAAAGAATAGCGCCAGCACTGCTGGCCCGCCGCATCAGCGGCGCCGCTCTTTACCATTCAGGCCCGCCGCCAACGCGGGACAGTGACGCAAACAACAAGCCTTACGGCTATGTGGTTCGATCTACAGGCAACGCGGTAAGCGCATTGCGCAGCAGCTGCGCCAGAGAGGGTATATTCTGGCGCCGAAGTTGAATCAGGAGCCTGGTTTGCCAATGTAAGCATGAGAGTGGCAGCCATTGCTGGAAATGACCGCAGAAAGTATTTAAATCGCTGCGTCGCGAGCGGCGATTTCTGCCCCTGATGCTGAGCGACACAATAGCGAAACTGATTTTCAAACTGCTTATCGATTTCATAATCAATCCCACCAATCTTTTTTATCAGCCAGATATTTAAATCAGGTTTTACATTAATGGAGGAGACCATGAAAAAAGTATCTCTCGCTGCACTCTGTTTGCTGTGCGCTTCATCCACTTTTGCTCAGAGTTATAAGGGGTATGGGGATATACCGGGGAATGCCGTTGGTTATGCGACAAAAGTCGTAGAATATAAGCCTGGTCCGAATGCCAAAGCGCCTAATAATATAGGCTCTCAGGCCCTGGGCGCGCCGGATTACTATACTTCGGCCAATACGCTTGCAACGCTTGATGGCGGTTATATTATTCTTGAGTTCGATCCGTACGCATTGTTACCCGATGGGACAAATAATGCGGAGGTCTATGTGTATGAGGCTGAGACGTATGAATCCTGGGATGCCTATGTATCCAATGATTTGACGACCTGGACTAAGCTTTCTCCCTCTTTTAAAAGTCTTTCCAGCGGCCAGGCGGGCCATGGCTCCGTTATTGGATATGACCTGGACGCCTACAAAGCTGTCGCGCCAACATTTAAATATATGAAAATTGTCGATACAGCAGGCACAACGGGTGGGTCAGACATCGATGCTGTAGTGCAGACCTCCGGCATTTATATAGGAGCCGATAAGCTGATCGACACCGATTCACGCAATGGAAAAGTCTATGATCTTTATCAGAATACGGCCACCGGCGCTATCGGGGTGAAAATTATCGATAAGCAAAACCACGTGACCTATATTCCATTTTCGACCGACAGCAGCCTTGATGCGGTTGCCCTGTCGCTACAGGGCGATTTTAACTGCGATGACGAAAAGGATATCAACGTGCTGGCAACGCGTAAATCAGACAGCGTGCAGCTTAATATCATTAAACAGCAGGACGGTACGGCCATCCGCACCATTGATAACGCAACGGTAAAATAGGGCCGCCGCCATCCTGACCCGGCACGCTTTTCTCCAGGCATATTCTGTATTTTTCATTTTCCCCATTTTCAGGGGTATAGTATTCCCAGCCGCCGTCAATAAAATGGACAGCACCGGCCTCCGAATCCGAAGGCAGGGAAAGCCCCTGACGGCGGCTCTACAATCATCATTATCAAAGGTCGCCTCCGTGGCGACCTTTTTATTGCACCTCAAACACACTCTTTATCCCTTGCCGTGATTAACCGCGCGTTTTGATAAACGCGGCGGCGCTGCGCCACATCCAGTGGCGCAAAACCATCGTCACGGCGGCTTTCAAAGCGCCCGTTACGTTAGCGCCCGCGTTATCGCGGTAAAACAACGCTGTAAACACCCCACGAGCCGAATGGCTCATTTAACCTAAGAAGGAAATACCATGATTGAAGTTAATTCATTTGCTCAACTGCGCACGACCGTACCTGCCGCCTCTGGCGATATCGCCATGCTCAAACGTTACTACGATAAAGATGATACCTTTCAGGGCGGCGGCCGTTTTGTCGCCTTTAAAGGAAGCAACGCCACGCCGGCGGATGATGGCGGCACCGTCGCCGTCGGCAGCGGTTTTTACTGGCAACGCATCATCGACAGCGTCGAGGCGATCAATATTTATCACTTCGGTGGCAAGCGACTACTCGGCGATAAAACGAAAGATGCCGATAACGGCAGCGTGAACCGCGATGCCTGCCTGCGTATGCTGACATGGGCGAAGGGCTTTTCCTCGCCTGAGATGGATCTCACCAAAAACCCGATCCATGATGTAGGCATTCGTTTTCCGGTCGGTAAATTTATGGTGAACCCGATCGATCTCAGCGGCGAAAAGGAGATGCCGTTTTTCAACGTCTACGGGGATGATTGTGAGTATGGCGTACAGCCGCGCACCATTATTATCTCTGATAAATCCAAAGCGCCGGTATTCAAAGTTAACGCACGCCGTACCGCTATCCGCGGATTGTTCTGGGATGGCCAGGCGACCGCCGATGTGAAAGCCATCACCGGTGCCATCCCGGCAGATAAAATCAGTAATAACCAGGTGTTTTTCGAAAATACGGTTGTCGCCGGTCAATATGTGAATATTACCGCCTGCCGCGTAGAGAATAACGGCGGCGCGGCCTTTAAGCTGGTGGATACGCTTGATACCCGACTCGATCAGATCTATTCCAAAAATACCTACGGCAGGGTATTTGAGGTGACCTGGTCAAACGCCCCTAACGGCCACTGGGATCACTCCACGGCGATTGAGCTTTCCAACTCCAATTTCCAGCTGGGCTACAGCGACGCCACGCTTTATATGCCGCGCGTCACGCAGGGCCTGATGCGTAACGTCTGGATTGAACACACCCGCTTCCCGGGGGATTTAACTAACGGCCAGTGGATCATCGATGCGCTCAGTATTGAATCTTCCGATAACCCCATGGTGATGAGCCATGCGCGCGTAATGTTTCGCGCGCTGAATCTGCAGTCTGGCGGACGCGTCGACCTGTCGCCGACCAGCGCCGGCTGGCTGAGCGCCTATGAGGATGGCTGGCGCCGTGATGAGAACTACGGCACGGTCATGACCGGCTCGCTGCGTGCCGGCTGGTACTCCGGCTACCGTATCAGTAACCGCACCACCGAAGATAAATGGTTCCACGTAGGGAAATTTCATTTCCGCTATGCTAACCAGCACTGGCATCTGGAAATTAACGGTAAGTCTAAGACGGACGTTGATACCAAACCCGTTGACGCGCCGTTGCTCAGCAATGTGTGCGGCAAAACTTACGTTAACCTCTATCGCTCAGATAACGCCGTTGACGGTAATATCCATTTCGAAGGCGATTCTGGCGTGAATGATTGCTTTGTGTTGTCGGCTAACTCAGGCGGAACCTGTGAAGTGTGGGTCAAACTGAAAGCGAACTGCGGCGATGTGATCCTGAATCTTAAAAACACGGGCCCAACCCGTTTCGATGAAGGCCAAAGCTCGCTGTTTTATCCTGACTTCACGGAAAATACCCCGGATCTCAGCAATAAAAGTCGCCTGAAGCTGGCCACTAAGATGACCTATCACAACGGAGCCGCCGGCTACGGTTTTGATAATAACATTGTGACGCTGGCTACCGCCGCGGCAGAGGCACCGGCCGCCTCAGCGGCACCGGCAGGCTATATCACGGTTAAGATTAACGGGGTCAACCGAAAACTGGCTTACTTCTGATAAGAGACTCGGCGCCCTGGAGAGGGCGCCGTTTAATATCAAGGCGCATTTACCTGCTAAGCCTGTGCTGGTTGATGTATCTGCGTCAATTTTCATCGCCCTAAACGGGCGCTGTTCAGTTATACAGCCCCGTTTTTTATGCGTACAGCTTACTATCCCCAGTACGAACGTGGCCCGATTAGCCTCAAGGGGGCAATACGCAGGCAAACGTTGAATCAGGAAATAGAATGATTAAATTAATGAAGGCGCTAAGCGATAAACCGGCGTTAGGGCATGACGTTGTAGTAATAGTCTACCTCTGCGACAGCAGGGATAAGAGTTTTAGCCGATATAAATAGCATTATTGCCGCACCCAAAAGAGTAAAAGCCTTTTATAAGAAATAGGGGGTAAAATTAACGCCGGGTTAATCGCTAAATCTTTATCCATTCCAGCCTTTCGCGCGTAAAAATAGTCTCGAAAGGTTAATGACTGCGTTGGTTTATTTATGTGATATCGGTTTGAATTAAAACTTTATTGATATCAGATGATGGGATGAAGCGGGTTTTCACGCGCTCTGCGCACTTTTATCTGCGGTTTCTTATCGATAGAAAATAAACCGGATTGATAATCGCTTGACGCTTCCACTGACGCAAATCTGATGTGGCAAAACGGGTATGATAAACGCAAGCTGACGCTGTCTTACACAGCAGCACGGCTGCGGACTGCCAAAGAGGGAGAGATTATGGCTATGTCCAACAGTCTACGCAATAAACTGATTACAGCCGCCGGCAGCGGCGCCATGTTGATTACAACGGCTTTCCTTGGCGGTAAGGATGGCGTCGAAGGGCGGACTTACCAGCCTTATAAAGATGTCATTGGCGTCTGGACGGTCTGTGACGGAATAACCGGGCCCGAAGTGATTAAGGGCAAGACCTACAGCGATGGGGAGTGTGATCAGCTTTTACATCAACGCATCCGGCAACTGAAACAGCAGGTTGATCCGCTTATAAAAGTGCCGCTGGGCGAGTATCAACGCGCCGCCCTCTACAGCTTTACTTATAACGTGGGGATAGACGCTTTTTCTCACTCCACTCTGCTGAAGAAGCTCAATGCCGGTGATGTCGAAAGCGCCTGTGAAGAACTGCACCGCTGGGTTTACGCTGGTGGTATGAGATGGCGCGGCTTGATGAACCGCCGCGAGATGGAACGTTCAATGTGCCTGGCGGAGAACGCAGATGATCTTTAACTGGCGAATAATATTAACTGGTCTGTTGCTTGCGGCTTTTGTCGCTGTGGGAGGGCTGGCCGGGTATTACCGCTATGCCGCTGCTGAGCAGTTACAGCGTGCTGACACGGCTGAACGGCAGTTTAGTCAGGCCAACCATGCCCTCGATGAGATCCAACGGCGCCAGCGCGAGATTGCTGCACTGGATGATAAATACACGCGAGAATTAAACGATGCGAAAACGACTATCGATCGCCTGCAGCGGGATGTTGCTGCTGGCCGTAAGCGGCTGCGCGTCGCGGCAACCTGTCCCGCCGCGTCTGCCGCCGCCTCCCGCCTGGATGATGCAGCCGGCGCCCGACTTAATGACGCCGCTGAACGGAATTATTTTACTCTCCGGGAGCGAATTGAAATCGCCAAAAAACAAATAACCGGCCTTCAGAACTATATTAAGCAGCAATGTCTCAACGCGTCGCCCGGTTTTGGCGAGTAAAAATCCTTATCTCTGTTTACGTGGTTTGTATAAGGCCTTTTAGCACAGGATGATATTTCTCAAAAAAAGTATGTTGCCAGTTTCATAGTAATTATTACGCACTTCAGCAGGGATAAACGTTATTGCTACCTGCGAAATAAAGAAAATTCAGTGCTAATAACCCTTCCACAAAAGAGCAAGCACGTTTTATCACTCTTATAGTGAACCCCTGCCGTTTACGAGGTTGAGAGAGGGATTAATGACTGCCGATCAATATTATCGCGTGTTCGCATTTCCATTATCTGGCTCAGTCGGTTTCCTGCGTTCGGCGTGGTGCCTGCGCACAGAAGGGAAAAGACAATAAACAGCATTCACTAAGCTGATGGGGAGAGGGGAGATCTTGTTTGAACTATCTGCTGCTCCTGTTTTGGCGTCAGGTAAGAAACAGGCAAGGCGAGGGTAACAGCGAGCGGTATAGCGATGGCGAAAGCGCGCTTTGTTAACACAAAGAGCGAAATCCCTCACCCGCGTTAGCACAACTTTTAGGAGGACATTGTTAGTGTGCTAAGATAATTCACCCATAAAGGCGCAACTAACCCCTTTGCTTGCCAGATAAACGCGCAGGAAGGCATGGTAAATTTTAAATTAGCACGCCTGCGAGCAGACGATTTTCAATCAGCATAACCGTATCTATCCTAACTCATTGAATTATAATAACTATGGATATCAAGCAACTTATTTATCTTTGCAACCTGGAGCGTGAGCGCCATTTTGGCCGCGCGGCGGAGGCGAGTTTCGTCAGCCAGCCGACGCTTTCCATGCGCCTGAAAAATCTGGAGCGTGAATTAGGCCTGTCGCTGATCAACCGCAGCAATAACTTTGATGGCTTTACTGCCGAAGGCGAAAGGGTGCTTGCCTGGGCACGCGAGATCGTGTCGGTTTATCAGGGGCTGAAGCTGGAAGTCGAATCGCTGAAGCATGGCGTGAACGGCACGCTGCGGATTGGCGTAGTGCCTCAGTGCAGCGTATCGCTGCCGCTGCTGCTGAAGATGGTCAGCGATCGTTATCCGCAGCTTGATTATCGCATCGCAGTACTCAGCGCCGATCAGCTGCTGGAGGCGCTTAACAGCCACACCGTGGATGTCGGCATCGGCTTTTTTGAGCTGGCGACGCTGCGTGAACTGCATTTTCAGGCGGAATCGCTCACCGATAATGGCGTCGAGCTGGTTTATCACCCCGACCATTTTCCCGATCTGGATGCCTACGACACGCTGCGCGTCATGGATATCGCTACGCTGCCGCTCTGCCTGGCGGAGCCGACCCGCTATTTCCGGCGCTATCTTGACGCCAGCTTTCGCGAAGCGGGCGTAACGCAGCGCGTGATCATGGAAAGCACCTCGATATTTCAGCTACTCCAGGGCGTGCAGGTGGGCCTCGGTTGCCTGATTGCGCCGGTAGGGCACCTGCTGCCTGAGATGAACCCGGCGCTACATCGCCGTCCGCTGGCGATCGCGCCGATGGCGCGTCACGCGGCGGTGGTGATTGCGGAACCGGGACGCGCCACGCCGCTGTCGCAGCATTTCTTTGATGAGGTGCGGCGCATCCTCAGCGAGGCTTAATGCTCGCCCAGCGCCTGCACTAGCCGGTTATTCCATCCCGCCAGCGCCACGTGCAGCACCAGCGCGAACAGCTGCTGTTGCGATACGCCCTGCGCCAGCAGCGGCTGCAAATGTGCGGCGCTAAGGCGATCCGGCGCGCGCGTCAGCTGAGCGGCGAACTGAATCAGCGCCTGCGCCAGCGGATCGCGGCGGCTGGCGTCCAGCGCGGCATCGATCCCCTGACGTAAAGCGTCCGCGTACGGGCCGTGATAGCCCTCAAGGCAGGGAGCGCTGCCGTTAATGCGCGCCGCCACCGCCTGCGCCAGCCGCTCCGTCTCGCTGGCAGGCGGCAATGTCATCTGCCAGCCACACCAGGCGTCCAGCGCCTGTTCATCCCAGGCAAGCAGCCAGATCATCTCTTTCAGCGCGCACTGTTTCTGCGCCACGTCAATCGCCGCCAGCTGTTGCGCGCTGGCATAGCGCCGCTCCAGCGGCGCCAGTCGCGGCCGCCAGGCGCGCTGAGCGGCGAAACGCTGCGCTTGTGCATCAATCATCTCATTCAGCCCCGGCAGCCAGCGTACCGGCAGGCCGAGCAGCGCCTGTACCCCTGCCGCCACACGCGCCTGACAGCTGACAAAGCCGATAATCTGGCAGATAGCGACGATATCGGGCGCGGTCAGCCCTACGTCGTCAAGCCGCTGGAGCGCGGCGGCGTCGATCACTGCCGGCTGGCTGGCGAGCTGGCGAGCGAACTGCGTCATCTGCGTCAGCCGGTTATTGCTTTCGCGCGAAGAATCGGGGCCGGGCAGCGGATTAAGCCGCGCGGCGTAGTGATTGCACAGGCGCTGTATATTATTCACCTGCGCCACCGTCAAGGCAGCAGCGAGCCGATCATAGAGCGTCAGTGTGTGGGTCAGCGTCGGCGTCACGTCGACAGGCAGCAGCCGCAGACTGAGCGCATGCCCCGCCTGCAGCGTATGACAAAAGTGATTAAACAGCGGGGCAAGGGCGGCATCGCCTTGTTGCTGCAGGCCGAGCAAAAAACGATCTTCCGCCTCTGCCGCTTCGGGGTAGAGCGGGGGCGCCTGTTCGGCTCGATAGCTGGCCTGAGTTTCATGATACCAGTGGCTGTTGCCGGAATAACGGCGTGGTTCCATGAGCGTTCCTTTCACAAGTGGGCAAACCCGGGGCGCTAAAGTCCAGCATAAAACGCCGCAAATTCGGGTCAGAATGGCAGGACTATCCTGCAACAAGCGAAAGGTGGCATCAAAGAATGTTCGGCGATAACAAATAGCGGAAAGCTATAACGTGAAAAGAGGAGGGAATCGCTGAGAGGGCAAGGCGAGAAAATAGCGGGTAGACAAAGGTAAAAAATAGCGGGTAGACAAAGCGGAAGAAGAGCGGGTGGGAAAGGGCGAGGCGGATGCCTCGCCCTGGGAACCTTATTTCAGTTCCAGTTCGTTCATGGCAGCGATGCTGAAACCACCGTCAACGTGAACCACTTCGCCGGTGATGCCGCCGGCCAGGTCGGAACAGAGGAAGGCCGCGGAGTTGCCCACGTCTTCGATGGTCACGGTGCGACGGATCGGCGTAACCGCTTCACAGTGCGCCAGCATTTTACGGAAGTCCTTGATGCCGGACGCCGCCAGGGTACGGATCGGACCCGCGGAAACGGCGTTAACACGCACGCCTTCCGGGCCCATCGCGTTCGCCATATAGCGCACGTTTGCTTCCAGAGAGGCTTTCGCCAGACCCATCACGTTGTAGTTCGGGATAGCGCGCTCTGCACCCAGGTAGGAAAGGGTCAGCAGTGCTGAGTTCGGGTTCAGCATTTCACGGCACTCTTTCGCCATTGCGACAAAGCTGTAGGCGCTGATGTCGTGCGCGATTTTGAAACCTTCGCGGGTGACGGCGTTCACATAGTCGCCATCCAGCTGGTCGCCCGGGGCGAAGCCGATAGAGTGAACGAAACCGTCAAATTTAGGCCAGGTTTTTGCCAGTTCAGTAAACAGCGCTGTGATGCTCTCATCTTCAGCAACGTCACATGGCAGAACGATATCGGAGCCCAGTTCTTTCGCGAACTCTTCAACGCGGCCTTTCAGTTTATCGTTCTGATAGGTGAAAGCCAGTTCCGCGCCCTGTTTGTGCATCGCCTGTGCAATACCGTAGGCGATGGAGAGTTTACTGGCAACGCCAGTAATCAGAATGCGCTTACCGGAAAGAAAACCCATAGCTGTAATCCTTATGGTCATTGTTGTTGGCGGCCGCAAAGCTCAAAAAATGCGCAGCCGCGTTAATCGACCCGGCGATTCTAGCACGAGTCTGGGGATAGCGTTAATCCGACCTGTCAGTTGGCTAAAAGCGCCGCAGCGCGCCTGCGGCGCAATCTGTTTAAAGCGGCGGGTCGCGGCGCCACGCGTCCGCCGTCAGCGCCTCACCGAAGTGGCTGGCGATCATACGGCGCGTCAGGTTATGCAGCGGCGCGGCTAATACATCGGCGGTGCCGCCGCGCTCCACCACTTCCCCCTGGCACATCACCAGCACCTGATCGCTGATGTGTTTCATCATGCCAAGGTGCTGGGTAACGAAAATATAGGAAAGCCCGTGCTTATCCTGCAGCTCCAGCAGCAGGTTAACCAGCTGCGAGCGCATCGACATATCGAGCGAGGCCATCGCCTCATCGGCGATAATCACCTTCGGCTGCAGGATCAGCGCGCGCGCCAGCCCGACGCGCTGTTTCTGGCCCGGTGCCAGCATATGCGGATAGTAGGCGGCGTGATCGGGCAGCAGGCCGACCTGACGCAGCGTGGCGTTAATGCGCTTCTCACGCGCCCGGGCGTCCAGATCGCTGTTCAGGCGCAGCGGAAAATCAAGAATGTGGCCGATACGCTGACGCGGATTCAGGGCGGTGGAAGGGTCCTGAAAAATCATGCGGATCAGCTTGCTGCGAAAACCATAGTCGCCGTAGCGCAGCGGGCTATCGTTAATGACGATTTCACCGGCGGTCGGCTCCACCATACCGCTGAGCATTTTCGCCAGCGTCGATTTGCCGGAGCCGTTTTCGCCGATGATCGCCAGCGTCTGCCGCTCGCGCAGCGTAAAACTGACATCTTTTACCGCCTCAACATGCTGACGGCGAAACAGGCCGGTACGATAGCGATAAGTTTTGCTGAGATTGCGCACTTCCAGCAGCGTCTCGACCATCAGGGTTTCTCCATATTCAGCGGAAAGTGGCAGGCGAACAGGTGGTTTTTCGCGCCGGCCAGACGCGGCGTTTCGATGCATTTCTTCTGCGCGTAGGGGCAGCGTGGCCCCAGGCGGCAACCGATCGGCAGATGCTCCAGCGATGGGATCGCGCCCGGCAGAGTATTCAGACGGCTTTTATGCGGCAGCGCGCTGCCGAAATCGGGCATGGCGCGGATCAGCGCCTGGGTATAGGGATGATGCGGCGTATTGATCAAATCGTTGCTGGCGGCGGTCTCTACCGTTTGTCCGCAGTAGAGAACATTGATGCGGTTGGCCCACTGGCTCATGGTGCGCAGATCGTGGCTAATCAGCAAAATCGTGGTGTTGTTATTCTGGTTGAGCCGGCTCAGCAGACGAAAAATTTGCGCCTGGGTGGTCGGCTCCATCGCGTTGGTCGGCTCATCGGCGATCAGCAGGCGCGGCTGGTTTGCCAGCGCGATGGCGATCATCACTTTCTGGCATTCCCCTTCGGTCAGTTCGTAGGGGTAGCTGCGCATAATATCTTTATGGTCTTTGATGCCGACGCGATGCAGCAGCTCGATCGCGCGCGCATGACGCCAGCGGAAGCGCCGATACCAGCGTCCCTTCCATGTCCAGCCAGGGATCGCCTGCTTAATCTGGCGGCCGACGCGCTCAGAAGGATCGAGGCAGGATTGCGGCTCCTGAAAAATCATCGAGACGTTATGGCCGATAATGCGGCGGCGTTCACGCGCCGACAGGCGCAGCAGGTCGATATCATCAAAGCGCATGCGGTCGGCGCTGACGCGCCAGTTATCCTTAGTGACACCGCAAATCGCTTTAGCGATCAGGCTTTTGCCCGATCCCGATTCGCCCACCAGCCCGCGAATTTCGCCTTCGCTCAGCGTCAGATTAACGCGGTCGACCGCCTTTACCGGGCCGTCGGCGGTCATAAATTCAATGGTCAGATTACGGATATCAAGTAACGGCATTATTCCACTCCCGCCACAATGGCGCGGCGAATTCCGTCGCCTAACAGGTTGATGATCAGGACGCTCAGCATAATGGCCGCGCCGGGCAGCATAACGGTCCAGGGCGCGACATAGATCAGCTCCAGCGCATCGCCAAGCATCGCGCCCCATTCAGGCGAGGGCAGCTGGGCGCCGAGATCGAGAAAGCCGAGCGCGGCAATATCCAGAATCGCCATCGACAGCGCGCGCGTAAACTCGCTCACCAGCAGCGGCAGAATATTGGGCAGGATGGCGTGCCAGAGAATGTTGCCGTTGGTGGCGCCATCAAGACGGGCGGCGACGATATAATCCTTCTCCAGCTCATCATGCACGGCGGTATAAATCGCGCGTACCAGACGCGGCAACAGCGCCAGCCAGACCGCCAGCAGCGCATGCTCCAGCCGCGGCCCCATAAAGGCGACCACCACAATCGCCAGCAGCAGCGACGGGATCGACAGCAGGGTATCAAGGATATGGTTCATCACCGCCGAACGCAGGCCGTGGGTGATCCCTGCCAGCACACCTAGCACCACTGCGCACAGCGCCGCCGCCAGCGTCACCAGCAAGGCGGAGCCGACAGTCGGCGTCGCGCCGCTGAGCAGGCGGCTCAGCACATCGCGGCCGAGGTCATCGGTGCCGAGAAAGAATGAAACATCGCCATAGCGCGACCATGAGGGCGGCAGCAGCTGATAGCCCAGAAACTGCTGATCGAGGCCATACGGCGCCAGCCAGCCGCCAAACAGGCAGAGCAACAGCAGCGCGATAAAGCCGTAAAAGCCCACCATAGCGCTGGTGTCATGGTAAAACAGGCGCCAGATATGGCGGAAGGGGCTGGGCAGGCGCTTCTCGGCGTAAATATTATCGGAGGGCATACCATTCCTTATGTTTCAACGGCGTCATCATCGCGCCCAGAATATCCGACAGTACGTTCACGACGATCACCAGACCGCCGACCACCATCACCCCGGCGGAAATCGCGGCGTAATCCTGCTGACGAATGGCGTTCACCAGCCAGCGGCCGAGGCCGGGCCAGCTGAACACCACCTCGGTGATCATCGCCAGCGTCAGCATGGTGGCGAACTGCAATCCCAGCCGCGGGATCACCGGCGGCAGCGCGTTATGCAGCACGTGACGGCGGATCACCGTAAAGCGCGACAGGCCGCGGGTGGCGGCCGCTTTAACGTAGTTGGCATCGATCACTTCGCTGGTGCTGTTGCGCAGTAAACGGATCACTTCGGTCGTCGGGCCAACCGCCAGCACGGTGACCGGCAGCACCATATGCAGGATAACGCTGACGATCATCTCTTTGCGCCAGGGCGACTCGCTGATCAGCGCGTCAATCAGGGCAAAGCCGGTGACCGGCTTCAGCTGATAGAGCAGATCGATACGGCCGCTCACCGGCAGCCAGCCGAGGTTAAGCGAGAAAAAGAGCGTCAGCAGCAGCGCCAGCCAGAACACCGGCATCGAAAAGCCGAGCAGGGCGAAGGCGCCAATAGCGCGATCCTGCCACTTATTGCGCATTACGCCGGCGATGATGCCCAGCGGAATGCCCAGCAACAGCGCCAGGCTGAACGCCAGAATGCAAAGTTCCAGCGTGGCGGGAAAGACCTCATGCAATTGCAGATTGATCGACTGGCCGTTGATGCTGGAGACGCCGAAATCGAGCTGCAGCACGCCGGTAAACCAGAACCACCAGGCATCCAGCAGCGAGGCGCCCTGCAGCGGCGCGTGCGGCGTGAAATAGCTCAGGCTGAAGGCCACCAGCGTTAACAGAAACAGCGTCACCAGCAGCAGCACCAGACGACGCAGCGTATAGATAATCACGGTTTCGACTCCTCGCCGTTATCACGGTGTACGCCGGCAAAGGACGCATTGCCAAACGGGCTTAACACCAGGCCTTTAATATCGTGTCGGTAAGCCTGCAGACGCAGGGAAGAGGCGAGCGGCAGCACCGGCAGCTCGCGCGCCAGGATCTGCTGTGCGCGGTCATAGCCTTCAATGCGCGCCGCCAGCTGCTGCGACAACAGCGCCTGATGCAGTTCGCCATCAAATTCAGTATTGCACCAGTGCGCGTAGTTAGTTTGAGAATTGATCGCCGCGCAGCTCAGCAGCGGCCGGAAAAAACTGTCCGGATCGTTGCTGTCGGTGGCCCAGCCGGTGAGGGTCAGATCGTGGTTCATCTCCATCAGCCGCGCCTCCTGAAAACGGCCCTCCACCGACACGATAGCCACGCGTACGCCAACCTGCGCCAGATCGGCCTGAATCAGCTCGGCAGTTTTCAGCGGGCTGGGGTTCCACGATTGCGAGGCCGACGGCACCCAGAGGGTCAGTTCAAGATTGTCCAGCCCCAGTTTTTTCAGCTGCTCGCGCGCTTTATCGGGATTATATTCGGTGATGCGTGCTTCGCTGTCATAGGCCCATGAGGCGCGCGGCAGCACTGACGCGGCGGTTTCTGCGGTGCCGTAGTAGATCGATTCCATCAACCGTTCATTATTGATTGCCAGCGCCAGCGCCTGGCGTACCTCGACGCGATCGAGCGGCGCTTTACGGGTATTGAACGCCAGATAGGCGATGTTCATGCCCGGACGTAGCGTCAGCCGCAGGCGCGGATCGTCGCGCAGGATGGTCAACTGGCTGGCGGCGGGATAGGCGAGGACATCGCATTCGCCGGTCAGCAGCTTAGAGAGCCTGCCGGTGCCGCCCGCGCCCATATCGATCACCACCTGCGGCATACGCGGCAGGCCTTTCCAGTAATCGGGATTACGCTCAAGCCGGACATACTGCCCGGCGCGATACTCATTCAGCATAAACGGCCCGGTGCCGACCGGCTGCCGATCCAGCTCCTCCTGACGATCGCGCGCCGCCAGGCGAGCGGCATACTCTGCCGACAGAACCGGTGCGTAATGGGTCGCCAGGTGCCAGAGAAAAGAGGCGTCTGGCCCGTTGAGGCGGATTTCGACGGTATCGTTGTCGAGTTTCTTAACGCTTTTTACCGCATCGGCATATTGCAGGCTGTCGAAATAGGGGTAATCGCCGCCGTTGATGTTATGCCACGGATGATGGCGATCAAAAATGCGCGCAAAGCTGAACACCACATCATCCGCATTCATGGCGCGAGTCGGAGTAAACCAGGCGGTTTTCTGAAACGGGACGTGGCGCCGCAGGTGGAAGCGGTAGGTGGCGCCGTTATCCAGCGTCTCCCAGCGTTCCGCCAGCTCCGGGATCAGCCGGTAGGTATAAGGGTCGACATCCAGCAGACGGTCGTAGAGCTGCGCGGAGAGGGTATCAACCACCAGGCCGCTGCTGGCCAGCTGCGGGTTAAAGGTATTCATGACGCCGCTGACGCAGTAGACAAAACCGCCGTTACGAATATCTGCTGGCGGCGCGGCATGCGCTGCCGCACCGAGCAGCGCAAGCCCTGACAACAGCCTGGAGAATAATTTCAGCATAGAAAGTTAACATTCAAGGGTAGACAGGCTGAGTGTATCGCACTCTGCAAGTTGACCCAAAATTTGCCGGGACGGCCGCTGTTTTTTCCACCGTTTCGCCGCAGCAGGGCAAAAGACGTCCCCATTCTTCTTGTGGAAATGAGAAAAATTCTCAACAAAGGGGTTTACAAATGATATTGAGAATGATTACTATTCCCCTGCGCTTCAACGGTGGCTCTACCGGAGAAGGCACGACATTGCTCACATTGCTTCCAGTATGACTTGCCCGCCGATGCGGGCTTTTTTTTATCCGTTTTCTGGGAAATTTCAGATCTGAACCGCCTTTCCTGATCTTTTCGCCGCCAGCGCTTAGGCTGTCAGTACGAAAACACCAAGGAGATATAAATGAAAATTCAAACGGTTTTATTACTGGCGGGAATGGGCGTTATGGGGCAGGCGGTTGCGGACGCGCCGCGCAATCCAATCAGCGTGCATGTTTTAAACACCCAGACCGGTAAACCTTCGCAGGGCGTCAGTGTCGATCTGGAACAGCAGCAGGGCAACAAATGGGTGCGTCTGGCGAGTAAAACAACCGACGCGGATGGCCGCATTCCGGCATTTTACCCTGAAGGCAAAACCTTTGCCGCCGGTGAATATCGCGTCACGTTCCATACCGGCGACTATTTCCATAGCCAGCAGAAAGAGACTTTCTTCCCGGATGTGCCGGTAAACTTCCAGGTGACCAATACCCAGGAGCATTACCATATTCCTCTGCTGCTGAGCCAGTATGGCTTTTCTACCTACCGCGGCAGCTGAGAACAGCGGGCCGGCGACCTGAACGCCGGCCATCCTGTCCCTGCTGTTGCCTGGGATCGCGAAAACGGCCATCTTATCTTGCGCTGTCTCCTCATATCGCCAACCCCGCTCTCTTATTCTCCGCGCCTTTTAGATCGCGAAAACGGCTGTCTTGTTCTCCGCTGACTCCCCATATCGCAAAACCCGCTCTCTTATTCTCTGCGCCTTTTAGATCGCGAAACCGGCTATTTTATCTTTTGCTTCTTTCTGAAAGGCGAGAACGGGCGTTATTCCGCCTGACGCGGGGTTATTTCATGCTTTTTCAACATCGCCCGCCACTGGTGATAGGTCACTCCGAGCAGCTCTGCCGCGCGGCGCTGATGATATCTCGCCTGATGCAGGCTCTTTTCTATTAGCGCTTTTTCCTGCTGCAGCTGCCAGCGGCGTAAATCAAGCGGCAGCGCGGGCAGGGTGTCAGCCGACGCATCCAGGCCGGACGGCGTGGCGGCGGCGGGCGGAAAACGGCGCGCAAAGGGGTTAATAATAATCTCATCCAGCTCGTCATCCGCCGTGGCGTGACGATACACTGAACGTTCCACCACATTCTTCAGCTCACGAATATTGCCCGGCCAGGCGTAATCCAGCAGCGTTTGCCGCGCCGCGTCGGAAAAACCCGGGAAGAGCGGCAGCCCCAGCTCACGGCACATCTGGATAGCGAAGTGATCGGCCAGCAGCAGGATGTCGCTGCGACGTTCACGCAGCGGCGGCAGCTGCACCACATCAAACGCCAGTCTGTCGAGCAGGTCGGCGCGAAATCTTCCTTCCTGCGCCAGCTGCGGCAGGTCGGCATGAGTCGCGCATACCAGCCTGACGTTCACCTGCAGCGACTGGTTACCGCCCACGCGCTCCAGTTGACCATATTCAATCACCCGCAGCAGCTTCTCCTGCACCAGCATTGGCGCGGTCGCCAGCTCATCCAGAAACAGCGTGCCGCCGTCGGCGCGCTCAAAGCGGCCCAGATGACGCTGCCGCGCGCCGGTAAAGGCGCCCGCTTCATGGCCGAACAGCTCTGAGTCGAGCAGGTTTTCATTCAGCGCCGCGCAGTTCAGCGAAATAAACGGCCCCTGCCAGCGGTCGGAAAGATAGTGCAGGCGGCTGGCGATCAGCTCTTTGCCGGTGCCGCGCTCGCCAATTACCAGTACCGGCTTGTTCAGCGGCGCCAGGCGGGAAACCTGTTCCAGCACCTCAAGAAAGTTATTGGCCTCGCCCAGCAGGTTTTCGTTGTTTTCGCTCATGGTGAATTTAACCAATAGTTAGTGATAAAAACCAATGTAGCGGGCGGGAGGAACGACGTCAATTTTGTAATCTTTTGATTATCAGCCATTTAAAAACTGGCACGCTTATTGAATAAGAGAAACTGAAAGCGACATTTAGCGCTAACCACTGGAGGAGTAAATTATGGGTATTTTTTCTCGTTTCGCCGACATCGTGAACGCCAACATCAACACGCTGCTGGACAAAGCAGAAGACCCGCAGAAAATGGTGCGCCTGATGATTCAGGAGATGGAGGACACGCTGGTTGAGGTGCGCTCTACTTCCGCCCGCGCGCTGGCTGAACGTAAGCAGCTGCTGCGCCGTATTGAGCAGGGCGAACTGCAGCAGAACGAATGGCAGGAAAAAGCCGAGCTGGCGCTGCGTAAAGATAAAGATGACCTGGCCCGCTCCGCGCTGATTGAAAAACAGAAGCTCACCGATCTGGTGGCGTCGCTGCAGCAGGAAGTCAGCCAGATTGATGAAACCCTGGCGCGCATGAAAGGCGAAATTGCCGAGCTGGAGAAAAAGCTGAGCGAAACCCGCGCTCGCCAGCAGGCGCTGACGCTGCGTCATCAGGCGGCTTCATCATCCCGCGATGTGCGCCGTCAGCTCGACAGTGGCAAAATCGATGACGCCATGGCGCGCTTCGAATCCTTTGAGCGCCGTATCGATCATATGGAAGCGGAAGCGGAAAGCCATCGTTTCGGTAAAAGCAAAACGCTGGATCAGCAGTTCGCCGAACTGAAAGCGGACGATGCCATCAGCGAGCAGCTGGCGGCGCTGAAAGCGAAAATGAACCGCAGCGAATAAGGAAAGCACGCCCTGTCTGCGAATTGCAGGGCGCTGCCGCGTTGTTTTAGCCATTGCGCCCGTGAGGGGCGACACCTTCAAGGAGAGAGAATGAGCGCACTATTTCTTGCCATACCCCTGACGATTTTTGTGCTGTTCGTGGCGCCGGTCTGGTTATGGCTGCACTACAGCAATCGTCAAAACGGCGCTGCCAGCCTGTCATCAGGCGATATGCAGCGTCTGCAACAGCTGACCCAGGACGCCAGGCGTATGCGCGAGCGTATCCAGGCGCTGGAAGAGATCCTTGATGCGGAACATCCGGAGTGGAGACAGCCATGAATAAAAGCCGATTCAGCGGGAAAAAGCTGTGGCGTATTCCGCAGCAGGGCAAAATTAAAGGCGTATGCGCCGGGATTGCCCACTACCTTGATGTTCCGGTGACGCTGGTTCGCGTCATCGTCGTGCTGTCGATGCTGTTTGGTTTGTTTATGTTTACCCTGGCGGCCTACATCATCCTCAGCTACGCACTGGATCCGATGCCGGCGCACGCTGAGGATCAGGCCGCGGCGCCGCGCGCCGATGAGCTGCTGGACGCGCTAAGCGATGAGATGTCGCGGAATGAAACCCAGCTGCGCCATCTGGAGCGCTACGTCACTTCAGAGACCTTCAGCGTACGCAGCCGTTTTCGTCAGCTTTAATCAGGCGGCGTCGGGGCGACCCGGGCAGCCTGCCGTAAGGAGAGATATGTCGAATTTTCGTCAGCGCGCCATCCGCGCGACGCCGGTACTGAAACGCGCCGGCAAGCAGTTGTTGATTCATGGCCTGATGCTGGCGCCTGCCGGCATCAGCGGCTGGGCGGTAAAAGCGGTGGCGCGCAAGCCGCTGCGCCTGTTGATCGCCTTCGCGCTGGAGCCGCTGCTGAAAAAAGCCGCCAGCCGTCTGGCTTCCCGCCTGCGTTCCCCGGCGCGCTGATCGCGCGCCCGGCTCCGGCACCGCCTGCAGAACCGTGCAGGCGCGCCGTCGGCTATCCGTTTTTTCCCCGCATACGATACACTAAGGGTCGATCTGCCGGGACGCCTGTCGCGCGTCCGGCGCTATAAATGCAGCAAGGATGAGCCTGATGAAACGAATTCAACATGAACTGGCGTCATGGGTTAACCGCGGCGTGGATCGTCATCTGCGCCTGGCGGTAACCGGCCTGAGCCGCAGCGGCAAAACGGCTTTTATTACCTCGCTGGTAAACCAGCTGCTGAATATCCATGGCGGCGCGCGGCTGCCGCTGTTTTCCGTAGCGCGCGAAGAGCGGCTGTTAGGCGTAAAGCGCGTGCCGCAGCGCGATATGGGCATCCAGCGCTTTACCTATGACGAGGGGCTGGCGCAGCTGTATGGCGATCCGCCCGCGTGGCCGACGCCGACGCGCGGCGTCAGCGAAATGCAGCTGGCGCTGCGCTTCCGATCGCAGGATTCGCTGCTGCGCCATTTCAGGCAGACGGCGACGCTCTATCTGGAGATTGTCGACTATCCGGGCGAATGGCTGCTCGATCTGCCGATGCTGGCGCATGACTATTTTAGCTGGTCACAACAGATGAACGGCCTGCTGCAGGGCGATCGGGCGCAATGGGCGGCGGAGTGGCGCCGCCTTTGCCATGGACTTGATCCCCTGGCCCCGGCGGATGAAAACCGCCTCGCCGCCATCGCCGAGGCCTGGACCGCGTCGCTGTTGCGCTGCAAGCAGGAGGGGCTGCACTTTATTCAGCCCGGACGTTTCGTCCTGCCGGGCGAGATGGCCGGCGCGCCGGCGCTGCAGTTTTTCCCCTGGCCGCAGGCGGACGACATCAGCGCAGCGCGTCTGGCGCAGGCGGATAAAGGCAGCAACATCGCCATGCTGCGCGCGCGTTACGACTACTACTGCCAGCATGTGGTGAAAGGGTTCTATAAAAATCACTTCCTCGGTTTCGATCGCCAGATTGTGCTGGTGGACTGCCTGCAGCCGCTCAACAGCGGGCCGCAGGCGTTCAATGATATGCGGCTGGCGCTTACCCAGCTGATGCAAAGCTTCCACTATGGCCAGCGTACGCTGTTCCGCCGTCTCTTTTCTCCGGTTATCGATAAACTGCTGTTCGCCGCGACCAAGGCGGACCACATCACCGCCGATCAGCATGCCAATATGGTGTCGCTGCTGCAGCAACTGGTGCAGGACGCCTGGCAAAATGCCGCGTTCGAGGGCATCAATATGGACTGTATCGGGCTGGCGTCGGTACAGGCGACGCAGAGCGGCATGGTGGATCATCAGGGTGAAAAAATCCCTGCGCTACGCGGCCATCGTCTTAACGACGGCGCGCCGCTGACGGTGTTTCCCGGCGAGGTGCCATCACGGTTACCGGGCAATGCCTTCTGGCAGGATCAGGGGTTCCATTTTGAACAGTTTCGGCCGCAGCCGCTGGATATCGATCGGCCGCTGCCCCATATCCGTATGGACGCCGCGCTGGAATTTTTATTAGGAGATAAATTGCGATGAATCAGCCGCCGTTAAAGCCGCGCATCGATTTTGCGCAGCCGCTGGAGAGTGAAAAAGCGCCGACGCTGAAGCCGGCGCAGCGCTTCGACGCTGCCGAAGAGAGCCTGTTTACCGCGCGTCAGGAAGAGGATGCGTTGGCGGACGCGCCGCGTGAGGAGCAGATAGTGGAGGCCGCGTTGCGCCCCCGCCGCACTATCTGGCGCCGTATGGTGATGGCGGGCATCGGCTTGTTCGTCGCCAGCGCGGTGGCGCAGGGGGTACAGTGGATGCTCGACGCATGGCGCGATCAGGCGTGGTTCGCGCTGGGCGCCGGCGCGGCAGGCCTGCTGATCGTGCTGGCGGGCGTCGGCGCGTTGGTCACCGAATGGCGTCATCTCTACCAGCTGCGCCAGCGCGCGGAAGAGCGCGACACCGGTCGCGAGCTGCTGCACAGCCACGGTATGGGGCGCGGCAAAGCGTTCTGCGAAAAGCTGGCGCGTCAGGCGGGCCTCGATCAGGGGCATCCGGCGCTGCAGCGCTGGCAGGCGGCCCTGCATGAAACGCAAAACGATCGTGAAGTGGTGGCGCTGTATGCCCAGCTGGTGCAGCCGGTGCTGGATCGCCAGGCGCGCGCCGAGATCGGCCGCAACGCCGCCGAGGCGACCCTGATGATCGCCGTCAGCCCGCTGGCGCTGGTAGATATGGCCTTTATCGCCTGGCGCAATCTGCGCATGATCAACCGCATCGCTGCCGTTTACGGCATGCAACTCGGCTATTTTAGCCGTCTGCGCCTGTTCCGGCTGGTGTTACTGAATATCGCCTTTGCCGGCGCGTCGGAGCTGGTGCGCGAAATGGGAATGGACTGGCTGTCGCAGGATCTGGCGGCGCGTCTTTCTGCGCGCGCCGCGCAGGGCATCGGCGCCGGTCTGCTAACCGCGCGGCTGGGTATTAAAGCGATGGAGCTGTGTCGTCCCTTGCCGTGGCTGGACGATCGTCCGCAGCTCGGCGATTTTCGCCGCGAACTGATCGCGCAGCTAAAAACGCGCCTGCAGCCGCGCGCAGCAAAAGCAGAAAAGCAGGATGCGCGCCCGTAACGGCTAAAGCGCAACAACAGGGCGCGTGTATAACCGCCACAGCGGAAAAGCAGTACACGCGCCTGTAGCGGTATAAAACCTGTAACCGCATAAAACAGGATAAACCACGGCGCAGCAGAGATGCTGTCCTGTATGCAGGAAAAAAACTGTTATAACCCTCTAAAAAATTGCCTGAGCGCATGATTATCGCTAACACTTCCGTTACACTCCTTGCACAATGCCGCGCGCTGTCAACTTATCCTGACAGAGCGCTTCAGGCTATTCGCAAGTTAGCGTATTATTTCATGATTCGCTGTTACCAAATTCAATAAGGCCTACCCAATGCGTTTGGAAGTCTTTTGTCAGGACCGAATTGGTCTCGCCCGTGAACTGCTCGATCTGCTTGTAGAGCGCAGCATCGATTTGCGGGGCATTGAAATTGCGCCGATTGGTCGAATTTACCTCAATTTCTCCGCGATCGCTTTCGACCAGTTCAGCCAGCTGATGGCGGAGATCCGTCGCATCCCCGGCGTCACTGACGTGCGCACCATCGCCTATATGCCTTCCGAGCGTGAACATCGCGCGCTGAGCGCACTGCTGACCGCTATGCCGGAGCCGGTGTTCTCTATCGATATGAAAGGCAAGGTTGAACTGGCTAACCCGGCGGCGCAAAGCCTGTTCGGCCTGGATGAACATAAAATTCGCAACTATGGCATTGCGGCGCTGGTCAGCGGCTTTAACTTTACTCGCTGGCTGGAGAGCGAGCGCATTGAGGCGCAGACGCAACATGTGGTGATCCAGGGCCGCGATTTCCTGCTGGAAGCGCGTCCGGTTTACGCCGCAGAAGAAGAGGGCGCCACGCTGCCGGTCGGGGCGATGGTGATGCTGAAATCGACGGCGCGTATGGGACGCCAGCTGCAAAATCTGGCGGTCAACGATGATCGCGAGTTTCAGCATATCGTCGCGGTCAGCCCAAAAATGCGTCAGGTGGTGGAGCAGGCACGTAAGCTGGCGATGCTCGACGCGCCGCTGCTGATTGTCGGCGATACCGGCACCGGCAAAGATATGCTGGCGCGCGCCTGTCATCTGCGCAGCGCGCGCGGCAAACAGCCGTTTCTGGCGCTGAACTGTGCCTCACTGCCGGACGACGTGGCGGAGAGCGAGCTGTTCGGCCATGCGCCAGGCGCCTATCCCAACGCGCTGGAAGGCAAAAAAGGGTTCTTTGAGCAGGCTAACGGCGGTTCGGTACTGCTGGATGAGATTGGCGAAATGTCGCCGCGCATGCAGACCAAGCTGCTGCGTTTTCTCAACGACGGCACCTTCCGCCGCGTCGGTGAAGAGCATGAGGTGCATGTGGATGTGCGCGTTATCTGCGCCACCCAGCGTAATCTGACGGAACTGGTACAGCGCGGCGAATTCCGTGAGGATCTTTTCTACCGTCTGAATGTGCTGACGTTAAATCTGCCGCCGCTGCGCGATCGTCCGCAGGATATACTGCCGCTGACCGAGCTGTTCGTTGCCCGCTTCGCCGATGAGCAGGGCGTGCCGCGTCCGCGTCTGTCACCGCAGCTGAATGCCTTTCTCACCCGTTATAACTGGCCGGGTAACGTGCGCCAGCTGAAAAACGCGCTTTATCGCGCGCTGGCGCAGCTGGAAGGGTATGAACTGCGCCCGCAGGACATTATGCTGCCGGAGTTTACCGAGCAGCTGGCGCTGGATGAGCAGGCAATGGAAGGCTCGCTGGATGAGATCACCAGCCGCTTTGAGCGGTCGGTGCTGACCCGGCTTTACCTCTCTTATCCCAGCACGCGGAAGCTGGCGAAACGGCTGGGGGTTTCCCACACCGCGATCGCTAATAAGCTGCGCGAGTATGGGTTAAGCCAGAAGAAAGGGGAGCCGGAGAGTTAACCGCGCTGCCGACAGGGCCGCGGGCACCAGACGCCCGCGGTTAATCATTCACAGAGGCGACGGCGGTGGGAAAAAGCGGGCTAAAGATGGCCTTAGTCATCTTTTCATTATCCTTTAACCGGTAGCGTTTGGGTATAAACGGCAAAGGTCAGAAGGGGATATGCCTTTATCGCTCTTTAACGTAAATCATTTCACCATTGTTCTTCAGTATCTATTCGCTATTATCACCGATAAAATCGGCCTGGTTTCCCGGGCTGTGATAGATAAGAAGTGCTGCGTCCTTTTCTGTGCAATTTTTATCAGGTTCCAAGTGATGAAAACAGAACAGGTCGTCATCGTATTTATTTTCCTGATAGTTGTATCGAAAAACCAGATAGCCAGAGAAAAGAAACCGTGTTCGCTGGGGTGGGAACGTTATATTGCTCTTTTAACCTGGCGCGGTTTTCCAGCCACCACGTAATTTTACCGCTGCCGGTAAAAGGAAAGCTTTTAACCAAAATCGCGTGAGCTTTGCCTCTTCGGTGGTGGACGGCCACCCTTTCTGCCGGGCGGCCTATAAACCAGAAGACATAAGCCAGCAGTGCAATAATTATCAATAATAACAGGGTGCGTTTCTTTTTATCCTCATCTACCGCCATCCTGTTTATTGCTCTTCCGGACCCGTTAAATGCCTTATAATTTACGGTTTCCTGCTAAACCCGTGAGTAGAACCTGAAAGGTGTGGGCAATAAATGACCACTATCTGTCTTTGATTTTAATAATCTCGCCGTTATTTTTTAATAGATATTTTCCATTATCACCGGTGAAATACGCCTGATTTTTCCCTCTGCCATCGATAATTAAAAGGGTGTCTTTTTGTATGCAATGTTCACGGATTTGCATATCTTTAAAACAGTATTGATCATCATCCTGCTTATCCGCCTGATAACCTTTGCCGAAACGCCAAACAATAATCGAGAAAGGGCCGTTTTCATCAGGATCAGGCACATTATACTTTTCTTTAAGTATGTCTCGATTCTCCAGCCACCAGTTTATTTTACTCCGGTCGGTAAAAGGGAAATTTTTAACCAGAATAGCGCTAAAGTTGTTACCTCTATGGTGAACGGCCACAATTTCTACCGGGCGGTATGTAAGCCAGAGGGCATAAGCGAAGAGTACGCCGAAAACCACTAACAAAATTTTTCGCTTCCTATTTTTTATGGTCATCACGTACACCAGTAATATCAATAAAAGCGTTCATATTGGTCATAAAGGGTTTATAGCTGAATTTATTATAGCGCTGCAGGACAAACCAGATACGAAACAGACGGAACTGGCTAAAGGTGAAATGCGTTATGTAGTTGCAGTCAAGGCCAAAGTGATCCTGTACTCGATAATGCACCCGCGCGTGATAACAGGGGTTATCAACTTTCAACTGTTTGATCGTAATCTGTGTCGCCCAGGTGTCGTGAACGCTGATACCCATTCCGTTAAAGCTATCCTGCAATCTGTCGAATCGGGGTAATCTTCCATCAAGAATGGCTTCTCTTATTTTACCCTCTAATTTTTTTGGGTAGCATTTTTTGTGCCAGTCAATATGCGTTTTTAAAGCCTCCTCTATTCTTTTTAAAGTACTGTTTTTGCTGCGGTCGTTAACAATTTGCTGTTTCAATGCGCTGTTCAGAAAAGCGCTATCGAAGGGACAACCGCTGTTGCCCTGCAGATGCGCGATCAATTCTTCAATCAGCTGCCGGTACGGCCCGAACAAGGCAAACGCCTGTGAAAGATGACGAAACTCCTCAAACAAAATAGCGGCGCATGACTCAACCGGTAGCTCTCTTCCTGGCCTGTGGGAACCATGAAACATCGACTGTGGTTGGCTAAACGGTGTCATTTCCGTTAGCGTATAGGGATCTACACGCGTAGAAACATCCACCAGCTTAAAATCCCTTTTTAATTCAAGTTCGCTTAAATCACCGCAGCGCATATCGCGGGCGCTGTAATCATCCATTCTTTTTTGGCTTTTAAACACCGTGCAGGTAAAACGTAAGGCAGCCATCTGCGTGATTCCTTTCACTCTCGTCCATGATAAGCGTTACGCCGAAATAATAGGCTTTAAGCGGCGTGTCTGTAAATACGCTTTTATGCAAAAACAGGAAAGCCAGGATGGTATTAACAGAAAAGATAATGCGGAGCGTTAATTAATAAAAGACAGGAAATAGAGCAGGAATTAAATAATAAGATAAATAATAAATAAGCTTTTTAATAAGCAGCGCCTCCCTGTTCCGGAGGCGCCGGAAAGGTTACTTCAGTGCCGCCAGCGCCGCATCGTAATCAGGCTCGGTAGTAATTTCATCCACCAGCTGGCTGTAGAGAACCGTATCGTTTTCATCCAGCACGACCACGGCGCGCGCCGTCAGGCCCTGCAGCGGACCATCGGCAATCGCCACGCCGTAATCATCTTTGAAATGGCCGCCGCGCAGCGTGGACAGGGTCACCACATTGGAGAGGCCGTCAGAGCCGCAGAAGCGCGACTGCGCAAACGGCAGGTCTGCGGAGATGCACAGCACCACGGCATTTTCCATTTCGCCTGCCAGCTGATTGAATTTGCGTACCGATGCCGCGCAAACGCCGGTATCGATGCTTGGGAAAATATTCAGCACTTTACGCTTGCCTGCGTAATCAGAAAGGGAAACATCAGACAGGTTTTTTGCCACCAGCGTAAAAGCCTTCGCTTTTTCGCCAGCCTGCGGTAGCTGGCCTGCTACGCTAACCGGATTGCCCTGAAAATTAACAGTCTGAGACATAATCTATCCTTTTACTTTTGCTTAACAAGGTTAACAGTGTAAAGGAACCCACAAAGGTGAGACAGTAAATTATATAACAGACGGACGAGGCCGAAGCCCGTCATTGCAGCGGCGTTTGTGAGGCGTGCCGCGTTGCTGTTTGCCTGATTATCACTAACGAGAGAAAAAAAGATGAGAACGGTTAAAGTTTATCCGGAAGCCTGGCCGCTCAATAAGCCTTTTGTCATCGCGCGCGGCAGCCGGGAACAGGCGGGTGTGGTGGTGGTGGAGCTGGAAGAGGATGGCGTTAAGGGGGTAGGCGAATGCACGCCTTACCCACGCTATGGCGAAAGCGAGGCGTCGGTGCTGGCGCAAATCGCGTTAATGCTGCCGCAGCTGGAGCGGGGCATAACGCGTGAAGCGCTGCAGGCGGCGCTGCCCGCTGGCGCGGCGCGCAACGCGATAGATTCCGCCCTGTGGGATCTCGCCGCCCGCCAGCAGCAGCAGAGCCTCTGTCAGCAGCTCAACGTGACGCTGCCGGGCAGGGTGAATATGGCGCAAACCGTGACCATCGATACGCCTGAATCGATGGCGAGCAGCGCGCTGGCGCTGTGGGAAAACGGCGCGCAGCTGCTGAAGATTAAGCTGGACGATCATCTGATCACCGAACGGCTGATGGCTATCCGCAGCACGGTGCCGGAGGCGCGGCTGATTGTCGATGCCAACGAATCCTGGCGTAGCGAAGGGCTGGCGGCGCGCTGCCAGCTGCTGGCCGATCTTGGTGTAGAGATGCTGGAACAGCCGCTACCGGCAAATGAGGATGAGGCGCTGGCGAACTTTATTCATCCGCTGCCGGTGTGCGCTGATGAAAGCTGCCATACGCGTGGCAACCTGGCGGCACTGCGCCAGCGTTACGAAATGATCAACATTAAGCTGGATAAAACCGGCGGTTTAACCGAGGCGCTGGCGCTGGCCAGCGAGGCGGAGCAGGCCGGGCTGACCATTATGCTGGGCTGTATGCTTTGCACCTCGCGTGCTATCAGCGCCGCGCTGCCGTTGGTGCCGCGCGCGCGCTTTATCGATCTGGACGGGCCTACCTGGCTGGCGGCGGACGTCGAACCCGGCCTGCATTTCAGCAGCGGGCGCATCGATCTTACGGCCGCCAGCTAAGCAGACCGGTAAAAGCGGCGAGATAGCGCTCCGTCGCTTCGTCGGTGGAAATCGGCGGCAGCTCGACGGTGATGCAGGGCAGCGCCAGATCGGCGCACCAGCTGCCGAACGATCCCGGCGTGCTGTAGCCGACGCTGGCGACGCGGGTCAGCCCGGTCTGCGCTGCCAGCCATTCGCCGAGCGAGGTCTGCTGCGGGTCATCGATGCAGGCCAGGGGTTCATGCAGCGAGACGACCCAGGCCGGACGTAGCTGGTGGATCAGCTGGCACAGCGCGACGGTTTCCGGCTCGGAAGCGGCGCGTCCGCCGGTAGAAAGACGCACATCGCGCGCTTCGGCGGCGCTGTTCCAGCGGTAAACCGTCTCCCCTGACTGCCAGTTGGCGGCGGGAAAGTTACGATTAAGATCGACGCCGCGCGCATTGGCGCGCAATCCCATCTGGCAGCCGTCAGGATTGACCGCTAATACCACATGATGTCGGCGGCGCGCGCTGTGCAGCGTACGCAGCGCGCAGGAGAGCGTCACCACCGCCGCATTTTCATCACCATGCGTGCCCGCCAGCACCAGCCCGCTATCGGCTTCCGCCTGTGCGGCGGGAAACCAGAGCAGCGGCGCGCCCAGCACCGAGGTGCCATAGCGCGCCATGTCCACTTCCAGCGCGCCGCGCAGGGGACGCGGATATAACAGGGTCATCTTCAGCTCCTGTGAAAAGCGTCGCAGACTGGCTCGACGGCGACGGGCAATAAGCAAAACAGCTGGTTCAGGATCAATTATTTGCGTTAAAGTGCCGGTTAGCATAAGCCATCTCACGCTTTTGCCACTCCGGCAGCTTTAAGGGTAGGACAAGATGAAATCATTTCGCATTGCGCTGGGCGCCTTTTTACTGGCGACGCAGCTCCCGACCATGGCGGCGCAGGTCGCGCCCGGCACTGAACTGGCAGCGCGCCAGGAGATAGTGCGCCACATCAAAGACGAGCCCGCCTCCCTTGACCCGATTAAAGCGGTGGGGCTGCCGGAAATTCAGGTTATGCGCGATCTGTTTGAAGGGCTGACCAACCAGGATGCGCAGGGCAAGGTGGCCCCTGGCGTGGCGCAGAGCTGGCAAAGCACTGACAACCAGAGCTGGATTTTTACGCTGCGCCAGGATGCACGCTGGTCTGACGGCGAGCCGGTGACCGCGCACGATTTCGTTTACGGCTGGCAGCGGCTGGTCAACAGCAAAAATGCCTCGCCGGTTGCCTGGTTCGCCGGGCTGGCGGCAATCCATAACGCTGACGCTATCGCCCAGGGGAAGCTGCCGCCGGAAAGTCTTGGCGTTACCGCGTTGGATAATTATCACCTGAAGGTGACGCTCGATCGTCCGGTAGCGTACTTTCCCAGCCTGACGGCGCACGTCAGCCTGTTTCCCGCGCCGCGTAAAGCGATTGAGAAGTGGGGCGATAGCTGGACTAAACCGGGCAACCTGGTTGGCAACGGTGCCTATCAGCTGCAGAGCCGCGTGGTGAATGAAAAAATCGTGCTGACGCGCAATCGCCACTACTGGGATGACGCCCATTCCGTGCTGAACCAGGTGACTTTTTTGCCGATTAACGAAGAGTCCAGCGCCACCAAACGCTATCGCGCCGGCGATATCGATATCACCGAATCTTTCCCGAAAAACCTCTACGGTATGCTGAAGAAAACCCTTCCGGACGAGGTCTATACGCCCGATCAACTGGGCACCTACTATTACGCGTTTAACACCCAGACAGGGCCGACCGCCGACGCGCGCGTGCGCCGGGCACTCTCATGGAGCATCGATCGCCGCATTATCGCGGAGAAAGTGCTGGGCACCGGCGAAAAGCCGGCCTGGCATTTCACCCCTGACGTTACTGCCGGCTTCAGCGCGACGCCTTCGTTTTTACAACAGCACAGCCAGGCGGAGCTGAACACTCAGGCAAAAGCGCTGCTTACCGCCGCCGGCTACGGGCCAACCCGGCCGCTGCGTCTGACGCTGCTCTATAATACGTCCGAGAACCATCAGAAAATCGCTATTGCGGTAGCCTCCATGTGGAAGAAAAACCTGGGCGCAGAGGTGAAGCTGCAAAATCAGGAGTGGAAAACCTATATCGACAGCCGCAACAGTGGCAATTTCGATGTGATCCGTGCCTCATGGATTGGCGACTATAATGAACCGTCCACCTTTCTTAGCCTGCTGACCTCCAGCCACAGCGGCAATATCGCCAGGTTCCATAATGCCGATTATGACGCTGTGCTGGCGCAGGCGAGCAAAGAGAGCAACGCGCAGGTGCGCAATGAGGATTACAATCGCGCGGAACAGATTATCGATACGCAGGTACCGATTGCGCCGATCTATCAATATACCAACAGCCGCCTGATCAAACCCTGGGTAAAAGGCTACCCGATCAATAATCCTGAAGATGTCGCCTACAGCCGCCAGCTCTTTATTTTGCGCCACTGAGCCGCGGCCCCTCTGCTGATGCGTCATACCGCCACGGCGGCGGTATGACCTGTCTCCTGACCTCTGCCGTCGCTTCCTGATATTGCTTGCTGTACATCCTTTGTCGCACTTTTCCGCTCTTATCCACGCGAGTGCCGCGGCGGAAGATTGATTCTGCCTGGCGGCGCGCTAGACTGTATCACATTGATTCTGCGGCTTATGAGGCATGACGTGAACGTCATAGAAGGAAAAGCGCTACAGGTGTCGGATGCGATTATCGCCTGCCAGCTTGATGGGCAGGGCGGGCTGATCCCGATTGAAGACAAAGATGTGATTCACTGCGAGCGACCCTGCTGGCTGCACCTTAACTATACCCACCGGGAGAGCGCCGAGTGGCTCTCCTCCACGCCGCTGATCCCCGATGCGGTGCGCGATGCACTGGCGGGCGACAGCCTGCGGCCGCGTGTCAGTCGGCTGGGCGATGGGTTTATGATTACGCTGCGCAGCGTCAATCTCAACAGCGATTCCCGCCCGGATCAGCTGGTCGCCATCCGGGTTTTTATTAATGACCGGCTGATCGTTTCGACGCGCCGTCGCAAGGTCTACGCCATTGATGAGGTACTGAACGAGCTGCAAAACGGCAACGGCCCGGTGGATGGCGGCAGCTGGCTGGTGGAGGTGTGCGATGTGCTGACCGACCACGCCAGCGAGTTTATTGAAGATCTGCAGGATAAAATTATCGAACTCGAAGACGCGCTGATGGATCAGAACGTGCCGCCGCGCGGTGAGCTGGCTCTTCTGCGCAAGCAGCTGATCGTTATGCGCCGCTATATGGCGCCGCAGCGTGACGTCTATGCGCGGCTGGCCAGCGAAAAACTGGGCTGGATGGATGACGACGAGCGTCGGCGCATGCAGGAAATTTCAGACCGGCTCGGCCGCAGCCTCGACGATCTTGACGCCAGCGTGGCGCGTACCGCCGTGCTGGCGGATGAGATCGCCTCGGTGATGGCGGAAGCGATGAACCGCCGCACCTACACCATGTCGCTGCTGGCGATGATTTTTCTGCCGACCACCTTTCTTACCGGCCTGTTCGGCGTCAACCTGGGCGGCATTCCGGGGGCCGAGAGCCATCAGGGGTTTGCGATTTTTTGTCTGATGTTAGCGGTGTTGGTGGTGGGCGTTGCCCTGTGGTTACGCAAACGTAAGTGGTTGTAGACGCTGGCGCAGAGGCGGTAGAAAAGCGGAAAAAAGCTGATCGACGTCAATAAACGCCAGCTGCAGCTGGGGCAAACTCTCTCTCGCAGGTGAATGCAACGTCAAGCGATGGGCGTTGCGCTCCATATTGTCTTACTTCCTTTTTTTTGAATTACTGCATAGCACAATTGATTCGTACGACGCCGGCCTAAACGCCGGCTTTTTTTTGCCGCTTCGCCATTTAACGGCAAACTCCTCTACGCTTAAAGAACTGAGCCAATAAGGAGGAGAGTATGCTGACTATGTGGACGCCCCATCAGATTTCCGCTTCCGATCCTGTGCCGACCGATCCCGTGCCGATTCCAGAGCCGATCCCGCAACCCCAGCCGCAGCCCGACCCTTCGCCGGATCCGGAACCTATCCTCGACCCGCCGCCGCACATGTAATGCGATAAGGCAGACGCCATACCGGTTATCGCCGGTATGGCGTTCAACACTATTTAATTTCCAGAATATCGAGACGCGCGCCAGGAGCGATATCGTCCTCTTCCGGCTGCCAGCCGGCCGGCTGCAGCGGCAGGGTTTCGCGGTCAAACGCCAGATCGCCGCCGTCCACCACTTCGCTGCCATGCTGAATACTTTTGAAATCAAACAGCGCGGTATCGGCCAGATGGGAAGGCACCACATTCTGCATCGCGCTGAACATGGTTTCGATGCGTCCCGGATAGCGTTTATCCCAGTCACGCAGCATATCGGCGATCACCTGACGCTGCAGGTTCGGCTGCGAGCCGCACAGGTTGCACGGAATAATCGGATACTGGCGCGCAATGGCGAAGCGCTCGATATCTTTTTCGCGGCAGTAGGCCAGCGGACGGATAACGATATGCTTGCCGTCGTCGCTCATCAGCTTAGGCGGCATGCCTTTCATTTTCCCGCCGTAGAACATATTCAAAAACAGCGTCTGCAGGATATCGTCGCGGTGATGACCCAGCGCGATTTTGGTGCAGCCCAGCTCGGTAGCGGTACGGTAGAGAATGCCGCGACGCAGGCGTGAGCAGAGCGAACAGGTGGTTTTGCCTTCCGGGATTTTTTCTTTGACGATGCCGTAGGTGTTCTCTTCGACGATTTTATATTCTACGCCGATCGATTCCAGATACTGCGGCAGCACATGCTCCGGAAAGCCCGGCTGTTTCTGATCCAGGTTAACCGCTATCAGGGAAAAATTCACCGGCGCGCTTTGCTGCAGATTGCGCAAAATCTCCAGCATGGTGTAGCTGTCTTTGCCGCCTGACAGGCAAACCATAATGCGGTCGCCTTCTTCAATCATGTTGAAATCAGCGATCGCTTCGCCCACGTTGCGGCGCAGGCGCTTCTGAAGCTTATTCAGGTTGTATTGTTCTTTTTTGCTGTTCGTTTGCGTTTCTTGCATCTTTTTCGTGTCTCGGAAACCAGCAGGGGACCGGTAAGGGGGATGTTTTCATCGCATCCGCCGGGTGTTCAGCCTCTCCACCCGCGCGACGAGCATTTTTTCAGCCCTGCGAAGTCGTGTCATACGCCCTTAGCGCGTTCTTATGCCCTATCTGATAGCTATAAATGACGGATTAGCACCGGCAGATAACGCCTGTATGCATAAGTATGGCGCGTATGGTACGGATTACGCCGCCGAATGCCAGCATGTTTTACAGCTGCGTTCCATCGTCGTCCATGCCGCACAGGAAATAGTACGGTTTTTGTACAGGTTTTGCTGGTGGGGTATCAATAGAAAATACACAGGCTGCGCTTCGGGCGGCCCGTCCCGGTGAGGGAAAACGATATCCGTAGAGTAAAAAGAAGTTGTGTCAGATAATACAGATATGCCGCACACGCCTGAACTGGTGAGCCTGACGGCGCGGTGTCGGGTGATGAGTGAGGGAGGCAGGAGCGTGGCGGATCGGGAGTGGCACATCGGTAAAGGGCCGTTTCGGCGCAGTCATCGGAGGAGGGCGTCTGAGCCAGCATCTGCAGTAGAAAAAGCCCGCTCAGGCGGGCGAAAACAGGGAATATCAGCAATCTTTCGCTATCAAACCTTGAGACCCTAGCTGAGCATATTTGGATGCAATGTAATCAGGCTCTTAAAACCGCTCTGTAAGAAACACAGTTCTATACAGAATCATCCTGTTATCTGGGAGCAACGATGCGCTGGCTGCGATGGTTTGAGAAAAGACCATATCAAGCCAATAGCTACGGTTAATATAATGATTTATTCGTTATCAACATTAGAGCTTCACGTAAAATATCTTTTTGTGACTGCTCAGAAGCCAGCTTTAACCTGACAATCAGCATCAGCTGAATTTCGTTAAATGTTATGCACTTACCAGATTTAATTAACGCTATAGACATCGCTCCGATAGCTTCTTGAGGAGTGGCATATTCTGGTTGTAAGACAATCGCCGAAGATGACTCCGCCGTTTCGATAACGATCTGAGAAACTGGTGCATCCACGACGTTATCAGACATTTTTTTGTTCAATATGAACCTTCATTGCATTAGCAAGCAGGCCATTCGTCCTCGAATGACTTTACTCAGGTTTGGTATCAGCAGAGCTAATGTTGTGAAATGTCCTTGCGAGAAATCGCTCACGGACGCTATCGAGCGCGCCGCATTAGGGTGTAAGAAAGCACAGAAGGGCTGCTTAATCAGCGCATTAGAGGGAGAATGCCCCCGCATCGATTCGAGAGCAACAAGCCTGCCAGAAAAGGTGATTGGGTTAATGGCTAAGCCCTCTCACCATAACACCTTTCGATTTTGCAATGAAGCGCTTAATACTTTCAGCAACGTTCATTTGAAGCAACCAGCGGCAGGTCCAACCATCAGTTCAGGAAGTTAACGTTCTGCATGTATCCGCTACCCTCCGGTTTGACCGCCAAACCTATAGCTTAAAAAAACAGTGACAGATAAATATAGCCATGCCGCACGCGCCGGATCGGGTGGGCCAGGGGCGCTGCGTCTTGTGATCGTTAAGGGATTCGGGGACGTAGGGCATCAGGCGTAGCGCATCAGGTCCTGTGCGGTCGGATCTGTGGATAGGGTCAGAGTTGAGTGAGAAGCTGGCCGACACGCAGACTGATGTCAGTAATGAGCGAAAACCAATGCACATTTATCTTGTCAGGATGGAACTGTAACCGGCACGTTCATTAGCCGTTGTATCCACCTCTTTATGCTTTTACCCCTTAATGAATCTCTTTTAAAGCAAGTTAAGTCTGCTTTGTACCAAAGCAGACTTGCGCGGCATCAATGTCCGCTATGAGCGAAAAGCGAACATCGCCAACATCTTAGTCGTCATATCAGATGATATGGCAGGGACTAATCCTTTTCACCTTACACCCGGCTGTACAATACCGTTGATAAGCGTTGTGAAGGCCTCTACAGCCTCCTCATGCTGCATATGTCCACGCGAAATCGCCACGGACAACGCTTCTCCAGCGCCAACAAGCCCTATACAAAGTTGCTGCAACGATTTAGGCGATATATCAACATGAGGTGCCAGCACAGAGACAAACATCGCGACGCAATTATCCAGCAACTCCTGAAAAACGCGCGTTTTTTCTTCGCTACCTGCCAGCGCTGCACCAATAACGTGGAATTCCCCTTTTTTATCTGCGGCACAAAGGATGTAGGCGCTTGCCAGGATTTCTGTGGTTTCCTGAGCATTTTTGTGAGTTTTGGACATCATTTCAGCGAAGGTACTGACCCGCTCAGTATCGATCCATTTATAGAGTTCGATTAGCAGCGCCGAGCGGGTGGGGAAATGATCGTAGACCACAGGTTTGGAAACGCCTGCACGCTCGGCCAGCCGTCCCAGAGTCAGGCTATCCAGGTACTCCTCTCGTACGATCAGAAGCGCGGTTTCAAGAAGCTGCTGGCGCCGTTCGGCTTTGGTTAATCTTTTTACCGGCGATGAGGAGAGAGGGGCGTTCTTTTTTTTTATCATTCTGTATTTATCCAGCCACTAAAAAATTCTTTAACCTACTAAAAGTAGATTAATTCCGCAATGCGTACTACCTTTCCTACTATTAGTAGCTTATCACATAAAAGAGGAAATACGCATATGTCATTTAATCCTATACTTTTATTGGGTGGTTCAGGCTCTATTGGTCAGCAGACTGCGCGGGCGCTACGTGCGACTTATCCGGATGTTCCACTCCTGATAGGCGGCCGGGATTTTGTCAAAGCGCAGCGTGCGGCAGCCGAAATGGGCAACGCGCAAGCTATCGTGCCCGATATGAACTCTGCAGAGCTGGGTCTGGGAGAGAAGCAAGTCAGTGCGGTGGTGGTTCTCTATAAAGATCATTCACTCGCCGGATTGCGCTTTGCTCAGGCGCGGGGGATACCGCATCTGAGTATCTCATCAGGGGTGTTTGAAATTGCTCCTGAAATAGCACGTTTCATGCATGCACCGGCTGCTTCGGCGGTGGTGCTTGGCTATGAATGGCTGGTAGGCGCCACAACGGTTCCGGCGCTCCATCTGACGAAACCCTTCGCTCAGGTCGATGAAATTCGCATTGGTGCGCTGGTCGATGAGCAGGATACAGGTGGGCCGGCGGTCGCTGAAGATTTTAAATATCTGAACCACCTAATGCCTGCCGCTCTTTCGCGCCGTGAGGGGAACTGGATATGGCGAGAAGGGGATGATGCAAAAACGGTTTTCTCAGCGCTGGACGGCAGCAAAATTAATGCTTCCGGCTTTTCATCGATCGACGTAGCCGGACTGGCAGCCGCGACAGGAGCGAGCAACATACAGTTCGACCTGGGTCAGGGTGTCAGTTCGAGTAGACGTAAAGGTGGGCCATTATCAACGGAAATCATTTTTGATATTGCTGGCCTTGATCACACCGGGCAGGCGCTTCGAAACAGACATGCGGTCGTGCATCCTGGCGGTGCTGCTCCCCTGACTGGAATGGGAATAGCCTTGCTTCTTGAGCGATTGATTGGGCTGGATGGAAAACTACCTATCGCGCCTGGCTTGTACTTTCCTTATCAGATTCTGGATGCGTCGCATTACTTAGCACGCCTTGCGCAAGAGGGCGGTGAAGTTCTGCAACTCTCCCTTTCATAACCACTACTCAGCAACCTCCGGCGAGGTAGCTGTAAGCCCGCCGGTATGGGTTTATGGGTTTGCAAAGCAGCAGGTGCGTCTGTAAAACTCTCGCCATCAGGAGTTCTCAGAGGAGACCAGCGTTCAATGTAATATGGCTTTTGCTCACTGGTTTAACATCGAGTTTCATAAATAAAAGAACCCACCAGGTTAAATGTCCGGTTGCGCCCAGGGGCCGTTGCTGGCACAAGGCGGACGGCTGGGACAACGGCAGACAGCGGCGCGCAAAATGCAGACGTGAGGGCGCACCTTCTTTAAGCCATCACTTTCAACTATCCAAAGTGCCACTGCGATATTGAACAAATCGCTGCGATTTTTACAAAACGAAAGGGGCAAAAAGGGAGGAGCAAAAAGGGGGGCTTGGGGAGCCTGATCGCTATGGGTTTATCTTCCGCCCGCTAGTTTTTGGCGTGCGGCTTTAAGGCAGCTGATATTTGCTTTTAACTCTCAACTTATACCTGATAGCCGTCAGTTGCTTTGAGACATTTCTTGTCCGCTTTAAGCAAAAAGCAGACGTCCATCCTTCATGCTATAAAGTCACAGCACAGTGATTCTCTGAAAGGGAAAAGCACCTCTCTTTTACCGAACAGGTCACCTCCGGCGCATTTTAAAAGAGACGTGCTAAGCCTTCGCCCTATCTTTTTATTTACTGAGGCAGATCACTTGTCCGGTACACCCACCATCTTGTAGGTCCATGATGACCAGAGCAACACTATTCTCCGGCGCCTGAGCAATAAGTTCACCTTTAGCATTCCATGCGGCGCTTTTTCCGACCGGTTTCCAGCCACCTGACGGGCCGCTGTAATTGGCCATCAGCGTGGGCATGGCGTAAAGTCTGGCGTAGTTTTGCAGCTGCCCTGAATCTTTATCAAACCCGCCGGCGCTTAAAACGGAATTCAGATATACTTCAGCACCCCGCTGCACCGTGCGTTCGGCATGTACTGGCTGCCCCGCATCTGCGCATATGGCCACGCCTACATTAAATCCTCTTTCCTTAAAAACACACTCAGTATCGCCCGCTGAAAAATAGTCGGACTCCCCAGGATGAAGATGCATTTTTCGGTAATAGGAGACAGAGCGTTTGGCAGAAATTACACAGGCGCCAATGGCCGGTTTTCCCTCTTTAACACGCAGCGGTACACCCACAATAATCGTCATATCGTATCTGTCAGACAATACCTGAAGCGGGCGCAGACGGATTTCATCAGCCAGAGCCAGTCCTTCAGCCATTTCTGGTTCATAACCCGTCAGAGAAAGCTCAGGGAAAATGATAAGGTTAACGCCTGCGGATGCCGCAGACGTAATCAGCATTTCGTGATAACGCATATTGTCATCGATACAGCCGCGTACCGGCGCAAATTGCCCTGCAGCGATTCTTATTCTCCTCTCGATACCCTCCATGCCCCTTTCCTCACTGGTTTTAAATTTCTCCGTTACCATATGAAAATAAACCTCTATTTTGAAGATGGCTCAGGAAGATTTTTTGTTGTCGACTCTTGTGTGAGAGCGTCATTTTTAACTGCACCCAACAGGACATCAAGGAGACCGGGAAAACGCGCATCGAGATCTTCCCGACGCAGCGACAATAAATTTTCTCGCCCGAATGGTCGCTGCCAGATCACACCACTGTCGCGTAATACACGCCAGTGATGTGTTAGCGTCGATTTGGGAATACCACTCAGCACCGCACTACAGGCATGCTCGCCTCCGCCGGCAAGCACGCGTACCACCGTGAGGCGTAATGGATTTCCCAAAGCGGTCAGCACGTTCTCAAGACGAATATGTTCTCTGTCAGGGTGGTTAGCAAGCATCGGTTTTTCCATAGGGTTGTTAACATATCCCCATCCTACTTTAAATTTTATCAGTTGACTAATGTACGAGTACATACATACATTGAAAGTACGAATGTACTCGTACATTGGCTTTTTCTAAATTGATACGGAGATTGTTCTATGGCCATACCCACAATGGATTCAGGTGCCCGACGTTTACAGCACTGGAGCCTTGCGCTGCTGGCGTTCGCCCAGCTTATTTACTCACTGGATATAAATATTGTATTTGTGGCTCTGCCGGAAATTGGTGCCGGGCTGGGGTTTTCAGAGCAGACTCTCCAGTGGGTTGTCAGTGCCTATACCGTATGTTGCGGGGGTTTTTACTTTTCGGCGGTCGGGCTGCCGATCTACTGGGGCAACGTCGCGTATTTATTTGCGCATTGTGGCTCTATGCGTTTTCTTCGCTTGCTGGTGGTTTAGCGTGGGGCCTGCGGTTATTGTCATTGCGCGAGCCCTGCAAGGCATAGGTGCCGCATTACTTTTTCCATCCACGCTGTCACTGATAAACAAACTGTTTGAGGAAGGACCTTCACGGAATCGGGCACTGGCTGTCTGGGGCGGCGCAGGCGCAAGTGGTCTGACACTGGGATCGCTGGCCGGAGGAATACTTACCAGTACATATGGCTGGCCGTCAGTCTTTTTCGTCAACGTTATACTGGCAGCCATCGCAATTTGTGTTGCTTTTTTTGTCTTACCGAAAGACAGCCTTCGGAATAAGCGCCGTAGTTTTGATTTTCCAGGCGCTGTAACGGTGACGGTGGGAGCCACCCTGCTGGTATACGCCCTGGTCCAGGGGCCTGAAGAGGGCTGGCTGTCAGGCCATATTCTTTTCTCTCTAAGTCTGGCCGCTATCTCTCTGCTAACATTTGTCACTATTGAGGCCCGTAGTCATGATCCACTGATGCCGTTACGGTTATTCAGAAACCGCAATCTGATGACAGGCATGGCGATGACATTCATTTATATGGGCACCTTTGGCGCTCTGCCTTATTTCCTGACGGTTCTGTTTCAGCGTGTTATGGGGTACAGCGCTTTACAGACAGGTCTGGCCTTTATTATCCCTTCGCTGGCAATCTTTGCCGGAACGCAGCTGGGAGCCAGGCTCGCAAATCGGCTGCCGGTGCGCACGACATTACTAATAGGCTTTTTAATGGGTATTGCGGGTACGCTGGCTCTGGCACCGGCAGCATTTTCTGGTGCATCTTATTCGAACATAATGCCGGGACTGATAATTTCAGGAGCAGGACAGGGGATAGTATGGACGGCAATGTGGATAGCGGCAGGCTCAGGCGTAACGCATAACGAGCAGGGGATCGCTTCAGGTATGGCTTCTACAACGCTGAATGTGGGTAATGCTATTGGTATTGCTGTGTTGATAGCGCTATCCGGGAGCGGGGCTGAGAGCCTGCAGCAGGAAACCTCTGTGAGCAGCCTGGAAAATGCCTTACAGCTCGCTTTTTATTTTGCTGCGGCCGGACAGATTGCGGGGCTGGTTGTTTCCCGTCTGTTACCCCGTAAAGCGGTAAAGGGTTTACCAGCAGAATTAACGTAACTGAAAATCACCTCTCTTCTGCACCGGCTTTTACATGTAAAATAAGAGTATCACAGACCCGCTATCAGGCGGGTCTTTCTGACAAGAGCCTTCATTAACGGCGCCTGTAACGGCCTGTATGTGAATGTCCGTCTGGCGCAAAGCGGACTGATGTGTCCATGTCCGCTATAAGCGAAAAGCGGCTGTAGCAACCGGCAGGCTAAGATTTAGAAACCCAGATCAATGCCAGTAGTCGGTTCTGCAATCTTTCCTTTAGCCTCAGGCCTGCCCTGAGGCTTCGATCACGCCTTATTGACCCTTTAGCAAGCAGCTAAGCCTTTGAACAGCGGAAATGATAATCACAAAAAACACCGGCACAAAGAAGATGGCCAACAGTGTGCCACTGATCATCCCGCCAAAAACACCGGTGCCAATCGCATTCTGGGTACTCTTACTGGCACCGGTCGCCAGCATCAGTGGCACCACACCCAGCGTAAAAGCCAGTGATGTCATGATGATTGGCCGCAGGCGTAATCGGGCTGCTTCCTTTGTTGCCTCGAGCAGCGGTTTACCCTGTGCATAAAGCTGCCGGGCAAACTCTACAATTAAGATGGCATTTTTGGTGGAAAGGCCGATTAGGGTGATCATACCGACCTTGAAAAAAATGTCATTGGTCATACCTGCGATAAATACTGCCAGCAACGCGCCAGCCATGCCCAGCGGAACGGCAAGTATCACTGAAAGCGGCACTGACCAGCTTTCATACAGCGCGGCAAGCACCAGAAAAACAACCAGAACAGATAACGCTATCAGCAGCGGCATTTGAGCCGCTGAGCTACGTTCCTGCAGCGAAGCGCCAGTCCACTCAGCGAAATAGCCTGCCGGAAGAGATGCCGCAAGTTTGTCCATTTCCGCCATCGCTGCTCCGCTGGAGTAGCCGTCGGCAGGGCTGCCGGTGATTTTGATTGCCGGATAACCCTGGTAACGATTGAGCTGCTGCGGCGACTGGCTCCAGTGCGTTGTAACAAAAGCCGACAGCGGTACCATCTCGCCCGACGCATTCCTGACGTAGAGTTTGAGCAAATCCGCCAGCTGCATGCGGTAAGCGGAATCCGCCTGCACAATAACCTGTTGCACACGTCCGTTATCCACGTAGTCATTGACGTAATTTGAGCCCATCGAGGCTGACAGCAGTTGATTGATCTCATCAAAGCTGACGCCCATCGCCTGCGCTTTTTCCCTGTCCACCTCAAGAGCAGCACTCACGCCCGCGGGCAAACCCTCAATGTAGACGTCATTGACCGCGCCACTGTGGTTGGCTTTCTCCATCAGCGTCGAGGCCGCCTGCAACAATGCTGCATAGCCGCGGCCGGCACGGTCTTCAAGGTAGAGTTCAAAACCTGATGAAGTACCCATATCGGAGATGACAGGCGGCATCAGGCTCATCACGATGGCTTCGGGATCGTTACGCATTTCCCTCTGTACGCGTTCTGCTTCTCCATCAGCCGTCGCACCCTGTCGTTCGTCCCACTCTTTCAATGTGGTGAAGGCCATTGCGTATTCGAACCGGAGCCGGAAAAACCAAAGCCAAAAATGGAGATATTATTGTCAATGCCGGGTCTTGCCATGATGGCTTTTTCAAGCCGATCGACCACATGACGGGTCCTTTCCTGTGTGGCATCTGACGGCAACTGGACCGACGTCATAAAATAGCCCTGATCTTCGTCGGGGAGGAAAGATGAAGGCAGCGCCGGGTAGGCCATAAACATGACCGCACACAGTGCGGCATAAATCAGCATAACGCGGCCGCCGCGCCGCAGCGTGACATGCAGCCCGCGCTCATAGCGGTTCGTCAGGGCACTGAAACGGCGGTTAAACCAGCCCGCAAAGCCTTTCTTTTCCTTACCGTGCCGCTCAATCGGCTTCAATAGCGAAGCGCACAGTGCGGGGGTCAGGGTCAGCGCAAGGAAAGCCGAGAACAAAATAGAAACGGCCATGGAAAGCGTAAACTGGCGATAGATAACGCCAACCGAGCCAGCGGCGAATCCCATCGGAATAAACACGGCGGTAAGTACCAGCGTGATCCCGATGATCGCCGGTGTGATCTCACGCATGGCCTCTCGCGTGGCCTCTTTCGGTGAAAGGCCTTTTTCCGCCATCAGGCGCTCGACGCTCTCCACCACCACAATTGCATCGTCAACAATGATGCCGATAGCCAGTACCATGCCAAACATCGTCAGCACATTGATGGAAAAACCGCTTATCAGCATTACGGTAAATGTGCCGAGCAGCGCCACCGGCGCGACAATTGCCGGAATAAACGTGTAGCGCCAATTCTGCAGGAACAGCAGCATGACCAGGAATACCAATACCATGGCTTCAATAAAGGTATGTATTACCTTTTCAATCGACAGCTTCACAAAGGGCGCGGTATCAAACGGCACCGAAAAGGCCATACCCTGCGGCAGCACAGCTGAAAGTTCGTTCAGCCGTGAACGCACCCCCTGAGCGGTGCTGACGGCATTGGCGCCGGGTACCAGCTGGATCGCCGCGGCGGTGGCAGCATGGCCGTTTTCGCGAATAGCGAATGCATAGCTTTGCAGACCCTGCTCCACGCGCGCGACATCAGCCAGCCGGACGCGCGAGCCATTATTCAATGCCTTCAACGTGATATTGCGGAAATCTTCCACCGAACTGAGCTGCCCTCGTACCGTAAGAGGATAAGTGACACGTTGTCCGGGCTGCGTCGGCTCATCGCCAATTCTGCCCGGTGCGACTTGAGCGTTCTGCTGGCTCAGCGCGGTGGTGACGTCACTGACCGAGAGTTTATAGTTAAACAGCTTGATCGGATCCAGCCACACGCGCATCGCTTTCTCAGCCCCAAACAGCTGAACTTTGCCAACGCCCGGAACGCGCCTTAACTCTTCCGAAATGTTACGCGCAAAGTAGTCGCTCAGATCCTGTTCCGTGTAGTGAGCTGTGGGTGAACGCAGCCCGACGATCATCAAAAAGCCAGAGTTGGCCGCCTCCACATCCAGGCCGTTCTGACGTACGGTTTGCGGCAGTCGGGATTCAACCACCTTGATTTTATTCTGTACATCAACCTGAGCGAGCTTGATGTCCGTTCCGGGTTTAAAGGTCACTGTGATGCTGGCAGTGCCTGAGGTATCACTTGAAGATCCAAAGTAGAGGATGTTGTCAACGCCGGAGATTTCTCTCTCGATCAGCGAGATTACCGAATCATTCATGGTTTCTGGCGTGGCGCCGGGGTAGGTTACCGTAATGCTGACGGTCGGCGGGGCTACCGAGGGATATTGCGCCACAGGCAACTGCGGAATGGCAATGACACCTGCCAGCACGATAAACAGGGCTACAACCCAGGCAAAAACAGGCCTTTCAATAAAGAATTGCGGCATCGGAATGTCCGGTGGTGAAACGGGAAGAGGTAATCAGTGCGTTATGCTCAGATTTGCCCGGTGTTAACGCGGCGACCGATATCCTTGAGCTGAGAGTATTTTTCCAGCAGCTGCGGACCGTCATCCAGGCTCATGGCAAACATCCACATATAGGTCATGACCGAGTAGATATGGCCAGCGTCGCGGACGCCATTTACTGTCATAGATATAATGGTCATGGCGAACAGCAGCGCGGTTACTGAACCAATTGCCAGATAACCCGTTGCTTCACGGTCGGAAAGCCGAATGCGCAGACCGGCCAGCACGCCGTAATGCTTCGCCAGCGCAGGCGCTCTGGCAGTGCTGACAAAGCTCACTTCCTTTTCCAGTCGGTTATTCACACGCACAAACAGCGCTTCGTTTTTACGCGTAAAGCCGGGCAGAAAGCAGCCAAAGAAAACGAGGATTGCGATACAGGCTATGCCGGTCCAGAACTCAATCGCCAGTAGCATTACGGCGGCACCTGTAATCGACGCCACGGAGGTGATAAGTATCGGCAGATGCTTCTCAAAAAAATCCACAAATTCGCGCGACAGCGTTACGCGCGCCACAATGGTTGACGCGCCAGGGTTTTCGCTGCGCTGAGTCAGGATCACCGGCACTGCCAGTTCAGCGTAGATACGGGCAAAAGTGCGGGTGTCTACGCTGCGGCGCGCGGCGCCGATGGCCCACATGGTAAACACCATGCCGGCGTATAACACAGCGTGTAGCGCCTGACCCGAAATAATGGCATTGATGGCAAACCCCGCCAGAAGCGGGTAGGAGAGATACATTACGTTCTCAGCAATGACCAGCAAGAAAGTGAGCAGCAGTTTTTTATAATGCCGCAGGCCCAATATTTTCAGAGTATGAAGGGCGCTGCGGGCAGGCGCAGGGGCTGCTGGCGTTTTGAATATAAGCATGTTTAACTTCTGTTTAGGGTATGCTTGAGCAGTTGCTCAAAGTCAAAATGAGTCTATTTGAGCGTCTGCTCAAAGTCAACGCAGGGGAATGAGGGAAAATATGTCGGCCGAGAACCTTCGGATACAAATCCTGGACGGTGCGATCGCGCTTTTTATTGAAAAAGGCATTGATAAAGTGACCACGCGGGAACTTACCGAACACCTCGGTATTTCACGCAGCCATATCTATCATTATTTCCGGGACTGGGGTTCGCTCAGACTGGAGGCCGTTGAGCGTTTCATGCTGGCCGATCTTGAGGCTTTCAAAGATGCTATCGCCGATTTTGCTCCGGATGTCGCGCTGGATACTTTTATTACCAGTTTGCCTGCCACCCATGATGCTGACTGGCAGCTATACAACTCAGTCTGGACCCAGGCACAGCACGATCAGGCTTATGCCGAATTGGCAATAAACAACATGAACAGGTGGATTAGGCTTTTAGAAAGCATCATCGCGGCCGGCGTTAGCCGGGGCTTTACCGGCAAGTCAATGTTGCGCGTACCGCCCGTATGATAGGCGCTGCTGTGAATGGCTATGCCGATCTACTTAGCGTTAAGCCCACTGCGTCAGGTTTCCAGGAGGCGAAAGAAGATTTGCGGTATCTGGTTAATCAACTTGTGGGTCTTGCTGAGTGAAGAGCAGGAATTCGCCATATCAGATAACTGCCCCTGCTTTTGGCACAAGGCGGACGGCTGGGGCAACGGCAGACAGCGTTGTGCAGAATAAAGACGTCAGGACGCACCTTTTTTAAGCCATCACTTTCAACTATCCAAAGTGACCCTGCGATATTGAACAAATCGCTGCGACGCTAACACACCGAAAGGGGCAAAAGGGGACGTAAGGACATCAAAGGAGCAGGGGAAAGGCAAGTGGCGGAGATTGGCGTAAGATATCTGATTTTTTAATTCTTTGAAATTAAAACAATATATCTCCCGGATTGCTGCGCGAGCATAGCCAAAATCTACTGCGAAAGGACACCGTACTCGGCAATCACAGAAGCACCGGGCTGGACGGATATTACGCCTGGCCACCTGTTCAGCACCGGTGTGACGGTTTCGATGGCCGTTATGAGCAAAAGCGGACGTACGTGAAAGGGAGCGTGGAGAGGATCGCATATCAGGATTCGATACAACCCAGTCATGTCACATTTACTTTAAGGCCACCATGATACGGTTTTATCGTGTTTTGATAGCCCCACAACCATGGCTTTTTTGAAACGAGGATCCTGATGCAATGACAGCAAAAAAGATACTGCTTACAGGTGCCAGCGGCCGTATAGGACGAACCTACTTCCAGGCAATGCGCACAACCTATGACTTTATACTGACCGATCTTAACAGGCCGGATTATGCGATCGATACTCCGCACCAGTTCTTTCAGGCTGACCTTTCGCTACCCGAAACGGCAAAGAAACTTCTGGCTGAGGCAGAGCCGGACGTGATAATCCATCTGGCAGGCATTCCTGACGCGGATGCGACATTTGACAAGCTGCTGCCAGCGAATATTCTGTCCGTGACATGGCTGCTTGAAGCCGCAGCTACCACAACCTGCCAGCGCTTTGTCTTTGCGAGCAGTGCCCAGACAATTGAAGGTTACCCGGTAGACAGGCAAATCCATCCGGGGATGGCGGTTGCCCCTGCAAATATTTACGGCGTTACGAAATGCTATGGTGAGGCGCTGTGTTCCTTTTACGCCACTCAGCATGGGCTTTCCTGCGTAGCGCTCAGGATCGGCGCTTTTGAACATCAAGATGCGGATGCGCTTAAAACCGCCAGAGATTACAGCGCCTGGCTTAGCCCGCAGGATGCGGTAAATTTGATAACCGGCGCTGTTGAAGCTGAAAATATTAATTTTTTCATCGGCTACGGAATTTCAAATAATCGCTTTAAAAGATTTGATCTGTCCCGTACAAAGGAAGTTCTGGGTTATCAGCCGGTAGATGATGCTTTTAAGGCGTTTAACCCACAAGCTGCCCTGTTTAAATGAAACAGCGTGCGCCGAAGCTGTTTAACAGTACAGGCGCCGTGACTGTGCAGCCAGGCCTTTTTACCCCATCAATTATGTTTGCCCTATTCATCATGGCCCTCTGCCGCTGGCACTAAGCGAAGATGCCAGAAAACAAAGTCCGCGATAAGCTGACGTCATCTGTCATCGCGATAGACTAAACTGTCATGGGCGAAATCACTTTAACAGCAGCCGTATTCCCAGAAATGCCATCACTCCTCCGCTTAATTTATCAATCACCTTCCGGTATTTGATGTAAGCCAGACGCGGCCCATCCGTGGATAATAAATATGCGACGACGGCATACCAGCACACATCGATAGTAAAGGCCATTAAGGGCAGGATGATATACATAGCAGGCTGAATAGTCGCGCTAAGCGCTGAGGAAAAAATACTGGCAAATACCAGGGCGGTGTGGGGGTTACTGATTTGCGTAAAGAGACCTGTTAAAAAAGCGTTTGAGACGCTGACCTCCTCTACTATGGCGGAATCGATAAGCCTGTTTGACGGACGGCGAAACATTTTCAACGCAAGCCATAACAGATAACAACCGCCCGCCATCTTTAGGCCTGTATAAAGGGATGGGATCAAGGTCAGTAAGGTGTGTAGGCCCGCTAACGCAATGGCAGCAAAGATAAGCGCACCAAAGCCCATTCCCGCAGCTACAGCTAATGCCGCCCGTCTCGAACTGGAGATGGCGGTGCGGGCAACCAGAAGAAAGCTGACTCCCGGGCTCATGGCGCCAAAAAGGATAGCGACTCCAATAGCAGAAAGCACAATTAAATCATTTGTCATTCATCTTCCCCCGCAATGATTAAACGTCAGCCGGTTCCTGTACCGGGCAAACCGCCCACCTCACGAACCTTTCCCAATAATTACCATAACACGATGTCAGCAACGAATGTTTCTGGCATAAAGCTGCATGACAGAGATGCAACGTTCACTATGAGTGAGGGGCAGACAGACCTGTCAGCAAGTCCAGCGACACGGCGTGATGTTAAGGCTGGACGTTATCTTATCTCCTCCAGACGTTGATTGATTTAATGATTTCTGGGCCCTGGCCTGAAAGCATGCTTTTTACCGAAATAAGCGCAGATAAATGCGGCCGCCATAAGCACCAGCAGCGTCGGGGGAAATGACACGCAGGGTGTCTTAAGTACGACCTTAGAGCCATCGATTCGGGTGAACTGGCCGCCGACACCGATGCACGTGCGCTCGCTATCTATTTGCACAGCTTTGATTAGGGCTGTCAACGCAAGCGCGTGATGGGGCAAAAGGCGAAGAACTTAATGCCTCGGTATCCTTTGCGATGAAGGCCTGGGATGCAAATAGTGTGCTGCGTATTGATTAAAGAGAAGCTTAAGCTAGTAACGTCCGCTTCCGGTACAAAGCGGACAGTTAAGAAAGTGGTACGCAAAATGCAGGCATTAGAAAAAACTGCCTTTGAACGGGCCTTTTCAACAACCCAAAGTGACCCTGTAATGCTAAATAAAACCGCTGCGACTCAAAGATACCGAACAGGACCAAAAGAAGGCATTGAGGCATAAAAGCTTCTTTGTAGAGCGTCGCTGAGCCAACTGAACCCTCTGTGGCGCGTTAATGCCACCTTATGTTGCTAAGGCTATATCGCTTAATTTCTGTTGGATGAAATCAATGAGCGCTCTTGTTTTAGCGGGCAAGTAACGCCGATCTGAATAAAGTGCGAACAATTGCAGTGGGGCTGCCGATTGTTCAAACTCAACTTCGATTAATTGCCCATCATTAATGTAGGGCTGGCAGGCGTGTTTTGAAAGAATTGCAAAGCCGACACCGGATAATGCAGCACGTCCTGCCATCTCCCCGCTGTTGACCCGATAATGCCCTTTAACCTTAACTGTCTCAAATTCTCCCTTTTTATTGACAAACTGCCAGGGTGCGCCTTTCAGGGCGCTTACCGTAGTAATACAGGGCAATGCTGTAAATTGCTGAATATGAGAAGGGATACCATAACGCTGAATGATGGAAGGGGCGGCAACAATGGTACAGGGGATAGTCACCAGATGACGGGCTATATAATCACTGTCATCCATCTGACCACGGGTAATAATAATCGCTAAGTCCAGATCATCTCGCAGGGATTCAAAACCTGACAGATTGGTGACACAGCTGATCTCCAGGTCTGGATACTGACAGGCGAAATCGGCAATCGCAGAACCCAGCAATGCAGGCCCTATCTCATTAGGAATACAGATACGTAATGGGCCCTTGAGTTGCATTTGCCGCAGCGTTAATTCGGTTTCAGTTTGCTCCAGCGCTTCCAGTAATGGCTTCGCTCGGGTATAGAGCAGGTGCCCCGCTTGGGTGAGTTTCATATGCCGAGTGCTGCGCTCAATGAGCTGAAGATTGAGTTTCTCTTCTAACTGAGAAATAGAGCGACTCACATTGGATGTCGGCATTTCAAGGACTTTTGATGCCCCAACAAAACTTTCTCTTTCAACCACAGCAATGAACACTTTCAGGCTATTAAAATCGAGTGCCAGACGCATTAATTATCCCATATATGATAATAATTAGTGCCATTTTTACCATGTAATAAACGTTATTGATAGCGGTTAAACTTGGCCATCCTTCATTCATGGTTGCTTACTATGCCACAGGTCACACAGACGTTTAATCATAAAGCCCTTATGCGGATGGCCATGGTCATGGCTTTTATCCAGTTCACTAATGCCCTGGAATACATGGCGTTAACGCCTGTTTTTGCTTTTATGGCAGAGCGCTTTTCGGTTCCTGTATCATTCTCCGGCTATGTCTCTGGTGTCTACACGCTGGGCGCGGTAATTTCTGGCATGGCTGCTTTTTATTGGATCGACCGGTTTAATAAAAAACAATTCTTGATCAGGAATATGCTGCTGCTGGGAACGCTCACCTTTTTTTCCACACTCACTACTGATTTTGGTTTCCTTCTGGCACTACGCTTTTGTGCCGGATTGGTTGGCGGCACCACCATGGGGGCAGGCATGGCTATTTTGATAAATGCAGCCCCAGCATACTTACGTGGAAAAAGCGTGGCAACGGTAATTGCATCATTTTCGATGGTAAGTATTGTCGGAATGCCAGTTATATTGTTTTTATCTACGCACTATGGCTGGCATATTGCGCTGTGGTTAATCAGTTCACTTTGCCTGTTAGCTTTACCGTTGATAGCCATTACCCTTCCCAAAGAGAGGGTTTTGTCGGGCGTGAAAGCCAGTCTGTCTCTTGATGCTCAAACCTTACTTTTCGCCTCTTGTACTGCACTGGTGCAGTTTAGCCCAATGCTGATTATTCCCATTTTAATCCCATTAATGACGCAATATATGGGGGTAAAGCCAACCCTGTTACACCTGTTGTTCTTAACCGGGGGCTGGCCGGTTATCTGTCTACAAAAATAACGGGTATTTTGACCTCGCGTTTATCTGTTTTGACATTGGCGACAATCTCAACGCTTTTGTTTGTAGCAAGTTTATTGCTCCCTGTAATGGGCTATCACAATGCCTATCTGTTTATCACTTTATTTATTGGTGCGTCATATAGCCGGCTTGTTTCTGCATCTGTGGTTGCTGTCCGGTATCCTGAAGATGAACAACGCGCCAGTTTTTCTTCACTACAGACGGCCATTATGTACCTGATAACAACGCTCGCTTTCTTTCTCTCCTCCTTATTACTACCTGACCTGGGAATAACAACGGAAAATCTAAACAGACTGTTGGCTGTTAGCATAGTAGCCGCCGCTGGATTTCCCATAATGGTCATCATACTGCAAAAAAAACTGGCTAAACGTTCTGTGCAGCCTGACCCGCTCATCATCGATGAGCAGAAGTCCGCTTCCGGCACAAAACGGACTGAACAGGGGAGCTGAAGTCACCTTTTAATCAGGCGTAGCTTTACAATACTGATATGGCGTGGGCCGTGTTCCGCCCGTTTATGGCGGCTGGCGGCCAGCCTTTTCACTGAAATAAGGCACCTCCACCGGAGCGGTATTTCTCTGGCTAAGGAGACGGCATTTAACAAAGGTCTTCGAGCCGGCGTACCAGAACAGGAAGGCGTCGGTACGCTGGTCATACACCATCCTGTCCAGATTGGCGAATGTCAACATCAGCAACGGCCCTTTGCGGGTATGGCCGCTTCCCGTTTCAAACTGGCCTTTGCCCCATAATTCCTCGGTATGTTCATAGCGGTGAAGCATCACCTCAACGCGTCCTCTTGCCGGGCAGTCAAGCGTAAGCTGTGTACTATCCAGAGGAAATGCTGCAATAGAGTTGGACGCAACGAAAAGCGTCAGCCAACAGAGCCTTTTTTTCATACAGTTTCGCATGTCTGTTATCAATGCTGTATTGATGGCACGCTGAAGAGGGAGCTTTACTGCGCTATATCATGATGAGTGTTTAGGTGATGGCGATATATACAGCTAAAAGCAATGAAAGATGCGGAGTTATCTGTTGTGGCTATTACGGCTGCCACTGACGCGGCGAAATGGTACTGGGCGATGCGGCTGATGAGAGGGGCCGTAGTCACCGCCTGGGGATTAAACGGCCGGCGCGTTACACACGCCCAGCATCAGGAAGACCGTTGCCAGCCTTCCTGATACGGCCGAAATAAAGAGAGGGCTAAACCGTGGATATCAGGCAGCGCAGACCTGCGGCATAGCGATATCGGCGCTAATGCGGGCGCCGTCGGCCGCGAAGACCATGCAGTGGTGCGGATAGAACGTGGGGCGCAGCGTCTGATACGGCCGGAAATGGACATCGCCCGGCAGCAGCATTTTAAAGCCGTCATGGCCATGGCTCTGGCCAAACAGGCAGGTATTGTTGCCCAGCCGTTCAACCACCTCGCAATGGAAGTTAAGCGCCAGCGGCGCATCGCCGTTGATCTGCAGCTGCTCCGGCCTGATGCCCAGCGTAATCTCCTCGCCCGGCTGCAGCTGGCGCACCGGCGCCGGCAGCGGCAGCGTGTGTTCGCCGTCGTTGATGCTTGCGATCAGCCCGCCGGGGCCACATTGCAGGACGCGCGCGGGCAGAAAGTTCATTTTCGGGGAGCCGATAAAGCCGGCGACAAAGCGGTTTACCGGATTGTAATAGAGCGCCATCGGCGAACCGACCTGTTCCACTTTGCCGTAGTTCATCACCACAATCTTATCCGCCAGCGTCATCGCCTCTGTCTGATCGTGCGTCACATAGACCATGGTGGTTTTCAGCTCCTGATGCAGCCTGGCGATATGCAGCCGCATATCGACGCGCAGCTCCGCATCCAGGTTCGACAGCGGCTCATCAAACATAAAGACGCGCGGATTACGCACAATAGCGCGGCCAATGGCGACGCGCTGGCGCTGGCCGCCGGAGAGCTGCTTCGGTTTACGATCCAACAGATGGGCAAGCTGCAGCGTTTTTGCCACCATCTCTACCTGATGCTGAATCTGCGCCTTCGGCAAGCCGTTAACTTTCAGGCCGTAGCCGATATTTTCCGCCACCGTCATATGCGGATAAAGCGCATAGGACTGAAACACCATCGCCACGCCACGATGGGAGGGCGCGACATCATTCATCACCTCATCACCAATCAAAATCTCACCGTCGCTGATCTCCTCCAGCCCGGCAATCAGGCGCAGCAGCGTCGATTTACCGCAGCCGGAAGGGCCGACGAAGACGGCAAACTCACCGGCCTCGATATCGAGCGCGATATTTTTCAGCGTTTCTGTTTTACCAAAGCGTTTGGTGACGTTTCTTAATCTGATGCTGGACATGCGGAACCTCATCGCAAAGGGGGTGGCTGCTGAAAATGTATTACGTATAACAGCTCATTGATTTTCACGTCAGCCCTGATGGTGACTGCGCTGACTATAACGTTCCGCTGAGGCGTGCCCTATCGCTGTTTTTGATTTCTGTAATATCGATCACACATTGATGCGAACAGGCTGGAGCGCAGGCGGAGTTCCGCGTAGCGTATGGCAACAATGCGATACGTTATTCAGGGATTACATACTGCCAATATCACCGTGCAGCATGTATTTACAGAAAGAAACGCAGCCTGTGACAGCGAAAAATGTCATACCTTCACATGAGGTCGTTAATGAAAATCAAAACCAGCGTTACGTTACTCCTGTCAGCTTTGATGCTTAACCAGTCGGCCTGGGCCGCTCAGCAGCTCACCATCTGGGAAGATATTAAAAAATCGGACGGCATTAAAACGGCGATCGCCGATTTTCAACAGCAGTTCGGCGTAGAGGTCAAGGTGCAGGAGATGCCGTTCGCCCAGCAGATTGAGAAGCTGCGGCTTGACGGCCCGGCGGGCATCGGCCCGGACGTGCTGGTGATCCCTAACGATCAGCTCGGCAGCGCCGTGGTGCAGGGGCTGCTGGCGCCGCTGAAAATAGACGCGGCAGAGCAGAGCGCCTACACGCCATCGGCAATGGCGGCCTTTACTCAGAACAAAACGGTTTACGGCGTACCGAAAGCGGTTGAAACGCTGGTGCTGATCTACAACAAAGATCTGCTGCCGGCCCCGCTGAAATCGCTGGAAGAGTATCGCGCTTTTTCGCAAAAGCAGCGCGAGGCGAAACAGTATGGCCTGCTGGCGAAATTCGATCAGATTTACTACAGCTGGGGCGTGATGGCACCGATGGGCGCCTATATCTTTGGCAAAGATGATAAAGGCGGATTCAATACGCAGGATGTAGGGCTTAACACCGCAGGCAGCGTTGAAGCGGTCAGCTGGCTGAAGCGTTTCTTTAGCGAAGGGCTGCTGCCGGGCGGCATTATGGGCGATAACGGCCTGAACGCCATTGACTCGCTGTTTACCGAGAAGAAAGCCGCGGCGGTTATCAACGGCCCGTGGGCGTTCCAGCCTTATCAGGCTGCCGGCATCAACTATGGCGTGGCGCCGCTGCCGCTGCTGCCCAACGGCAAGCCGATGAGTTCCTTCCTTGGCGTGAAAGGCTACGTGGTCTCCACCTGGAGTAAAGATCAGGCGTTGGCGCAGAAGTTCATCTCCTTTATCAACCAGCCGCAGTACGTGAAAGAGCGCTATCAGAAAACGCAGGAGATCCCGCCGGTCACCGCGCTGATGAACGATCCGATTATCAAAGACGATGAGAAGGCGAACGCGGTGGCGGTGCAGGCGGCGCGCGCGACGGCGATGCCGGGCGTGCCGGAGATGCAGGAAGTCTGGGGGCCGGCCAACGCCGCGCTGGAGCTGAGCGTCTCCGGCAAGCAGGCGCCGAAAGCGGCGCTGGATAACGCCGTGAAGCAGATCTCGATGCAGATCGAAGCGATGCAGGCCAGCAACCAGTAATGCAGTTTCGCGGGATACCCGTACAGGATAAGGATCAGGGTGTGGCTATTTCTTCCGATGAAAATCTGGCAATCGTTAAGCGTCCGCGTCGTCATGCGACGACCGGCGCGCTGTTAGCGCTGCTGCCTGGCTTCGGCCAGTTTTACCACCGCCAGTGGGCTAAAGGGCTCTGTTTTCTGATATTGCTGTGGAGCTTTGCCGGCGTCTTCCACGACTTTCTGCGCGAAGGGCTATGGGGGCTTTATACGCTGGGCGAAGCGGTGCCGCGCGATAACTCCATTTTCCTGCTGGCGGAGGGGATCATCAGCGTGCTGATCGCCGCCTTCGGCGTGGCGGTCTGGGCGCTGTCGGTACGTGACGCCTGGCTAAACGGCGTGAAGCGCGATGAAGGGCAGCCGCTGCACAGCGTGCGCCAGCAGTATCAGCTGCTGCTGCGCGACGGCTTTCCCTATCTGATGATTTCGCCGGGTTTTATCCTGCTGGTGTTCGTGGTGGTGTTTCCAATCCTGTTCGGTTTCGCCATCGCCTTCACCAACTACAACCTTTACCACACGCCGCCGGCGAAGCTGGTGGACTGGGTCGGCTTTAAAAATTTCGTCAACATTTTTACCCTGTCGATATGGCGCTCCACCTTCCTCGACGTACTGCAGTGGACGGTGGTATGGACGCTGCTGGCGACCACGCTACAGTGCAGCGTCGGCGTGATGCTGGCGATTCTGGTGAACCAGAAAGATCTGCGCTTCAAGCCGCTTATTCGCACCATCTTTATTCTGCCGTGGGCGGTACCGGGCTTTGTCACCATTCTGGTGTTTGCCGGCATGTTCAATGACAGCTTTGGGGTGATCAATAACGCCATTCTCGATTTCTTTGGCATCGCGCCAAAGGCGTGGATGACCGATCCGTTCTGGAGCAAAACGGCGCTGATCCTGATGCAGACCTGGCTCGGCTTCCCGTTTGTTTTCGCCATGACCACCGGCGTACTGCAGGCGATCCCTGACGATCTCTATGAGGCGGCCATCATGGACGGGGCCAGCGCGTGGACGCGGCTGAAAACTATCACGCTGCCGCTGGTGCTGTATGCCATCGCACCGATCATCATCACGCAATACACCTTCAACTTTAATAATTTCAACATCATCTATCTGTTCAACAACGGCGGGCCGGCGGTAGCGGGATCGAACGCCGGCGGCACCGATATCCTGGTGTCCTGGATCTACAAGCTCACCATGTCGTCGTCGCAGTACGCTATCGCCGCCACCATCACCATTTTGCTGTCGATTTTCGTGGTGGGTCTGGCGCTGTGGCAGTTCCGCGCGACCCGGTCGTTTAAACAAGATGAGATGGCGTAAGGGAGCAGTTATGGCGAAGTCCGGCAGTATTAAACGCGAACGGTGGGTACGCCTGTCGCTAACCTGGCTGGTGGTATTGACCGTCGCGACCATCATTATCTATCCGCTGATCTGGACGGTGGGGGCGTCGCTGAACGCCGGCAATAGCCTGCTCAGCAGCGCGATCATTCCGGAAAACGCGTCGCTGCAGCACTACCGCGATCTGTTTAACGGTACGGTGCCTTACCTGACGTGGTACTGGAACTCGATGAAAATCAGCCTGCTGACCATGGTGCTGACGCTGCTTAGCGTCAGCTGCACCGCCTACGCCTTTTCGCGTTTTCGCTTTAAAGGGCGGCAAAACGGGCTGATGCTGTTTCTGCTGCTGCAGATGATCCCGCAGTTTTCAGCACTGATCGCCATTTTCGTGCTGTCCCAGCTGCTGGGGCTCATCAACAGCCACCTCGCGCTGGTATTGATCTATGTGGGCGGCATGATCCCGATGAACACCTACCTGATGAAGGGCTATCTCGATTCGATTCCCAAAGATCTCGATGAGTCGGCACGCATGGACGGCGCGGGCAACTTCCGCATCTTTGTCGAAATTATCATGCCGCTGTCGAAGCCGATTCTGGCGGTGGTGGCGCTGTTCTCCTTCACCGGGCCGCTGGGGGATTTCATTCTCTCCAGCACCATTCTGCGCACACCTGAACAGTTCACGCTGCCGATCGGCCTTTATAACCTGGTGTCGCAGAAGATGGGCGCCAGCTACACCACTTATGCGGCGGGTGCCGTGCTGATCGCCGTGCCGGTGGCAGTGTTCTACCTGGCGCTGCAGAAATACTTCGTGTCTGGCCTGGCCTCAGGCAGTACTAAAGGATAAATCATGACGCCGAAAACCTTACTTCTCGCCCTGGCGCTGGCCTGGGCGACACCGCTGCTCGCCGCTGATCAAGCACCTGTTCCCTCTGCCGGGCCCTGGCCGGCGGATTTTATAAAGGGCGCGGATATCTCCTCGCTGGCGGAACTGGAAAAGCAGGGCGCGAAATTCTACAACGCCGCCAATCAGCAACAGGACGCCATCGCCATTCTGAAAGCCAACGGCATCAACACTATTCGCCTGCGGCTGTGGGTTGACCCGACCGACGGCAGCGGCCACAGCTATGGCGGCGGCGGCAACGATCTGGCCACCACGCTGGCGCTGGCGAAGCGCGTTAAAGCCGCCGGCCTGACGCTATTGCTCGACTTTCACTACAGCGATTTCTGGACCGATCCCGGCAAGCAATTTAAGCCGAAAGCCTGGCAGTCGCTGAGCTTTCCGCAGCTGGAAAAACAGGTTCATGACTATACGCGCGATACCATCGCCCGCTTTAAGGCGGAAGGGGCAATGCCGGATATTGTGCAGATTGGCAACGAGCTGAATGGCGGCATGCTCTGGCCGGATGGCAAAAGCTGGGGACAAAACGGCGGTGAGTTCGATCGGCTGGCGGCGCTGCTGAAAGCCGCCATCAGCGGTCTGCGCGACAATCTCAGCGATCCGCATCAGGTGAAGATCATGCTGCACCTCGCCGAGGGCACCAAGAACGACACGTTCCGCTGGTGGTTCGATGAGATCGTCAAGCGCCAGGTACCGTTCGATCTGATCGGCCTGTCGATGTACACCTACTGGAACGGCCCGATTAGCGCGCTGAAGGCCAATATGGATGATATCAGCCGGCGCTATGACAAAGATGTGATGGTAGTGGAAGCCGCCTACGGCTACACGCTGGAAAACTGCGATAGCGCCGAAAACAGCTTCCAGGCCAAAGAGGAGCAGGCGGGCGGCTATCCCGCCACGACGGCGGGCCAGGCGGCCTATCTGCATGACCTTATCAAAGCGGTGCTGGCGGTGCCCGGCCAGCGCGGCAAGGGCGTGGTCTACTGGGAACCGACGTGGATCCCCGCGCCAGGCAATACCTGGGCGACGCCGGCCGGCATGAAATATATCCACGACGAATGGAAGCAGGGCAACGCTCGCGAAAATCAGGCGCTGTTCGACTGTCACGGCAAGGCGCTGCCTTCGCTACAGGTTTTTCATTAATCCATTAGCGCTAACGCTGATGTCTCTGACACTCCCGAGGAACAGGTATGAATAAATTTCCCCCGCTCAGCGCCAGAGTTAACGCGCTGCTGCACGGCGCTGACTACAATCCGGAACAGTGGGCGCACCAGCCGGGCATTATCGACGATGACGTGACGATGATGAAACAGGCACGCTGCAACGTGATGTCGGTCGGTATTTTCAGCTGGGCGAAGCTGGAGCCGGAAGAGGGACGCTATGATTTCGCCTGGCTGGACGAGGTGATCGATAAGCTCTGGCAGCAGAATATTTCAGTGTTCCTCGCCACGCCCAGCGGCGCGCGTCCGGCATGGATGTCGCAGAAATACCCGCAGGTCCTGCGTGTCGGGCGCGATCGCGTGCCGGCGCTGCATGGCGGCCGACATAATCACTGCATGACCTCACCGATCTATCGCGAGAAAGTGCAGGCGATGAACAGCCAGCTGGCGGCGCGCTATGCGCATCATCCGGCGGTGATCGGCTGGCATATCTCTAATGAGTATGGCGGCGAGTGCCATTGCGATCGCTGCCAGCAAGCGTTCCGTGGCTGGCTGCAGCGCCGTTACGAAACCCTGGACAATCTCAACCACGCCTGGTGGAGCGATTTCTGGAGCCATACCTACAGCGACTGGTCGCAGATTGTGTCGCCTGCGCCACAGGGCGAAGTGTCGATTCATGGTCTTAACCTGGACTGGCGGCGGTTTATGACCGATCAGGTCACCGACTTCTGCCGCGAAGAGATCAAACCGCTGAAGCAGGCCAATCCCGATCTGCCCGCGACCACCAACTTTATGGAGTACTTCTACGATTACGACTACTGGAAGCTGGCGCAGGCGCTCGATTTTATCTCCTGGGACAGCTATCCGATGTGGCACAACGAGAAGGATGAAACCGCGCTCGCCTGTTACACCGCGATGTATCACGACCTGATGCGCACCCTGAAGCAGGGCAAGCCATTCGTGCTGATGGAATCGACGCCGAGCGCGACGAACTGGCAGCCCACCAGCAAACTCAAAAAGCCGGGGATGCATATCCTCTCTTCGCTGCAGGCGGTGGCGCACGGCGCGGATGCGGTGCAGTACTTTCAGTGGCGCAAAAGCCGTGGCTCGGTGGAGAAGTTTCACGGCGCGGTAGTCGATCATGTCGGTCATCTCGATACGCGCACCGGCCGCGAGGTTTGCGAGCTGGGGCGCATGCTGGCGGCGATGACGCCGGTACAGGGTTGCCGCGTCGATGCCCGGGTGGCGATCGTCTTCGACTGGGAGAGCCGCTGGGCGATGGATAACGCGCAGGGACCGCGCAACCTGGGCCTGCACTATGAGCGCACGGTTAACGAACACTATCGCGCCTTCTGGGAACAGGGCGTGGCGGTAGATGTGATCAACGGTGACAGCGATCTCAGCGGCTATGCGCTGGTGATAGCGCCGATGCTCTATATGGTGCGCGACGGCTTCGCGCAACGCGTGCAGCAGCATCTGGAGCAGGGCGGCCACTTCGTCGCCAGCTACTGGAGCGGTATCGTTAATGAAAGCGATCTCTGTTACCTCGGCGGCTTCCCCGGGCCGCTGCGGCCGCTGCTCGGCATCTGGGCGGAGGAGATCGATAGCCTCACCGACGAGGAGTTCAACGGCGTGCGCGGCGTGCGCGGCAACGAGCTGGGCCTCAGCGGACCTTATCAGGCGCGTGAACTCTGCGAGCATATCCACCTGGAAGGGGCCACGGCGCTGGCCAGCTACGAGAGCGACTTCTACGCCGGTACCCCGGCGGCGACCGTAAACCGCATCGGTAAAGGCAAAGCCTGGTATATCGCCTCGCGCAATGATCTGGCGTTTCATCGCGATTTCTACGGCGCGCTGATTAAACAGCTGGCGCTGCCGCGCGCGCTGGCGGTCGATCTGCCGCCGGGCGTCACCGCTCAGCGCCGCACCGATGGTGAACAGGCGTTTATCTTCGTACAGAACTTCACCGCACAGACGCAGCAGCTGCAGCTGCCTGCCGGGATCGCGGATCTGATTGCGGGGACGCCGCTGACCGGGCCGCTGACGCTGGCGCCCTGGGGCTGTCGCGTGCTGCGTGCGCCGCTGGCATCAGCGTCATAACCGGCGGCCGTCACCGTTTGTTAGCAAGATGGCGGGCGGCAGCCCGCCTTTTTTTATCTGAAGGAGAACCGCATGGTGAGTCTGAAATCGTTTAAACATTACTTTAGTCGTCAGTCGCCGCCCGCCGGAGAGCCACCTGTTGACGGCGCGCTGCTGGAGCGCCTGATGCGCTGCTTCGGCGGCCGTGACAATATTCGTCAGGTAGATGCCTGCCTGACGCGGCTGCGTGTCACGGTGGCTTCGCTGGCGGCGGTCGATACTGCCGGCTTACAGCAGGCGGGGGCGATTGGCGTCGTCATCCTCGGCGATGAGGTACATGCGATCTTCGGGACGCAGTCCGATCGTCTGCGTCAGCTGCTGGAGACGCGCTTTTTTCAGCCGCAATAAAAAAAATGGATAACCGTCGCCGGTTATCCAAATCAGCCCCTGCAAAAGAGCCAGACAATCAGGAAAGATAACAATGAGGAGATAGCGCGTTTACCACCAGGCTTCGACCTGTACGCCGAAGTTCCAGGTGTCGTTACTGGTGTTGTCCTGGAAGCTGTGCCCGTTTTCAGAATCATTCAGATAAGAGGCGAACAGGCGCAGCTCAGGACGCGACATAAACTCCGGGCCGGCCGCCAGCCCCAGTGCCAGGGTATATTTCTGTCCGGCCTGCTTGTAGTCGCCGCCAACTTTGTTCTCATCTTTCTGCCAGAAACTGCCCACTTCGCCGATGGCGCGCACATACTGCGTAAACTGATACTGACCGCGGCCCACCAGCGACAGCAGGGTACTTTTATTGGTCTGCGCGGTGACATCATCCGCCGAACCCCAGGTAAATACCTGGTTTAACGAGAACTTATCGGTAACCGGAAGCAGGCCGGTGTTGATGATGCGATAGCCTTTGGCGTTGCGGGTATCGTTCCACATGTCATACCAGCCGCCGCCCTGCGAAATCATGTTCTGCGCCAGCCCTTTATCGGCATATTGCACGACCAGTTTCTGATAGCCGCCCCAGATATCCTGGCTGATCTCACCCGTCAGCATCACGCCATTTTCTGCGTCATACAGGCCGCCATACTCTTCCTGCTTTTTGGTGGTGTTAGGGATGGCGTAATCGATGCCGAATTCGGTCCAGGCGCCGCTCCAGGGTTTCCAGCCGGCATAGCGCAGGTCGAGATAGTTGATGTTCACGTCGTTATCGCCATCGACGCGATAATCGACATCATTGGCGTCGCCACGGATCCAGGCGAAAGAGATGGCGCCCGGACCCAGCGTATAGTTTTCAATGCCCGCGCCGGAGCCGGAGATATTCCAGTATTTGGTATCGATGATGTGCAGATCGTGGCGCTGGTAGTAGCGTTTGCCGCCCCAGATCACCGCATTTTTATCGCCGGGCACCAGCCCTTTGATCTGCAGATTGAGCTGACGTAACCCGAACTGCGCATCGTCGCCGAGGGTAGTTTCATTATCGTTAGAGCCATCGGAGAACATGCTGACCATGGTGTCGACGTAAAAGCTGACGTCATCCTTTTTGTAGACCTCGCTGCCCAGTTCCACCTCGCCGTAGGTGTCCGCCTCATTGCCGAGACGGCCAATTTTATTTTTTTGCCACTCTTCGATACCGCCATCCTGGGAGACGCCCACGCCGCCGCGCAGATAGCCGTGGAAATCGATGTTGTCCAGGGCGGCATAAAGCGTCGGGGAGGTCAGGGCGGCGGCGAGCGCCACAGCAGCAGTGCGTAGCCTTGTGTTCATGTTATCCTCATTTTATTTGTAATACGTTCACATAACGCCGGCAGTAAACGCTTTTTAACAGAGGAGTGACAAATCAAATCACGATAATGTGTGATGTAGTGCAAATAAAGAGGCGGGATTTGTAACGATTGGTGAATCAGATCACCAAATTTCGTGATGTGAAGGTATAACTTTTCTTTTTTGTTTGCGCAATGTGACTGCGGTAGCCTGGCCTGAAGTTACGTTATGATACTATTCCGCCATCGGTAAACAGGGATGCGAATTATGAAATCAAAGAATGCTACCTTAGAGGATGTCGCCCGTCATGCCGGCGTATCGTATCAGACGGTTTCGCGGGTTTTGAATAAGTCGGCCAACGTCTCAGAAACAACGCGCCGCAAGGTGGAGCAGGCGATTGAAACGCTGCGCTATGTGCCGAACAGACTGGCGCAGCAGCTGGTGGGCAAGCAGAGCAGCACGCTGGGCCTGGTGACCACCTCGCTGGCGCTGCATGCCCCTTCACAGGTGGCGGCGGCGGTTAAACGCTACGCGAACGCTGCCGATTACCAGGTGCTGATCGCGATGATCGATGAGAACGTCAACCAAAGCCTGCAAAATTGTATCAACGAGCTGAAATCACAGCGGGTGGATAAGGTGATCGTCAACGTACCGCTGGAGAGCGCCGACGCGGAACGCATCGTGCAGGAGAACGACGATATCCTCTGCCTTTTTCTCGATGTTGACCCGTACAGCGCCGTGTTTAACGTTTCGTTTAATCCGGCGGACGGCACCCGCGCCAGCGTCAAATACCTCTATGAACTGGGACATCGGGATTTCGCCCTGCTGGCCGGGCCGCAGCAATCCGTTTCCGCCAATCTGCGGCTGAAAAGCTGGCTGGATACGCTGGAAAGCTATCGCCTGACGCCGGTCAGCATCAGCCATGGCAACTGGGATGCGCAGAGTGGCTATAACGGCGTACTGCAGCTGCTACGCGAAGCGCCGAACTTTAGCGCACTGCTGGTTGGCAACGATCAGATGGCGCTTGGCGCCCTGAGCGCGCTGCATCAGCGCGGCGTGACGGTGCCGGGGCAGATCTCCGTGATTGGCTACGATGACACCTATGAAAGCGCCTTCTTCCATCCGGCGCTGACCACAGTGTCGCTGGATCTCGATCTGCAGGGCAAAGAGGCGGTAGCGCGTATCCTGTTAGCCAGTGAGCAAGATCAGCAGCGTTCGTCATCAATTCTGCCCGCGAAGCTGGTGGTGCGCAGCTCCACCGGCGCCGTTGGACAACGGCAACAGGATTTAACTCAGATCGCGGCGCAGCTGCGGCTGATCGCCAGCCAGCTTGAGTAGGTGGCGCGGGGTGCGGGATATGGGGAACCTGACGGGTTTCCTCTTTCATTTTGCGCCGATCGGGGAAGCAAAGATTAGCAAATTTAGTAGGCTGTCTCAGCGCTAACAATGGTCATGCCCAACGCATTGGTGCGTTTAATCACATTAAGCGTTCCATTGCTAAAATAGTTTCCCACGGGTTCGCACACTTTTATGCGCCTTTTTAAATCCGGATCATCAACATAAGCACCACTACAGTTGTTACGGCTGCCGGCTGAGAATACGTAGGCGGCTGAGTAAGTACTTATTCTTCCCGGAATCAGCCAGACAGCCGTGCTGACCAGTATATAGCTACAGAGAGCAACAATAAGAACCGCCCCGACCCAGATCTTGAGGTTATCCAGAATGCCCTGAATTTGCTGAGCTTTGCCCCATTTTTTAACGCCCCAGTAAAACGCTGAACTGAGTATAAGGTCAGCCACAAGCAGCATATGCAGAGTTTGCCGCGTCAGAAATGTAGAGTGATCGATAACGGAACGCCAGGCGATGAAAGCAAATATGCAGCCTAATACAGAGGTGGTTGCCAAAAGTAAACGGGGATAGGAATAGGTCTTCATTGACCACTTTCTCCATCATCGGCAGGATGCAACAGCACGCAGCCAGTTATCATGCGGGCCACCTCGCCCGGCATCAGAATGTTCTTTACCACTTTACGCACGTCCACTGTGTCGATTCTCCTTTCTTGCATGGGTCATCTCATAGAGGCGTATATCATCCATCATTCCTGCTAATTTTTCAGGCCATCTTATCTCTATTGAATAACAAATTAACGTACAGTCCGCACGCCACGCCGGCCTCTCTCTGGCCTTTATCCCGCTTTACGCCAGCGCTTAGCCTTTTCTGAATCCCGCTATCATGCGGTTTTAAACAGCGGGCATCACCCTGTTGCTGAATAACAGGCTCTCCTGCGGTTTCCTCATTTCCCACTTTTGATTCATCAGTTATGCTTCTCAATAGGCACCATTACTCAGGGATCAGCACGTGGACAGAAAAACGGATAGCGCAGTTTCCTCTCTTTTACATACCTCTCTTGGCCGCAGCATGGCCTTTTTCCTGTTGCTAACCGGTTTTGCGGTGATCGCCATCAACAGCTGGGCGCTGTGGGTTTCCTGGGAACATACGCTGAATAAAAGCGAAAACGATGCGCGCAACCTTTCGGTCTCGCTGGCGCGTCAGGCGCAGGATGCCTTTCTGCAGGTAGATATCACCCTGGCCGATGCCGTCAGGCAATTACGGCAAAACGGCCCGGGCTACGCCGCGTCGCCGGCGTTTGCCCGCCAGCTGCGGGAGCAGCACGGCAAGCTGGCGCAGCTGCATGGCCTGTTTATTTATGATAAGCAGGGAAACTGGATTGTTACCTCAGGCAACTATATCCCCGCGCGCGCCAGCAATGCGGATCGGGAATATTTTGTCTGGCACCGCACCCATAGCGATGCCAACGCGCATATCAGCCATGTGATCCGTAGCCGCTCAACCGGCGAGCTGGTGATCCCGGTATCGGTGCGTCTGAATGACAGCAAAGGCGAATTTGCCGGCGTGGCGCTGGCGACGGTAAAGGTGGAGTACTTCCGGCAGTTTTACAGTTACTACATTCTCGGCGAGCGCGATGTGTTGGGGCTCATTCTGGCGGACAGTACGGTACTTTACGCGCGTCCGCTGCCGGATTCGGTGATCAACAAAAGCCTCTCCGCCAGCCCGCTGTTCACCACCATGCTGAAGACCTCCGCCAGCGGCAGCGCGACCTGGCGCTCGGCGCTGGACGGCGTGGAGCGCATCTACGGCTACGCCCGGCTCGATCAATATCCGCTGATTGTCACCGCCGGCTATGACCGCGATAAAATTCGCGCCGACTGGCTGGCCGCTAATCTGACCGACGGCATACTCAACCTGGTGCTGCTGGCGATGATGGGCATTATGGGCTGGTTTGTGCTGCGCCAGGTTGGCGCCAACGTGCGCAATCAGCTGGAGCTGACCCAGGTCAGGGATGAGCTGACTACCATCAACCATACGCTACAGTCGCTGGCGCTGGTGGATGGGTTAACCGGGCTGGCGAACCGCCGGCAGTTCGATGCGCTGCTGGAGCAGGAGCTGCAGCGTTCGCGCAAAAGCGGCGAACCGCTGTCGCTGATTATGGTGGATATCGATTTCTTCAAACGCTACAACGATACCTACGGCCATGTGGCCGGCGATATGTGCCTGAAAAAGGTCGGGGCAGTGCTGCGCGGCCTGACGCATCGTCATATCGATTTAGTGGCGCGCTACGGCGGCGAGGAGTTTGCCATTATCCTGCCTTTTACCGGCGCGGCTGACGTCAGGCAGTTCGCCGAGCGGGCGGTGCGCGTCGTGCGTGAAGCGGGCATCCTTCATGAGGCCACGGAACGCGCCGAAAAAGTGATCACCATCAGCGCAGGCTGCTGCACCCTGATCGCCAGCGGCCAGCAGGGCGAGGCGGAGCGCGTTAAAGAGCGCGCGGACAAGGCGCTCTATGAAGCGAAACGCAACGGACGCAACCGCGTCGAGGCGAGCCAGTAAGCGGGCGGGCAAAGAACGCCCGCCAGAGAGGTGTCAGCCAAAAAATGCGCGCAGCTCGCGGGCGAGCGTTTGAGGCTGTTCGTTGGGAAGAAAGTGGCCGCAGTGCGGGATCAGCACGCCCGCTACGTTTTTCGCAAACGGGCGCAGCGGCGCGACCATCTCTCCCTGGGCGGCGCTGCTCGCCAGCACCGGCATCCCCAGCGGCCCCTGGTTCAACAGCGCGCGAAGGCGATGCGAGATCAGTTAGGATTCAGGCCGCGCTAATCCGATGTGAGGTCAGTGATGGCGATCGGCGGGCCGTGGTTTTTTCCGCGCGGAGCAGAAGAGGGCGGAAGCCGTAAAAGGCAGCCCGGCGCGCCTGTTTAAAGGCGCCGCGCAGGGGGGCGCCATCAACTCATTTCGGCTTATTCCGTAAGCGAAACGGGAGTATTCCTGGAGACTTTTTGCCGGGAAAATTACGTAAAAAGTTGTTTCACATCTCGACGCACCGATAAACGTCGCTTATGCTGGCAAAGCCTTCACTTCACTTACCCCGGAGCCCGACAAATGAAAGCAGCCACCTTTCTGCTTGCCGGCGCTGCGCTGCTTCTTGCAGCATGCAGCAGCAGCGATAATGAACCCCCACAGCAGGCCACGGCTGCGCACGTCCAGCCCAGAGTCGCGATGTCATCCTTAGCGGAAAGCAACTGTGCCAGCGCAGGCGGCACCCTGGCATTCTCGCGTCAGCTCGACGGCACCAGCGTCGGTATGTGCCAGCTGGCCAACGGCCGCCGCTGTAGTGAAAACGCGCTGGAAAGCGGCAGCTGCGCGCGCTTTTAACAGCGGCTGGCGCGCACAGAGCGCACCAGCGGCCGGTTACGGAGGGCTGACTTCGTTCGGGCAGGCTTCGCCTTTTTGCAGCTGCTGCAGGTTAGAGAGCGTGGTTTCGGAAATCGCGGTCAGCGCTTCGGCGGTCAGGAACGCCTGATGGCCCGTAAACAGCACGTTATGGCAGGCGGAAAGACGACGGAACACGTCATCCTGGATCACATCGTTAGACTTATCTTCAAAGAAGAGATCGCGCTCATTCTCATAGACGTCCATGCCAAGCGAACCGATTTTCTGCTGTTTCAGCGCATCGATCGCTGCCTGTGAATCAACCAGGCCGCCGCGGCTGGTATTGATGATCATCACGCCATCTTTCATCTGGCTGAAGGCGGCGGCATCCAGCAGGTGATGGTTGTCCGGCGTCAGCGGGCAGTGCAGCGTAATCACGTCTGACTCTTTAAACAGCGTTTTGATATCGACATATTCCGCGCCCAGGTCGAGCGCCTGCGGGTTCGGATAGGGATCGAACGCCAGCAGACGCATGCCGAACCCTTTCAGGATCCGCAGCGTGGCGATGCCGATTTTCCCGGTGCCGATAACGCCGGCGGTACGGCCGTGCATATTAAAGCCGATCAACCCTTCCAGCGAAAAGTTAGCGTCGCGGGTGCGCTGATAGGCGCGATGAATGCGGCGGTTCAGCGTCATCATCATGCCGACCGCATGTTCCGCCACCGCCTCCGGCGAATAGGCCGGCACACGCACCACTTTCATCCCCAGCGCTTTCGCCGCGTCCAGGTCGACGTTATTAAAGCCGGCGCAGCGCAGCGCGATCGTTTTTACCCCCTGGGAATGCAGGATCTCCAGCACCGGACGGCTGGCATCATCATTCACAAAAATACAAACGGCTTCGCAGTTATCGGCGTTGATCGCCGTCCGCTCGCTCAGCAGAAAATCGAAATATTCGATATCGAAACCAAAGCGCTGGTTAACGTGATCGAGATACTTCTTGTCATACTGTTTGGTGCTGTAGACCGCAAGTTTCATTATCGTCTCCTTATTGTCTTCTCCCTTTATTCTAGACTGGCTGACATGCGGCGTAATCATTAATCTGCGGCGCGCGCCGCCGCGCTTTCGCGTGGCGCTGGCGCTGGCCAGAAAAGCGCGGTGAAACCTTCACCCTGCTTGACGATCGTGCCATCATAGCGGCCGGGATTTTTTACAGAACAGGACTGTCATGGCAATGCGTCGGCGCTTTTCATTCGCTCTCGCCTTTCTGCTGGCGCTGGTTCTGCTGGTGCTGACGCTGCTGCTGAGCGTGACGCACTGGCTGCCGCGCCTGGCGGGGATCTGGCTGCCCGCAGGCACGCGTATCGCGCTTGATGCCGCGCCGCGCTGGCGGCAGGGGGGCTCTATGTGCCTTCGCTACGCTATCTGGCGGGCGACTGCCAGCTGGCCGGTGTCGACGGGCTGACGCTGCGTTACCGCCATGCGCGCTGGCTGGCCGGGGCGCAGCGGCTGGCGCTCGACAGCGCCTGCCTGAGCCGGCTGCCCGCCAGCGATACCGCGTCCGACGCGCCGCGCACGCTGACGCAGTGGCAGGCGCTGCTGCCGCCCGCCGATATTACGGTGCGGCAGCTGGTGGTGAATCCTTATCAGAGCTGGGCAGGCGCCCTGCGGCTGACCCTCGATCGCGCGGCGCAGCGGCTCGATTACCAGGGCGATAATCTGCGGGTGCAGGCCGAGCTGCAGGGACAGCGGCTGACGCTGCGCCAGCTGACCCTTCATCCCCCCGGCCAGACTCAGCCGGTAACGCTGCACGGCGCGCTGGAGCTAACAGAGTTCGCCAACGGCGTGCCGGAAAGCGGGCAGCTCGAAGGCGATTTTACCCTGACGCAGCCGCCGCATCCGCTGCATGTCGCCCTCGACTGGCGGCGGCAGGCGGGCAGGCTGACCGTCACTTCCCCGGATGAAGCGACGCCGCTGGTGACATTGCCCTGGCAGGTTACCGCTGAACAGATTCGCATTGTCGGGGGCCGTTGGCGCTGGCCGTGGGCGGCGCAGCCGCTGGCAGGCGGCGTGGCGCTGACGCTTGCTAACTGGCGACAAGGGCTGGAGGCGACCACCCTGAGCGGACGCATGAATATGCTCACCCAGGGGCGCGGCGGTAAAGGCAACGTGGTGCTGACGCTGGGGCCGGGACGTCTGTCGCTCACCGATAGCGAGCTGCCGCTGCGCCTGACCGGCGAAAGCAAACTGGCCGCGCTGCAGTTTTACGCTTCGCTGCCCGGCACGCTGACCGGCTCGCTATTGGATCCACAGCTGCACATTGCCCCCGGCGCGTTGCTGCGGATGCGCGGCCGTTTGCTCTCCACGCTGGAGGTGGATGAGGCGCGCTGGCCGCTGGCGGGCGTCACCCTCTCTTCCGCCGGCGTCAACGGCCGCCTGCAGGCGATCCTCAGCGCGCACGACGCCAGCAAAGGGCGCTTTACGCTGCACCTTGATGGCCGCGCGCGCGATTTCTGGCCCGACAGTGGGCGCTGGAGCTGGCGCTACTGGGGTAACGGCTATCTGGCGCCGCTGGCGGCGAAATGGGATGGGATGGGCACCGGCGGCTGGCAGCAGAACACCATCGCCCTGGATACGCTCTCCACCGGTTTTGACCAGCTACGCTACGGCAAAACTACCGTCGCGCAGCCGCGGCTGCATCTGACGCAGCCGCTGGTCTGGCGGCGCGCGGCGGATGATGGCGCCTTTAACGGCGCTCTGACGCTGGCGGCGCGCGAAACCCGCTTTGACAACGGCGGCTATTTGCCGGCGCCGGCGCTGACGCTGGCGCTTAACGGCAACGATCCGACCCATTTCCTGTTTAATGGCGAGCTGCGCGCGCGCGATATCGGTCCGGTGCGCCTGAATGGCCGCTGGGACGGCGAACGGCTGCGCGGAGAGGGCTGGTGGCCGCGCCAGTTGCTGACGGTGTTCCAGCCGTTGCTGAGTCCCGATCTGAAAATGAACATCACCGATGGCACGCTGCGCGCGCAGGTGGCATTTTCCGCCTCCGGCCAGCAGGGATTCACCGCCGGCGGCCACTGGGTGGTGGAAGAGGGCGCAGTCTGGATGCCGGATAACCGCATCCAGGGGATCGATTTCTCGCTGCCGTTCCGGCTGCGCGCCAGCCGCTGGCAGCTGGGCACCCACGGCCCGGTATCGCTGCGCATCAAAAGCATCAGCAGTCAGTTCCCGATGGCTAACGTCAGCGCCGATCTGCAGGGCAGCTGGCCCTGGAGCGAACGCACGCCGTTGACCCTCAGCAACGTCAGTCTGGATCTGCTCGGCGGCAGCCTGAGCATGGCGCAGCTGCGTATGCCGCAGCATCAGCCCGCGCTTATTCGCCTGCGGCAGATTAGCCTGAGCGAGCTGATCACCGCGCTGAAGCCGAAGCAGATCGCGCTGTCGGGACGGATTAATGGCGAGCTGCCGCTGTGGCTGAAGGATTCGCCGTGGCTGGTGAAAGAGGGGTGGATCGCTAACGACGGCCCGTTAACCCTGCGGCTCGATAAGCAGATGGCGGACGCGATCGCCAGCAATAATATCGCCGCGGGCGCGGCGCTCGACTGGCTGCGCTATATGGAGATATCGCGCAGCTGGGCGACGATTAACCTGAATGCCATCGGCGATCTGACCATGCAGGCGCAGGTCAACGGCGCCAGCCGTTTCAGCAACCGCGACCAGCATGTGAACCTGAGCTACCGCCATCAGGAGAACCTGTTTCAGCTGTGGCGCAGCCTGCGTTTTGGCGATAATTTACAATCCTGGGTAGAGCAGAACGCCACTCTGCCGACACAAAAGGACACCCATCATGAAAATTAACCGGCTGCTGCTGCTGGCCTGCTGTAGCGGGCTGGCCGGCTGCGTGCCGCGCATTGAAGTCGCGGCGCCGAAGGAACCGATCACCATCAACATGAACGTCAGGATCGAACATGAAATCCACATCAAAGTTGATAAAGATGTGGAAGCGCTGTTAGACAAGAGCGACCTTTTTTGAGCGGAGGCGGAATGAAAGGCTGGGTGAAACTCTGTCTGCTGCTGACGCTGGCATCGCCGGCGGCGATGGCGCTAACGCTTGATGAGGCGCGTCAGCAAGGGCGCGTCGGCGAAACTTTGAACGGCTATCTGGCGCCGCGCCTGCAGGATGCGGAAACGCTGGCGCTGGTGGCGCGCATCAATCAGGGGCGCGAACAGCACTACCAGCAGATTGCGCAGCAGAATCATTTACATACGGATGAGGTGGCGCGTATCGCCGGAGAAAAACTGGTGCAGCGCGCCGCGACGGGCGAGTACGTGCGGGGTATCAACGGGCAGTGGATCAGGAAGTAACGCCGCTGGCCGCCAGGGCGGCGGCCAGCGTTACGCATCAGGCGGTAGCCAGCTGCGCCAGGGTTTCTTTCGCTTCTGACGTCGCTTTGGTTGCCACTTCCGGGCCGTAGGCGATGCCTTCGGCAAAGACGAAGTTGACGTCGGTAATGCCGATAAAGCCGAGGAACAGCTGCACGTAAGGGGTCAGCAGGTCGCTCGGGGTATCTTTATGAATGCCGCCGCGGCTGGAGATAACAATAGCGCGTTTGCCTTTCACCAGGCCTTCCGGGCCCGCTTCGGTATAGCGGAAGGTAACGCCGGCGCGGGCGATCAGATCGAAGTAGTTTTTCAGCTGAGTCGGGATGTTGAAATTGTACATCGGCGCCGCAATAACAATCACATCATGCGCGTTCAGCTCAGCGATCAGCGCATCAGAAAGCGCCAGCGCTTCCTGCTGACGCGGGCTCAGGGCCGCATCGGAAGGGCGCAGCGCGCCAACCAGCTCGCCGTCCAGTACCGGAATCGCATCGGCCGCCAGGTCGCGTACCGTCACCTGATCGCCTTTGGCTTTCGCCTGCGCGGCATAAAAATCGGCCAGCTGACCAGACTGAGAATAACCGGCAAGAATACTGGATTTTAAAACTAATACTTTGCTCATAATTTTTTCCTGTCTCTGGAATACGGAAGTCTGTCCGCTCAATGGCTTACACTGTAGGGAGTTTACCGCACCAGTGAAAGCGCAATATTTCGAGACCGATGTTCGAAATTCTTGAACAAGCGCGGAGCAGGCCATCCCTGTCCGCACCGCCTGTGGTAACATAAGCCGCAGTAAATGAACGTGACGTCGGCGCTGACCGACGGCGCGGCGGCCATAACAGCAAGCAGAAGCCGCCGTGTGGAAAAGGTAATTATTATGTCTGTCGAATCAAACACATCGCCGATCGCGCCTTTCTGGGCGCGGCTGGAAAACGTAACGCTGCGCGACCGTCAGCGTCTGCAGCGCCGCCTGCACGGCGCCAAAAAAGTGAAAAATCTGGCGGCGCAGCAGGGCATCGCCGACGAGCTGGAAAATGAATTCGCGCAGGCGGAGCAGCGTCTGCAGCAGCGTCAGGCGCTGACCCCGACCATTCGCTTCCCGGAAAACCTGCCGGTCAGCCAGAAGCAGCAGGCGATCGCCGAGGCGATCCGCGATCATCAGGTGGTGATTGTGGCGGGCGAAACCGGCTCCGGGAAAACCACCCAGCTGCCGAAAATCTGTTTGTCGCTGGGGCGCGGGGTAAAAGGGCTGGTCGGCCATACCCAGCCGCGTCGTCTGGCGGCGCGCACGGTGGCGAACCGTATCGCCGAAGAGCTGGAAACCTCGCTCGGCGGCTGCGTCGGCTACAAGGTGCGCTTTAACGATCAGGTCAGCGACGCCACCCAGGTCAAGCTGATGACCGACGGCATCCTGCTGGCGGAAATCCAGCAGGATCGGCTGCTGATGCAGTACGACACCATCATTATCGATGAGGCGCACGAGCGCAGCCTGAATATCGATTTCCTGCTCGGCTATCTGCGCGAGCTGCTGCCGCGCCGCCCCGATCTGAAAGTGATCATCACCTCTGCGACCATCGATCCGCAGCGCTTCTCGCGCCACTTCAATAACGCGCCGGTGGTGGAGGTCTCAGGCCGCACTTATCCGGTGGAAGTGCGCTATCGTCCGGTGGTCAGCGATGTCGATGAGAGCGACCGCGATCAGCTGCAGGCAATTTTCGACGCGGTGGATGAGCTGGGCCAGGAGAGCAGCGGCGATATCCTGATTTTTATGAGCGGCGAGCGCGAAATCCGCGACACCGCCGATGCGCTGAGCCGGCGCGACCTGCCGCATACTGAGATCCTGCCGCTCTACGCGCGCCTGTCGAACGCCGAGCAGAATCGGGTATTTCAGTCGCACGGCGGCCGCCGCATCGTGCTGGCGACCAACGTGGCCGAAACCTCGCTGACGGTGCCCGGCATCAAATACGTTATCGATCCCGGTACCGCGCGCATCAGCCGCTACAGCTACCGCACCAAGGTGCAGCGTCTGCCGATCGAGCCGGTCTCTCAGGCGTCGGCCAACCAGCGTAAAGGGCGCTGCGGCCGCGTATCTGAAGGCATCTGTATTCGCCTCTATTCCGAGGAGGATTTCTTAAGCCGTCCGGCATTTACCGATCCGGAGATCCTGCGTACCAACCTCGCTTCGGTTATCCTGCAGATGACCGCGCTGGGACTGGGTGATATCAGCGCCTTCCCCTTTGTCGAAGCGCCCGATAAGCGCAACATTCAGGATGGCGTGCGGCTGCTGGAAGAGCTGGGCGCGATTACCGAAGAGGAAAACGGCCGCTATCGCCTGACGCCGTCGGGCCGCCAGCTGGCGCAGCTGCCGGTCGACCCGCGCCTGGCGCGCATGGTGCTGGAGGCGCAGAAATATGGCTGCGTGCGCGAAGTGATGATTATCGTCGCGGCGCTGTCGATTCAGGATCCGCGCGAGCGTCCGGTGGAGAAGCAGCAGGCCGCCGATGAGAAACATCGCCGCTTCGCCGATAAAGAGTCCGATTTTGTCGCTTTCGTTAACCTGTGGAACTATCTGCAGGAGCAGCAGAAGGCGCTCTCCGGCAACGCGTTCCGCCGTCAGTGCAAAGTCGATTATCTGAACTACCTGCGCGTGCGCGAATGGCAGGATATCTATACCCAGTTGCGCCAGGTGGTGCGGGAGCTGGGGATGCCGGTTAACAGCGAGCCGGCGCCTTACCGCGAAATTCATACCGCGCTGCTGACCGGCCTGCTGTCGCATATCGGCCTGAAGGATGCGGAAAAGCAAGAGTTCAGCGGCGCGCGTAACGCCCGCTTCTCTATCTTTCCCGGCTCGGCGCTGTTTAAAAAACCGCCGAAATGGACCATGGTGGCGGAGCTGGTGGAAACCAGCCGCCTGTGGGGTCGCATCGCCGCACGTATCGATCCGGAGTGGATCGAGCCGCTCGCGCAGCACCTGATCAAGCGCAGCTACAGCGAGCCGCACTGGGAGAAAGCGCAGGGCGCAGTGATGGCGATGGAGAAAGTGACGCTGTACGGCCTGCCGATCGTGAACGCGCGCAAGGTGAACTACGGGCCCATCGATCCGCAGCTGTCGCGCGAACTCTTTATTCGTCACGCGCTGGTGGAAGGCGACTGGCAAACCCGCCATGCGTTCTTTAAGGCCAATCAAAAGCTACGCAGCGAAGTTGAGGATCTGGAGCATAAATCGCGGCGGCGTGACATTCTGGTGGATGACGAAACGCTGTTCGCCTTTTATGACAGCCGCATCGGCCACGATGTGGTCTCCGCGCGCCATTTCGACAGCTGGTGGAAAAAGGCGAGCCAGCAGACGCCCGATCTGCTCTCTTTCGATAAAGAGATGCTGATCAAAGAGGGCGCCGATAAGGTCAGCAAGCTCGACTATCCCAACTTCTGGCATCAGGGCAACCTGAAGCTGCGCCTTAGCTATCAGTTTGAGCCGGGCGCGGACGCCGACGGCGTCACGGTACATATTCCGCTGCCGTTGCTGAACCAGGTGGAAGAGGCGGGGTTTGAATGGCAGATCCCTGGCCTGCGCCGCGAGCTGATTATCGCGCTGATTAAATCGCTGCCGAAGCCGGTGCGCCGTAACTTTGTTCCCGCGCCCAACTACGCCGAGGCGTTTCTGGGGCGCATTACCGATACCGACGTGCCGCTGCTCGACGCGCTGGAGCGCGAGTTCCGCCGCATGACCGGCGTCACCATCGACCGCGATGCCTGGCAGTGGGATCAGGTGCCCGATCACCTGAAAATCACTTTCCGCGTGCTGGATGAACATAACCGCAAGCTGAAAGAGGGCAAGGATCTCGCGGCGCTGAAAGCCTCGCTGAAAGGCAAGGTGCAGGAGACGCTGTCGAAAGTGGCCGATGACGGCCTTGAGCAGAGCGGCCTGCATATCTGGAGCTTCGGCGATCTGCCGGCACAGTTCGAGCAGAAGCGCGGCAACTACAGTGTGAAAGCCTGGCCGGCGCTGGTGGATGAAAAAGAGAGCGTGGCGATCCGCCTGTTCGACAGTCAGCATGAGCAGCAAAAAATGATGTGGCGCGGCCAGCGCCGTCTGCTGCTGCTGAATATTCCGTCGCCGGTGAAATATCTGCACGAGAAGCTGCCGAACAAGGCCAAGCTGGGGCTCTACTTTAACCCTTACGGCAAGGTGCTGGAGCTGATCGATGACTGCATTAGCTGCGGTATCGATAAGCTGATGGCGGAAAACGGCGGCCCGGCCTGGAAGGAAGCGGATTTCCGTGAGCTGCACGAGAAGGTCCGCGCCGGCCTGAACGATACCGTGGTGGAGATAGCGAAGCTGGTGGAGCAGATCCTGACGACGGTGTTCTCTATCAACAAGCGGCTGAAAGGGCGCGTGGATATGACCATGGCGTTAGGGCTATCGGATATCAAAGCGCAGATGAGCGGCCTGGTTTATCGCGGCTTCGTCACCCAGAACGGCTGGAAGCGGTTACCCGATACGCTGCGCTATCTGCAGGCGATCGAACGTCGGCTGGAAAAACTGCCGGTCGATCCGCACAGCGATCGCGCGCGCATGTTGAAGGTGGAGCAGGTGCAGCAGGCGTGGCAGAGCTGGCTGAACAAGCTGCCGCCGGCGCGGCGCGATGATGAGGATGTGCAGGCGATCCGCTGGATGATTGAGGAGCTGCGCGTTAGCTATTTCGCTCAACAGCTTGGCACCCCTTATCCCATTTCCGATAAGCGTATCCTGCAGGCGATGGAACAGATCGCCGGCTGATCGCCGCCGGCCGCATCGGCGGCCGGCGCTTTACTCGCTCGGCGGTGTTTTCTGCAGCGCCGCGCGAGCGAAGCGCCGCGATAGCCAGTCAACGACCCGCTAATTCTCCCGCCCGGGACTCTCTACTCTGCCGCCAGCGCCTCTAAATCGTCATGAAAGGCGGTGACGGCGATAGCGCGGTTGTCGGCGCGATAGCGGTCCGCCGCCGCCGGCGCGGAGCTTTGCACCGCAATCAGCCGCCAGCCGTCGTCGGTTTGCAGCAGCAGCGGCGAGCCGCTGTCGCCGGGCAGGGTATCGCACTGGTGCGACAGCACTGAACGCTGCGCCCAGCCGGTGATCAAACAATCGCGATGCGACCAGAGCGCATCCAGATGATCTTCCGGATAGCCCGCCTGGGTAACCTTACGGCCGGTGGTTTTCAGGGCGGCGCTGAGATCGCTGCGTGAGCCGTCAAACAGCGGAACCGGCGTAATGCCGGAAGGGGGATTGCGCAGTACGATCAGGCCGTAATCATAGGGCGCCGCGGCGGCAGGCACGATCCAGCCGTCGCCGTCAGCTTTAAGTTTCTTGCCGAGGCTGGGATCGACGCGCGCTTCAATATCATGAATTTCATAGCGCCAGCCATTGTCGCCGGCGATAAAACGCAGGGCGACCGGCTTATCCAGGCGGCCTGGGGGCGTCACCAGACAATGTCCGGCGGTCAGCGCCAGATGGGCGGAGATCAACGTTGCGCTGCAGAGGTTGCCGCTTGCGGTCTCCAGCTGCCCGATCGCCTCCCATGGCACGCTGGCGGCGTGATCGACCGGCTTACGGTCATCATGGCCGAAGAACAGCGTTTTGATCTCTTCAGGGCTCGGTCCTTCATCGCTGTCATCATCTGCATGCGTAAAAAAGGGAAAACAGAGCAAACCCACTACTAACACAGCCGTTATGCGCATATCTCTCTCAGGAAGGGGGAGAATGGTAAGAATAAAGGGTTAACACGCGTTACGCGTTAACTATAGTCGGTGAGAAACAAAAAAGGGAGTTTAATCCGGAATATCAGTACGCTACGACCGTCAAATATAGAAGCAGGCCGCAATTGCGCCACACAGGATCATGACGGCAAGGATGATTTCGAAACGATAGCGACGTACCATTTCCGTTACTCCAGGAAAAAACACCCGGAAGTCCGGGTGTTTGTTAGCTGTTCTTGTCAGGAGCTGGCTCCCGCCATTATTTTGCCGCTGATTTTACAACTTTTTTGTGGTGCTTTTTCGCAGCCTGCGCTTTCTGCTCGGCCGGTTTAGCGGCGTGTTTGTGATGCTTCTTCGCAGCCTGCGCTTTCTGTTCAGCCGGCTTAGCCGCTTTTTTATGATGCTTTTTCGCAGCCTGCGCTTTTTGAGCAACCGCTTTTTTATGCTTGTGATGCGCGGCTTTGTGTTCAGCTTTAGCCGGGGCAGCGGTGGTAGTGGTGGCGGCAGCGGCCGGTGCCGGAGCGGCGGTGGTCTCAGCTGCGAAAGCAACGGAAGAGATACCCATAGCAGCGGCTACAACCAGAGCAAATAATTTTTTCATTGCAAAACCCTCGAATGTTTCTTCATGTATTAGCCCACTGCGGGGCCGGTAGAGAGAATATAAAGAAACGCGGTCGGGCTTTCCGTGAGTGATTGGTATCGGCGTGTAACCTAATGTACAACGCGAGAAAACCGGCCTGCACAGAGGCGGCAGACCGGTACGGGCGCGCTAGCCGAGGTAGCGCTGCTCCAGATGACGACGGAAGTGCAGCGGGTTGAGATCTTCGCCGCTCGCCTGCGCGATCAGCTGTGCGGTCGGGAAGCGGCTGCCATGCTGCCAGATATTCTGCGACAGCCAGTCGAAGATCGGCTGCAATTCGCCCGCGGCGATCTGCTGGTCCAGCTGCGGCAGCGCACGGCGCACCGCCTGGAACAGCTGCGCCGCGTACATCGCGCCGAGCGTATAGGTCGGGAAGTAGCCGAAGGCGCCGTCGGTCCAGTGGATATCCTGCATACAGCCGTCGCGGTAGTTACCCTGGGTATCCAGCCCCAGGTAGCGCTGCATTTTCTCATCCCACAGCGCCGGAATATCTTCCACTTCGATATCGCCGCCGATCAGCGCGCGCTCGATTTCATAGCGCAAGATCACATGCAGCGGATAGCTAACTTCGTCAGCGTCGACGCGGATAAAGCCGCGCTTCACGCGCTGGTTCAGCCGCACGAAGTTATCAGGGGTCAACGCGGGCTGGTCGCCCATCTGTGCGGTCACCAGCGGCAGAATATGCTGCAGGAAGGGGGCGCTGCGCGACAGCTGCATTTCGAAAAACAGGCTCTGCGATTCATGAATGGCGGTAGAGCGCGCCAGCGCCACCGGCTGACCGCCCCAGGTTTTCGGCAGGTTTTGCTCGTAGCGCGCGTGGCCGGTTTCATGGATCACGCCCATCATCGCGCTGACGAATTCGTTTTCGTTATAGCGGGTAGTGATGCGTACATCCTCCGGCACGCCGCCGCAGAAAGGATGGGCGCTGACATCAAGGCGTCCGGCATTGAAATCGAAACCGAGCAGCTTCATCAGCTGCAGGCCGAGCTGACGCTGCGCCTCGATCGGGAACGGCCCCAGCGGTGTATCGACCGGCTCCGCCGCCTGTTTCTCCACTACGCGTTCCAGCAGTGACGGCAGCCACTGAATAAGATCGCCGAAGGTGGTGTCCAGCTGCGCGCTGGTCATGCCCGGTTCATAGAGGTCGAGCAGAGCGTCATAGCGCGAACAGCCCGCCGCCTGAGCGCGGATCTCCGCCTCTTCGCGGCTCAGGCGCACCACCTCTTTCAGGTTGGCGGCGAAACCCTGCCAGTCATTCGCAGGACGTTGCTGGCGCCAGGCGTGTTCGCAGCGCGAGCCGGCGATCGATTTCGCTTCCACCAGCGAGGCGGGCAGCAGCGCCGCCTGTTGCCACGCGCGCGTCATCTCCAGCAGGTTAGCCTGTTCCACATCGTTCAGCGATTCCTGCTGCGCCGCATCCAGCCAGGCTGCCACCCGGCTGTCGGTCAGGATCTGATGCTGCAGCACGCTTAGCTCAGCCAGCGCTTCGCCCCGCGCCTGGCTGCCGGCGGGTGGCATCATGGTTTGCATATCCCAGCCGGCGATGGCGGAGAGATGGCCAAAGCGCGACAGGCGCTGGAATGTCCGGGTCAGTTGTTGATAAGCCGATGTCACGCATATCTCCTTGATAAGTTAGGGATGGGTCGCTGTACTGCGCAAGGGTAGATCAACCGGCCAGCAAAAGCGAACGCTGGCGCCGCCGAGCGGGCTGCTGTCGATGGTCACGAAGCCGCCCAGCGCCTGCGCCACCGACTGCACTATCGCCAGCCCTAGCCCGCAGCCGCCAGTCGCGCGGTCGCGGCTGGGATCAAGCCGCACAAATGGCTCCAGCACCCGCTGGCGCTCCTCAAGCGGAATGCCGGGGCCATCATCCTCTACCTGCAGGCAGGCCAGGTTGCCGTCGAACCATAGCCCGACCCGCAGCCGCTGTTCGGCGTAGCGCAGCGCGTTATTGACCAGGTTGTCCAGCACGCGCTCCATCAGCCGGGTATCGGAGACGCCGACGTTATCGCGCTGGGGCAGATCGAGCGCGATATCATATTCGGGATGCACCGAACGGATATCGGCGATGCGCTCACCGAGCCAGGCGGCGAGATCTACCGACTGCAAAAATAGCTCCACCTGCGGCCGATCGAGCCGCGCGTAGGTCAGCAACTCCTCGATAAGGGATTCCAGCTGGCCAATATCGCGCTTCAGCGCGCTCGATTCCGCCGCGCTGAGGTTGTCGCTCATCTCCAGCCGATAGCGCAGGCGCACCAGCGGCGTTCTCAGCTCATGGGCGATGTTGTCGATCAGCTGCTTTTTACTTGCCACCAGCGTATTGATGTTGTCCGCCATCTGATTAAAGGCAACGCCGAGGCGCACCAGGCTTGAAGCGTTATCGAAATGGATACGCTCATCCAGATGGCCCTTGCCGAAACGCTGCGCCGCCGACTCCAGCTTCAGCATATCTTTCCAGTAGGGGCGCATCCAGATAAATACCGGCAGCGCCAGCGACATGCCGATAAACGCCAGCAGCGCGATATCCAGCAGCCGCATCTCGTGCAAATAGAAGAGATAGGGGATGGGGCCGACCGCCAGCACATAGTGGCTGCGCGGAATATGCTGCAGAAAGGTGTATTCGTCGTCCAGCGCCACAATCTCACCCGCGCGCAGACGGCGCATGCTGACCGGATCGAGCTGATATTTGCTCATCGGCTCGATATGCAGCTTAAACGACAGGTTCAGGTCGAGATTATTGATGGTTTTATTCCAGTCGCGCGGCGGGATCTCCCGCAGCTCGCTGCGCATCAGGTAGAGCGAGCTTTTCATCAGATCGTCCATCGACTGGCGTCCGGCGCGTTCGGCGGTGAATTTGTACACCAGGCCGACCAGCATGGTCATCACCAGAAAACAGACGAACAGCAGCAGATAAAACTGGATAAAAAGTTTTCTCATTCCGCGAGCGTATCCCAGGCGTGTGGCGCAAACAGATAACCTTTGTTGCGGATGGTTTTGATGCGATAAGGCTCGGTGGCGCTGTCGTGCAGCTTTTTGCGCAGACGGGAAATCGCCACGTCGATGCTGCGATCCATGCCGTCATAGCTCACGCCGCGCAGGGTTTTCAGCAACGCATCGCGATTAAGGATCTGCCCGGCGTGGGTCGCCAGCTCCCAGAGGAGATCGTAATCGGCGGTGGAAAGGGCGATAATCTCCTGGCCCAGCGTCACCTGGCGATTGAGCGGATCGATGGTCAGCGTGCCGAAGCGCAGCGCTTTCTGGCTGTTGACCACCGGCGCGATCTCGTCGTGATGCGAGGTGTTCGCCTGGCGCAGATGCAGGCGCAGGCGCGCCAGCAGCACCGCCGGCGGCGTGGTTTTCAGAATGTAGTCGTTAGCGCCCATCTCCAGCGACAGGATATGGTTCATATCGCTGTCCAGCGAAGTAAGCAGCACAATCGGGCCGGACCAGCTGGCGCGCAGGTCGCGACACAGGGTCATGCCATCTTTGCCCGGCAGCATAATATCCAGCATCACCAGGTCAGGCTGTTGCTGCGCAATTACCGCCTCGGCGCGGTCGCCACGGCTTTCCACAATCACTTCCAGCCCGTGACGACTAAGCCAGGCGGCAATCAGCTCGCCTACATCCGGATCGTCCTCGACAAAAACTATTTTATTCATGATGTAAAAATTAAGGCTGCGAATTAAACCAGCATATCCTTTTCAGATAATAACCACCATCAACGCCCGTTAAATGACGCAAGATGTATAGTACAACGCGGGGAAACTATGTCATTATATCTGAAGGGTTGTTAACCGAGGTTATCGCCCTTTTTTTCTGGCCAGGAGGAGAGTGAGGGTGTCAGATAAACAGCTGGCGTCAGCGGGCTTAAATGACCGTATCTGCTTCAATTATACCGATTTTCTTGCTGCATCCTGTAAAAAGCGCTGGAGCTTCGTCGATGCGATTTACGGCGTAATGCCGATCTTCGGCATGGTGACACGTAACCCGGCGGATTCGCAGCGGCCCCCTTCAGAGCGGCTGAAAGAATTAGCGTTGCAAATCATTTCAACGCAGGTTAGCGATGAGATTAATATCGCCCGGCTGATTACCTTAGCCGAGCAGCAGCATATCGCGCAGTTTGATATTTTATTGCCTTACCCGCTTTCCAGCGAGCAGCTTGATGCGATTCATCATGAATACCGCAAGCCGTTGTCGCTGTCCCAGCAGGAGGAGCGGCTGACCATTCAATTCCCAGCCGCCCCACACTGATTACCGCATTAACATCCAGGTCGCCGGGACGGCGCCGATCACCAGCAGGGTGATGGCGGCGCGCTCGGCCACGCTCAGCGCGGTTATCCCTCTGCCGCCGCGGCGGGCGAACAGAAACAGCAGCATCCCCGGCGCGTAGAGGATCACCGACAGCAGCAGATGCAGCGGCCCGGAGGCGTACAGCAGCCACAGGCCGTAAGCGCAGGCGCCCAATGCCACCAGCGTCATCTTCGCCTTGCCTTTGCCCCACACCAGCTTCAGCAGATAAGCGCCGACGAGGAAATAGGGCACCAGCACCATTTCCGAGGCGATGGTTAGCAGCGTGTTGTAATCGGAATTGGTCAGCCAGATCAAAATCAGGCAGACCTGCACGCTGCCGTTGGTCAGCCAGAGCGAGGCGGACGGCGCGTTATGGCGGTTCTGCTTGCTCAGGCTGCGCGGAAACGCGCCCTGCTGCGCGGCGATAAAGGGCACTTCCGCCGCCATAATCGTCCAGCTCAGGTAGGCGCCGCACACTGACACCACCAGACCCAGCGCGATCACCGCGTTGCCCCAGGAGCCGATCAGTTTGGTCATCAGGCCGGCCATCGACGGGTTACGCATCTCCGCCAGCTCGGCGCGCGGCACGATCCCCAGCGACAGCAGCGTCACCAGCAGATAGACGCTCAGCGCGGCCAACACCGCCAACAGCGTCGCCTTGCCGACATCGCGCTTGTTGCGCGCGCGCGCTGACACCACCACTGCGCCTTCAACGCCGATAAACACCCACAGCGTAATCAGCATGGTTTGCTTAACCTGCTCCCACACCGGTTTACCCAATTCCACGCCGGTAAAGTCGAAGCGGAAACGATCGAGATTGAAAGCGATAATCGCCAGTACCACGAACAGGCCGAGCGGCACCAGCTTGCCGAGCGTGGCGAGCAGGTTAATGCTGGCGGCAGTCTGCACGCCGCGCAGCACCAGCCAGTGAACCAGCCACAGCAACACCGATGCGCCGAGCATCGCCTGCCAGGTATTACCGTCGCCGAACACCACGTGGCCGGGCGAGTCGGTGAAAAAGCTTAACGCGGAGAAGACGATCACCAGATAGGAGACATTAGCGATCACCGCGCACAGCCAGTATCCCCAGGCGGAGCTGAAGCCTACCAGTTCGCCGAAGCCGTCACGGGCATAGGTAAAAATACCGCCGTCCAGTTCCGGTTTCAGGCGCGTCAGCAGCAGCATCGCCAGCGAAAGAAACAGAATGCCCGCGCCGGTAATCGCCCAGCCGATAAGCAAAGCGGCGGGACTGGCGACGGCCGCCATATTTTGCGGCAGGCTGAAAACCCCTGCGCCCAGCATAGAGCTGAGTACCAGCGCGGTCAGCGCGCTAAGGCCTAATTTTTTGTCCAAGAAACCGTCCTGAAACAGAATAAATAACCAGGGAACCGCGTTGCGGTTGACTTTTCATCAGGCGTGAAGCGAAAGAGACCTTCGTTTCCGCTGAAATAAGGCGGCGATTTTACGGAGTGCGGGGCTGCGGTGCAATGCGTGTCTATGCAAAAAGCGCTACAGATTATTCAGAATGTTACGGAGCGGCCGGGCGGCCGCTCCGGGTGCGGATTATTTGAACAGATCGGCGGTGACGGTCAGGTTGCCGCCGCTCTGGTTCTGCCACTGACGGGTGACGTGGTAGAACTTCGCGCCTTTCGCCGCGGCGCGTTTGGCCACCGCTTCGGAGATCTCCGTCGGCGTGCCGAAGTGGCCGGTGAAGGTCACGGTATCGAACGGCTGCATCTGCGCGGCGGTGATGGCATTCACTTCCTGAATCTCTTTGCCGTTCGGCAGGCGCACGGTGTAGCGCTCGCCTGTGGAGGTCTGCGTTTCGAAGAAGCGGCCTACCTTGTTGCTCGGCGTCTCGGAAGAGGCGACGCCCGGCAGCTCAACCTGCTTCGCTGCCGCGCCGCCGGCGGCCAGCGCCGCTTTGCCCGCGTCGGAGTTACGCGGAATGGCGTTCGGGCTCTGCACCTGACGTTTAGGCGCGTCCGCTTTATAGACATAGGCGGTAATGTACTGGTTGCCGCCGCTGTTGGCATCAATCTGGCGTACGATAAAGAAGGCGGCGGCGCCTTTCGCTTTCGCCGCTTTACCGATAGCGTCATTCACGTCAGGCTGGCTGCGGTAGAACCCGCTGACGGAAACAGTATCGTAAGGCTCCAGCGCATAAGCTTCCGCCTTCGGCAGCTCTTTCACGCCGCTGAAATAGCGGTAGCTGCGGCTATTGTCTGCTGTCGGCGCATCGGCGCGATAGAGATCGGCGGAAACACGCCAGTTGCCGCTGTTGCCGGTAGCGTCGGTCGTGCCAACCACATAAAAGGCGGCGGCGCCCAGCTCATCCGCACGTTTGGAGACGGCGTCGGTGGCGTCGCCGATGGAGTTGAAGCGGCCGGTAATATTGATACGTTCGAATGGTTTTAACGCGGCCGCTTTTTCTGGTGACAGCTCCTGCGCCGCCTGAGCGGTCAGCGTCATCGATGACAGCAGGGCGGTCACCAGAAGAGTGTTCTTCAGCTTCATAAAAATAATCCTTCGCCTTACGCAAAAAGTGAGTACGAAAACGTGCTGGACTCTTGATGTGTAACAGATTAGCTGCCGATTATTGCATGTAATAATGGCCGCTGTCTCAGCCAATTTATGCCATTCAGGCGCGCCGGTTTAATCATAAAACGGCGGCGCGGCCGGGCGCGATATTTACCGCGTTTTACGCTGCGCTTACCGCTTTAAACGATTGATGATACAACTTATTTAGTTAAGTTATTGTTAAATAAGGGTGAAAATTTGGCCGTTATGCTGTTTATCGCCCCCTGCGGCAGCAGGATATCACTGAAAAAAGGCAGTTTAACCGGTAAAAATAATGCAGACGCCGTTCCGGGCTGCATTTTTGCATGAAAAAGCATCCGAGCCCGGTTACGGGTAGATCATCAGACCCGGATTCAGTAGGTTATACACACTTTGATACAAAGTCCGAAGCGAACAGCGGATACCGTTCCCGCCGTTCTGGGTCATCACTAACCGATGAAAGGGAAAACTATGTTAATTGGAGTACCCAAAGAGCGGTTGCCCAATGAAGCCCGCGTGGCCGCAACGCCGAAAACGGTGGAGCAGCTGCTTAAGCTGGGGTTTAGCGTGGCAATCGAACAGCAGGCGGGCCTGGCGGCCAGCTTCGACGATAGTGCCTATCAGCAGGCAGGAGCCGCACTGGTCGATCGTCAACAGGCGCTGCAGGCTGATATCGTGCTGAAGGTGAACGCGCCCGATGATGAAGAGATCGCGCTGCTGCGCGAAGGCGCCACGCTTATCGGCTTTATCTGGCCGGCGCAGAACCCGGCGCTGATGGAGAAGCTGGCCGCCCGCAACATCAACGTGATGGCGATGGATGCGGTACCGCGTATTTCGCGCGCGCAGTCGCTGGATGCGCTCAGCTCGATGGCCAATATCGCCGGCTATCGGGCGGTAGTGGAAGCGGCACATGAATTCGGCCGTTTCTTTACCGGCCAGATCACCGCGGCGGGCAAAGTGCCGCCGGCGAAAGTGATGGTGATCGGCGCAGGCGTCGCCGGGCTGGCCGCCATTGGTGCGGCACGTAGCCTGGGCGCCATCGTGCGCGCCTTCGATACCCGCCCGGAAGTGAAAGAACAGGTAAAAAGCATGGGCGCCGAATTCCTCGAGCTTGATTTCAAAGAGGAGGCAGGCAGCGGTGACGGCTACGCTAAAGTGATGTCCAAAGCCTTTATCGAAGCGGAAATGGCGCTGTTCGCCGCTCAGGCGAAAGAGGTGGACATTATTATCACCACCGCGCTGATCCCGGGCAAACCCGCGCCGCGGCTCATTACCCGCGAAATGGTCGCCTCAATGAAGCCTGGCAGCGTGATTGTCGATCTGGCGGCGCAAACCGGCGGCAACTGCGAACTGACCGTCGCCGACAGGATCACGACCAGCGCCAACGGCGTCAAAATCATCGGCTATACCGATCTGCCGAGCCGTCTGCCTACGCAATCCTCCCAGCTTTACGGCACCAACCTGGTCAACCTGCTGAAGCTGTTGTGCAAAGAGAAAAATGGCGACATCGTTATCGATTTTGATGACGTCGTCATCCGTGGCGTAACCACGGTGCGCGCCGGCGAAATCACCTGGCCGGCGCCGCCGATTCAGGTCTCCGCTGCGCCGAAGGCGGCACAGCCCGCCGCCGCCGCTCCGGCCGTCGACGCCCGGCCCGCCTCGCCGTGGCGTAAATATCTGCTGCTGGCGCTGGCCATCGTGCTGTTCGCCTGCTTGGCGAACGTGGCGCCCGCCGCATTCCTGTCGCACTTCACCGTGTTCGCGCTTGCCTGCGTGGTGGGATATTACGTGGTGTGGAACGTCAGCCATGCCTTGCATACGCCGCTGATGTCAGTCACCAATGCGATTTCCGGGATTATCGTGGTCGGCGCGCTGCTGCAAATTGGGCACGGCGGCTGGGTCACCTTCCTGGCTTTTATCGCCGTGCTAATCGCCAGTATCAACATCTTCGGCGGCTTCACCGTGACTCAGCGCATGCTGAAAATGTTCCGTAAGAACTAAGGGGTAACAACATGTCTGGCGGATTAGTTACTGCAGCATATATTGTTGCCGCAATCCTGTTTATTTTCAGCCTGGCGGGGCTTTCAAAGCATGAAACCTCGAAGCAGGGCAATATCTTCGGCATGGCCGGGATGGGCATTGCGCTGCTGGCGACCATTTTTGGCCCCGATACCGGCAATATCGCCTGGATTTTACTGGCGATGGTGATCGGCGGTGCCATCGGCATCCATCTGGCGAAAAAGGTTGAAATGACCGAAATGCCGGAGCTGGTGGCGATCCTGCACAGCTTTGTCGGTCTGGCTGCGGTGCTGGTGGGCATCAACAGCTATATCGATCACGGGCCGGGTCTCGATGCGGTGATGCAGAATATTCATCTGACTGAGATCTTCCTCGGCATCTTTATCGGCGCGGTCACCTTTACCGGCTCGATCGTCGCCTTCGGCAAGCTACGCGGCAAGATTTCATCGCGCCCGTTGATGCTGCCGCATCGTCATAAGCTTAATCTGCTGGCGCTGGTGGTCTCTTTTCTGCTGCTGTGGACTTTTGTCAGCAGCGATAGCGTCGGGCTGCAGATCTTCGCGCTGCTGGTTATGCTGGTGATTGCGCTCGCCTTCGGCTGGCATCTGGTGGCGTCAATCGGCGGGGCGGATATGCCGGTAGTGGTTTCGATGCTGAACTCCTACTCCGGCTGGGCGGCGGCGGCGGCGGGCTTTATGCTGAGCAACGATCTGCTGATTGTCACCGGCGCGCTGGTTGGTTCATCGGGCGCCATCCTCTCCTACATTATGTGTAAGGCGATGAACCGCTCGTTTATCAGCGTCATTGCCGGCGGCTTCGGCACCGACAGCAGCGCCGCGGCAGGCGATGAGGATGAAAGCGGCGAATACCGCGAAATCAACGCACAGGATACCGCCGAGCTGTTGAAAAACGCCTCGACGGTTATCATCACCCCGGGCTACGGCATGGCGGTGGCGCAGGCGCAATATCCGGTCGCGGAGATCACGGAAAAGCTGCGCGCGCGCGGCATCAATGTGCGTTTCGGCATTCATCCGGTGGCGGGGCGTCTGCCTGGTCATATGAACGTGCTGCTGGCGGAGGCGAAAGTGCCTTACGATGTGGTACTGGAGATGGATGAGATCAACGATGACTTCGCCGATACCGATACGGTGCTGGTGATCGGTGCCAACGATACCGTCAACCCGGCGGCGCAGGATGATCCGCGCAGCCCGATTGCCGGCATGCCGGTGCTGGAGGTGTGGAAAGCGCAGAACGTGGTGGTGTTTAAACGTTCGATGAACACCGGCTACGCCGGCGTGCAGAACCCACTGTTCTTTAAGGAAAATACCCAGATGCTGTTTGGCGATGCCAAAGCCAGCGTCGAGGCGATTCTGAAAGCGCTGTAACGCCTGTCGATAAAAAAGCGGCCGCCGATTTCAAAAACCGGCGGCCGCATTATTTTCCCGTCAATAAACCGCATCCGCGCGATTAATCGTCCTCATCATCGTCCAGCTCAATGGACGAGGTAAAGTTATCGGGTTTGATCACCAGCAAATCGCAGCGCAGATGATCGATGACCTGCTCTGCGGTATTCCCCAGAAACGCGGCGGAAAGGCCGGTGCGGCCGATGGTGCCCAGCACCACCACGCCGGCGTTCAGATGCTCCGCCAGGTCGGGGATCACCTCTTCCGGCAGGCCTTTAGCGACATGGGTGAATTTTTCATCAATGGAAAATTTCTGCCGCAGCGCTTTCATCGCCACCAGATGCTGGCCGCGAATGGCGTCGTTATAGACGCTGGGATCGAAATCGGGCAGTTCGATAGCAATATTAATCGGGGTCACCGGATAGGCGCCCACCAGATGAACCTCGGTATGGTTCACCATCGCCGCCAGTTCGGTCGTTTCACGGATCAGCTTCTGATTTAGCTCATCATGATGCGGCTCTTCGCTGGCGAGGTTGACGGCGACGACCGCTTTGCCCTGTTCCGGCCAGGGCTGATCTTTCACCATCCACACCGGGCAGGGACATTTACGCAGCAGATGCCAGTCGGTCGGGGTAAAGATCACCGACTCCAGCCGATCGTGCTGGTGCGCCATTTTTAATACCAGATCGTGTTGCCCGGAAAGCACTTCCTGAATAATCGCCTCGAAGGGCCGGTTGTGCCAGACAACCTTGATGTCGATATCGACGCCGGCCTCAAGATAGGCGTGCGCCTGCTCGCGAATCCATTCTGTCCGTTGGCTGATCACCCCTTTACGCATGGTGGTGCGTTCATCGGGAGAGAGCAGGGTGGTCATTTCATAGGAAAAATCGTAGATAGGCAAAAAAGCCTTAATTTTCCCGCCGATACGCTGATTAAGGTAGACCGCCCGGCGTAATGCGGGCTGATCGTCCTGCTCAGGATCTATCGCCACCAGAATGTTTTGATACTTAACCATAACGGCTTCTCCTAACACCAGAGCGTGTCAGCTAAAGATAGCCCATTAACAGGTCAGGAAAAAGCGAAAAAGTTCTAGCCGGATCAACAAAATAACAAATAGTGACCCGGCGAGATATCAGGCGGCGCCGCGACTCTGGCCCGCCAGTTCGGCCAGCATCGGATGGTTTTCAATGGTGATATATTTGCCTTTCACCGCCAGCATACCGCTTTTCTGGAAGCGGCCCAGCAGGCGGCTGATGGTTTCCACCGTCAGGCCGAGATAGTTGCCGATATCGCCGCGCGTCATGGTAAGGCGGAATTCGCGCTGGGAGAAACCGCGCTGGCCAAAACGACGCGCCAGGTTCCAGATAAAAGCCGCCAGGCGCTCTTCGGCATTTTTCTTCGACAGCAGCAGGATCATATCCTGGTCGCCTTTGATTTCGCCGCTCATCAGACGCATCATCTGCTGGCGCAACGCTGGCATTTTGCCGGAAAGATCGTCTAGGGTTTCGAAAGGGATTTCGCACACCATTGAGGTTTCCAGCGCCTGAGCAAAGCTGGGATGGTGACCGGAGCCGATGGCGTCAAAGCCGACCAGGTCGCCGGCAAGGTGGAAGCCGGTAATCTGCTCATCGCCCTGCTCGGTAATGGTGTAGCTTTTAATGGTCCCGGAGCGAATGGCGTACAGCGAACGCAGCTCATCACCCGCTTTAAACAGCGCCTGACCTTTCTGAATCGGCTTTTTACGCTCGATAATGTTGTCCAGCTGGTCCAGCTCATGTTCATTCAGCGTGAACGGGATACAAAGTTGACTGATGCTGCAGTCCTGACAATGGATTGCGCATCCACCAGACTGTATACGACGAATGCTTCGTTTTTCCGGGATCATCATACATCCTCGACGATAATTGACTGAGGTCAATTTTAACATTCTTCGTGAGCGAAATGGAATGCATAAGCGCACTTTTAACCGCATAAAAATCAGGGATGTTATCAATCAACAACACCAATGTGATTATCGGGGTAAAAAATGTGCATTATTTTGTTAATCAGGGAAATCAATGTGTCCTGTGCGGCAGGGTTAAAGGAAAATACATTTTTAACACTTAACTAACCTGCTAAAAAATAACCTGGCGAATGGCGAAGAAAGCGGCAGCGCGACCGCCATCGGAAGGATTGTCGTCTGCCTTTGGCAACGGCGGGCTAATCGGTTAAAATTGCCGGGTCTCTGCAGTACTTTTCTTCGTGCATTGCCACGACATATCAGGCGTGAGGTAGGCCCCATGAACCTTGACGATAAAGATCTGTTTCGTGACGCCATGGAAGATGTCACTCCGCTGAAAGATTGCGCCAACGTTCACTGGCTGAAAACCGCGACGCCTAAAGCGCCGCGGCAGCCGGCGAACGAGGAAATGGACAATTTCCTGACCCGCGGCTACCTCGATATCGTGCCGCTCAGCCAACCTCTGGAATATAAAGCCGAAGGCATTCAGCAGGGCGTGCTGGATAAGTTGCGTCTGGGGAAATACCCGCTCGACGCCAGCCTGAACCTGCTGCGCCAGCCGGTGGAAAACTGCCGTCAGCTGCTGTTTGCCTTTATGATGCAGGCGCGTAACGATAGCCTGCGCAATCTGCTGATTGTGCATGGCAAAGGGCGCGAGGATGAATCCCACGCTAATATCGTGCGCAGTTATCTGGCGCGCTGGCTGCAGCAGTTCGGGGATGTCCAGGCGTTTTGCATGGCGCAGCCGCAGCACGGCGGCAGCGGTGCGATCTATGTTGGCCTGCGTAAAACGGAAAAAGCGCGGCTGGATAACCGCGAGCGACATGCGAAACGCAGCCGTTAATCCCATCTGTCGGCTGGCCTCCGCCAGCCGCTGAATCACGCTAACCGGAATGACATTTGCGAATGGTCGCCAGCAGAATTTCCGCGCTCAGACATAACGGGTGCCCCGAGCGGGTAATGATCCCCACCGGCTCGCCGGGGCCGTGCGAAGCGATCGGCAGCGCCGCCAGCGAATGGTGCAGTAAATCTTCCTTAACCGCGCCGGACGGCACAAACCAGACATAGTCATAGCGCAGCGCCAGCTGACGCGCCAGCGAAGTCGAAGAGGTTTCCACGCAGCTTGGCGGCAGCGTACAACCCTGTTCATCCATCATCGCCTGAGCGATGCGGCGCGGCGCGGTTCCTTCCGGCGAAATCACCACCGGCCATTGCAGGGCGCGCGATAACGTGACGTTGTCATTTAAAAGCGGATGCTGCGGGCGTACCACCAGCCGCAGCGACTCAAGAAACAGCAACTCATAGGCGAGGCCGGCCATCATATCGGCGTCCGCCATGCGTCCGATGCCAATATCAAATTCGCCCGCTTTCAGCCCTGCCAGCAGCACATTATTATGCAGCGTCGCCACCTGCACCGTCGCCTGTGGCTGCTGTTGATGAAAGCGATCAAGGATTTGCGGCAACATGCCCATTGCCGCCGTGGTTAGCGCGCCGAGCCGCAGCACCACCGGCCGATCGCCGATCGGGTTGGCAAACGACTGCCCGGCATGGTTCAGGGCATCCAGCACCTTCACTGCATGGGTCAGAAATTGCTCGCCGATAGTGGTAAGCTGCGCGCCAAGCCGCCCGCGCTCAAACAGCCGCGCACCGGTCAACTCTTCCAGCTCGTTCAGGGTTTTCGACAGCGCCGGCTGGCTCAGGCTGAGCGTTTCCGCGGCGCGCCCCAGCGTGCCTTGCTGTGCGACCGCAACGAAAGTATGTAAATGGCGCAGACGGATGCGCTGATTAAACAGATAGTTTTTGTCCATGAAGAGAGAGTAGAAAGGGCGAAGGAGATTAAGCAAGCGTCTCGCTGCGATTTTGTTAACTTAATTGCAAATTATCATTAACATTATCGTGATTTGGCGAGCAAATCGTCCGTTTCGCCACCGCTGAAGTAATTAAACGGCTGCGCGCCATAACTTTTTGGCATGAATCGCGCGCGTCAGCTAAGGGCGCGCCACGCGCCAGGTGAGAAAATTTCACTCAGCGGCAAAGTCATAGCCGCAAGCGGTTGCGTTTCGCTATCATAGGCCGTTTTTTTGACAGCACGCGGCCGCTGTTACGCCGCCACAGGGAGGAGATTCTGGACAGCATAAAGGCGATCGATGTTCGTCAGCGTATCAACCAGTATGGTCTCTGCGCCTTCCAGCGGCGCATTATCGCCCTGAGCTTTATTATCGTGGCGCTCGATGGCATGGACATCGCCCTGATGGGGTTTATCGCGCCCGCGCTGCGCGCGACCTGGCCGGTTACCAGTCATCAGCTGGGCATGGCGATCGGCGCGGCGCTGGTGGGGCTGGCGCTGGGCGCGCTGTTTGCCGGGCCGCTGGCGGATCGCTATGGTCGCCGCTGGCTCATCATCAGCAGCGTCTTCTTTTTTGGCGTCTGGACGCTGGCGACGGCGCTGGCGCAAAACATTGAGCAGATGATGCTGTTTCGCCTGCTGACCGGGCTGGGGCTGGGCGCGGCGATGCCTAACGTCGGCACGCTGGTGTCAGAATATGTCCCCGAGCGCCGGCGCGCTTTCCTGATAACCGTGGTGTTTTGCGGCTTTACCTTCGGCGCCGCCAGCGGCGGGGTGGCTGCCTCCTGGCTCATCCCCGCCTTCGGCTGGCATTCGGTGCTGCTGATGGGCGGCGTGCTGCCGCTGCTGTTGCTGCCGCTGCTACTGCGTTACCTGCCGGAATCGGTGCGTTTTCTGCTGGCGCAACAGGCGCCGGCGTGGCGCATCCGGGCGATCGTGGAAAAAATGTGGCCCGGCGCGACCTCGCCGCACAGCACCTTTCTCTATCCGGCATTAACTCAGGAAGCGGGCGCTATCGGCACCGTGCTGTCGGCGCGCTACCGTTTCGGCAGCCTGATGCTGTGGGGCGGCTACTTTATGGGGCTGTTTCTGGTCTACCTGATCGGCAGCTGGATGCCGGCGCTGATCGGCGATTTAGGGCTGAGCGTCACCGCCGCCGCGCTGATCACCGCGATGTATCAGGCGGGCGGCACGGTCGGTTCGCTGTTCGCCGGCTGGCTGATGGATCGCGTTAACGCCAACCTGGCGCTGGCGGCGATCTACTTTGGTGGCGGGCTGGCCGCTATTCTGCTGGGTTGCGTACCGGCGCAGCCGCTGCTGATGGCGACGATCGCCTTCTGCTGTGGATTCTGCTTTAACGGCGCCAATACCGGCATGAACGCGCTGGCGGCCAGCTACTATCCCACTCAGGCGCGCGCCACCGGCGCCAGCTGGATGCATGGCATCGGCCGCCTCGGCGCGATCCTCAGCGCGGTGGTCGGCGCGCAGATGCTGACGCTGGGCTGGTCGTTCAGCCTGATCTTTATGCTGCTGGCGCTGCCGGCGGCGCTGACCACGCTGATGCTGATAGCGAAACAGCGCTGGGGCGAAAGCGGCTTGTAAAGCGGGCGTGACAGCCGGCGTCGGGCGGCTTTCACCAGAGCGATCACAAATTTAACAAGATTTTCCCGCCGCGTTTTTGCTTGCTCTACAGTGGCATCAGGTATGCGCAAATCAAGGCGAGGCTATGGAAAAGTTTGTCAGCGCGGATGCTCTCCGTGAACGTTTTTCTCAGGCGATGTCCACGATGTATCAGCAGGAGGTGCCGCAGTACGGCACGCTGCTGCAGCTGGTGTCGGATGTCAATCAGCAGGTACTGGCGCAGGATCGGGCGCTGGCCGATCGGCTGTCGGCGGCGGACGAACTGGCGCGCCTGAGCGTGGAGCGCCACGGCGCGATCCGCGTCGGCAGCGCGCAGGAGCTGAACACCCTGCGCCAGCTGTTCGCTATTATGGGCATGTACCCGGTAGGTTATTACGATCTGGCCCCCGCCGGCGTGCCGGTTCACTCGACGGCTTTCCGGCCGCGGGAAGGCGATGCGCTGCGCCGCAATCCGTTTCGTCTGTTCACTTCACTGCTGCGGCTGGAGCTGATCGAGGATCGCGTGCTGCGCGAGCGGGCCGCGGCGATCCTGGCGGCGCGGCGCATCTTTACGCCGCGTTGTCTGGCGCTGATCGCCTGCCATCAGCGCGTCGGCGGCTTCGATGAGCAGAGCGCCGACGAATTTGTGCGCGAGGCGCTGGAAACCTTCCGCTGGCACCGGCAAACCACCGTCGACCGCGCCACCTATGAGGCGCTGCATCAGCAGCACCGGTTGATCGCCGACGTAGTCTGCTTCCCCGGCTGCCATATCAACCACCTGACGCCGCGCACGCTGGATATCGATCGGGCGCAGGCCTTAATGCCTGAGTACGGCATTACGCCGAAGGCGATTATCGAAGGGCCGCCGCGCCGTCAGGTGCCGCTGCTGCTGCGGCAAACCAGCTTTAAAGCGCTCGAAGAGCCGGTTATCTTCCAGGATGGCGCGGCAGGGCGCCACACTGCACGCTTCGGCGAAATTGAACAACGCGGCGTCGCGCTGACGCCCGCCGGCCGCGAGCGTTACGACCGGCTGCTGGCGCAGGCGGGCAGCGGCGGCGACAACCAACAGCACCAGCAGCGGCTGGCGCATATCTTCAGCGACTTCCCCGACAACGAACGCGACCTGCGTCAGCAGCGGCTCGCCTGGTTTGAGTATCGCCTGACGGAAAAAGGGCGGCGGCAGGGCGTGCCGGCGGATGCGGATCGCGAAACGTTGATTGAGCAGGGATTGCTGATTGCCGATCCGCAAATCTATGAGGATTTCTTACCAGTCAGCGCCGCCGGCATCTTCCAGTCTAACCTCGGTGACGGGGCGCAGGAGCAGTTTGCCGCCGGGTCGAGCCGCGCCGATTTTGAAGCGGCGCTGGGCGGTGAGATCACCGATGAGATGACGCTCTATGCCGCGCGCCAGGCGGAAAGCCTGCGGCGCTGCGGTCTGCACCCCGAGTAAATCCATACGCGCGGCGGGAAGCACGCAGGCGGGCCGTCAGGCCTGCGTGCTTCTTCTCCCTGCGCCGATCCCGGCCCGCGCGTTTTCCGCCGTCTCTGGCCGCCACCCTTGCTGTTCCTTTCCCGCATCCCGCCTGCTGTCGCCACGCCGGGGTAAGCCTGCCTGACCGGCTGCGCTTATCGGCATAATCTGCAAAATGGCGCCTGCCATAGACAATAAAAATAAGCCTGCGAATAATATGCCCGTGCTTTACGATGGAAAAAATAATGAAGAACGAACCTTTAAGAATTCTCACGGCTGAGGGTGCATTACGCGGCGCGATTGATGACGGTATTTTTGTTTTCAAGGGAATTCCCTACGCGGCGCCGCCGACGGGGCCGCTGCGCTGGCGCGCGCCGCGTCCGGCAACGCCATGGCAAGAGGTGCGTGACGCAACGCAATGGGGCAACGCCAGCTGGCAGAATCGCGAATATTGCCTGCTGGCGGGCGGCGGCGATCCGGGGCCGCTCAGCGAAGATTGTCTCTATCTGAACGTCTGGTCGCCGGAGATCCAGCCGTCGCGCCCGCTGCCGGTGATGGTCTGGATCCACGGTGGCGGCTTCACTATCGGTGCGGGGGCGCTCAGCCCCTATAACGGCAAGCCGCTGGCCGCACGCGGCGTGGTGGTGGTAACCCTCAATTATCGGCTCGGCCACCTCGGCTTTTTCGCCCATCCGGCGCTGGACGCGGAATCGCCGCGCGGCGAGGCGATCAATAATTTCGCTCTGCTGGATCAAATCGCCGCGCTGCAGTGGGTACAGCGTAATATTGCCGCCTTCGGCGGCGACCGCCGTAACGTCACTATTTTCGGCGAATCCTCCGGCGGGCGCAGCGTGCTGTCGCTGTTTGCTTCGCCGCTGGCGGCGGGGCTGTTCCATAAAGGCATCGTGCAGAGCGCCTACAGCCTGCCCGATAAAAAACGCAGCGAGGCGCTGGCAAGCGGCGTGGCGACGGCGCATCACCTTGGTCTGGAGAACGCCACGGCGGAAGAGCTGCGCGCGCTGCCTGCGGACAGCTTCTGGTCGCTGCCGCCGCATCTCGGCAACGGGCCGGTCGCCATTGCCGGCGACCGGGTGCTGCCGAAGCCGGTGGTGGAGGTGTTCGCCGCCGCGCGTCAGCACCGTTATCCGCTGATGATCGGCTATAACAGCGACGAGGCGAGCGTGCTGGAGTTTTTCGGCGTCGATCCCGTTGCCACCATCACCGATCTGCGCGCCCGGCGGCCGCTGCTGCTGAAAATGATCCGGTCGCTCTATGACGAACATAACGATCGCCGCCTCGGCAGAAAGGTGGCGCGCGATATGGCGTTCGGCACCATGACCTGGCTGGCGGTGCAGGCGCAGCATCGCCGCGGCGTGCCGGGCTGGCGCTACTACTTTGACTATGTGTCGGAGAACTCGCGCGATCTCTGCCCCGACGGCAGCTGGCACGGTAATGAAATCCCTTACGTGATGGATACGCTGAGCGCGGAGAACCCGCAGCAGGCGAACCGACCCTTTACCGACAACGATCGCGCTTTTGCCCGTCGCGTCAGTGAATACTGGTTGCGCTTCGCCCATGACGCCACCGAGTTTTCCCATCAGCTGCAGGGTGAAATCCCCTGGCCCGCATGGCGGCCAGGCGAAGACATCACCCTGCGCTTTGGGGTAAAGGGGGAGGCGGCCATCCGCCCGGAAACGCGCTTTATGCGCCTGCGCCTGCGCCTGCTGCGGCTATTGGTGCGCGCCATGGTGCGGCTGTAGGCGACGCCGGAGGCCGGATCGTCGCGCCGCGGCGAGCGGCGTCTGTTAAGGATGTTATAAAACAGTATAAGTTTTGCAAAAGCTGCCGATAACAGTCGATAAGCCCGCCAGGTGGCGGAACATTTGACGGTTATTGACCGAATTGAGGCAGCTATGCAGCTTTTAAAAAACTTCACCATACGCGCCGTTATGCTTTCTATTCTTGGCCTGTTTTGTTTACTCTGGTCGGCAGTGGGCATGTACAGCGTACACTCGTTAAACGCCCTTAGCGACGGCAACAGCGTCGATCGCCAGCTGGTGGCGCAGATGACCATCCTCAGCAAAGGGAACGATCAATATTTCCGTTTTGTCACCCGCCTTTCCCGCGTAATGGAAACGCGCACCGCCGGCGGCACGCCGGATGCGGCAGCGTTTGCTAACGTGCAGAAAGCCCTCGATGGCATGGCGAAGCAGCTGGAGCTGTTTAAAGCGGCGGCGCCGGGGCCGATGGACGCCGCCACCTCTACGGCGGTGGAAGAGAGCTGGGCGAAGCTGCTGGAGCAGGGCGTGCGCCCGCAGATGCAGCTGGCGCAGCAGGGCTCGATAGAGGATTATCGCCGCCACGCCAACGACGTTACGCCGGCGCTGAGCCGTGAATTCGGCGCGCTGTCGGAAAAATATACCGCGGCGGCGGGCGTGATGCTTGACCAGACGCGCGTCACCGTCGATCGCATCACCGTTATCACGCGTATCACCATTATCGTGGCGGTGATTTGCGGCCTGCTGATCCTGCTGTTCACCGATCGCTACCTGGTGAACATGCTGGTGCGTCCGCTGGATATGCTGCGCGGCCACTTCCGTAAAATCGCCGATGGCGATCTGAGCCAGCCGATCGACGATCTCGGCCGCAACTGCGTCGGCAAGCTGGTACCGCTGCTGCGCGCCATGCAGGATAGCCTGCGCGAGGCGGTCAGCGCCATTCGCGGCGGCACCGAGAATATCTACCGCGGCGCGGCAGAAATCTCAATGGGCAACAACGACCTCTCTTCGCGCACCGAGCAGCAGGCGGCGGCGCTGGAGCAGACTGCGGCCAGCATGGAGCAGCTGACGGCGACGGTGAAGCTTAACGCCGACAACGCCCGTCAGGCGAGCGATCTGGCGGATAACGCCTCGCTGACCGCCGGTCAGGGCGGCAAGCTGGTCAGCGATGTGGTCAGTACCATGTCCGGTATCTCGGAAAGCTCGAAAAAAATCGCTGAGATCACCAGCGTGATCAACAGCATCGCCTTCCAGACCAATATCCTGGCGCTTAACGCCGCGGTGGAAGCGGCGCGTGCCGGTGAGCAGGGTCGCGGCTTCGCCGTGGTGGCCAGCGAAGTGCGCAATCTGGCGCAGCGCAGTGCCGGAGCGGCAAAAGAGATTGAATCGCTGATTGGCGACTCCGTGCAGCGCGTCGATACCGGTTCGAAGCTGGTAAGCGAAGCGGGCAGCACCATGAATGCCATCGTTAAGGCAGTAGGCGATGTTACTGAGATCATGAAGCAGATCGCCGCCGCGTCGGAAGAGCAGAGCAAAGGCATCGCTCAGGTGGGTACGGCGGTGGCCGAGATGGACACCGTAACGCAGCAGAACGCCTCGCTGGTGGAGGAGGTTTCCGCCGCCGCCGCCGCGCTGGAGCGTCAGACCGAAGATCTGCAGCGTTCAGTGGCGAAATTCCGCCTCTCAACGGAGAGCGGCCAGCCGGTGGAGCCGGTGAAATCGCCGGTGATGAAAGGCGCCCCGACGCGTCTGAAACCGGCCAGCGCCAGCAGCGGCGCAGCGGACGACTGGGTCTCTTTCTGATCCGTTATACCGCCTGACACAACCACGCCACCAGCGTCGCAAGATGCGGTGGCGTTTCTTTTTCCGTCCGGCTGATCAAACTGTAAACCGCGCCGGTGGCGACGCTGGCGGCAAACGGGGCGACCGGCCGCCGCGCGGCCAGATCGCTCTCTACCAGCGTCACATCGGCGACGGTAACGCCAAACCCCTCAATTGCCGCCCCTGTAGCCAGGTCCATCGTTGAAAAGTGCTGATTGCGCCGCATCGGCAGCGTGGCGTCCTGCGCCTGCAGCCACAGCCGCCAGTCGCGATCGCCTTCTGAGGGATGCAGAAAGGTAAAGCCGGCAAGATCGCTTATCCGCAGCGGGCCGCCGCCGGGCAGCAGGCTTTGTGCGATCACCGGTGTAATGCGCTCGGCAAACAGCAGATGCGCGCCCGTCATCGGTGGCCCATACAGAATCGCCGCATCGAAATTACCCAGCTGCTGGCTGTGGCACAGGGTGGTGGTCAGCGTGACGTGCAGATCGGGATGCTGTTGTTCCAGCTGCACCAGCTTCGGCAGCAGCCAGCGCATGGCGCAGGTTGGGGCGCGCAGGCGCAGCGCGCCGCCGGCATCGTGCGCCTGTTCGGCGGCGTTCAGCATCAGATCGTAACCCTGCTTCAGCTGCGGCAGCAGCGCCGCGCCGCGCGGCGTCAGCCGTAGCCCGCGCGCATGTCTGTCGAACAGCGCAAAGCCGAGCCAGCTTTCCAGCGCGCCGATTTTGCGGCTGACCGCGCCCTGCGTCAGGCAAAGCTCGTCGGCGGCGCGGGTGAGGTTAAGGTGGCGCGCGGCCACCAGAAAAGCGCGGATAGCGTTCAGCGGCAGCGACTGGCGGGACATAGGATTTCCCCAGGCTATGAATTTTATGCATGGCTATTATGATCACAATTCGCTTGCCGCCACAAGCGCGCCCGGTTTGAATGGATATAGATTTATTTTGTATATTTATTCATTAGGGAAAACTATGACTCTGGCTTCGACGGTGGCCCGGCGTTCAAAACTGCCGGACGTAGGCACCACCATATTCAGCGTGATCGGGCAGCTGGCGGCGCAGCACGGGGCGATTAATCTCTCACAGGGCGCGCCGAACTTTCCCTGCGATGACAGGCTGGTGGCGCGCGTCAACCAGGCGATGCGTGATGGCCACAATCAGTATGCGCCGATGACCGGCTACCTGCCGCTGAAAGAGGCGCTGGCGGAAAAGGTGCTACGCCTCTATGGCCAGCGTTACGACGTTACCAGCGAGGTGCTGATTACCGCCAGCGCCAGTGAAGGGCTGTACGCCGCCATCGCCGCGCTGGTGCATCCCGGCGATGAAGTGATCTTTTTCGAACCCGCTTTTGACAGCTATGCGCCGGTGGTGCGGCTGCAGGGGGCGACGCCGGTGGCGCTTAAACTGGCGCCGCCGCGTTTCGCCATCGACTGGAGCGCGGTGCGCGCCGCCATCACGCCGCGCACCCGCATGATCATTATCAACACGCCGCATAATCCCACCTCGCAGACGCTGAGCGCGGAGGACCTGGCGCAGCTCGCCGCGCTGACCCGCCATAGCGACATCATTATCCTGTCGGACGAGGTGTATGAACATATGCTGTTTGACGGGCGTCGGCATCACGGCATGGCCACCCATCCGGAGCTGGCGCAGCGCAGCGTGATTGTCTCCTCGTTCGGCAAAACCTTTCACGTTACCGGCTGGCGCGTCGGTTACTGTCTCGCGCCGGCGGAGCTGATGAGCGAGGTGGTTAAGGTGCATCAGTTTCTGATGTATGCCGCCGATACCCCGATGCAGGTGGCGCTGGCGGCCTGGCTGCAGGATCCGGCGCACTACCAGTCGCTTGCCGCCTTCTGGCAGCGCAAGCGCGATCTGCTGATCTCCCTGCTGCAGGAGTCGCCGTTTCAACTGCTACCGGCAACGGGATCCTTTTTTATGCTCGCCAGCTACGGCCATTTCAGCGATGAGAGCGACAGCGAGATGGTGAAGCGGCTGATTATCGAACATGGCGTGGCCACCTTACCGCTCTCCGCTTTTTATACCGACCACACCGATAACCGGCTGATCCGTCTCTCGTTCGCCAAAGACGACGCGACGCTGCAGGCGGGCGCGCATGCGCTCTGCCTGCTGAAGCCGCGCTGACTACTCTGAGGAAACGCTATGAAAAACATCTCCCTGCTTTGCCTGGCGCTGGGCTTCTTTGCCGCACAGCAGGCCATAGCGCAGGAGACGCTGCGCTACGGCGTGGAATCGCAATATCCGCCATTTGAAAGCCGCAACGCGCAGGGCGAACTGGAAGGGTTCGATATCGATCTCGGCAAAGCCATCTGCGCGGCGGGCCATTTCCGCTGCAGCTGGGTGGAAAGCAGCTTCGACACGCTGATCCCCGGCCTGATGGCGAAAAAATTTGATGCGATCAACTCGGCAATGAACATCACCGCCGCACGCATGAAAAGCATCGCATTTACCCAGCCGATCTACCGTATTCCCAGTATGCTGGTGGGCCGACGCGACGCCGGCCTGCAGCCGGACGCCGCCGGGCTAAAGGGCAAGACCATCGGCGTGCTGCAGGGGTCGATTCAGGAAACCTACGCGAAGCAGCACTGGGAGCCGCACGGCGTCACCGTCACCGCTTACCAGGATCAGAACCAGGTCTATAACGATATGGTGGCAGGGCGGCTGGATGGCACGCTGGTGATGTCGGCGGCGGGGCGGTCGGGCTTTCTCGCCAGGCCGCAGGGCAAAGGTTTCGCCTTTATCGGCAAGGCGGTAGAGGATGACGCCATCCTCGGCTCCGGCATCGGTTTCGGCCTGCGCAAGGCGGATGCGGAGCGCAAGGCGGCGCTGGACGCGGCCATCCGCAAGGTGCAGCAGGATGGCACGGTGAAACAGCTGGCGGAGAAATATTTTCCCGGCATTGATGTCAGCGTCGCCGCGCCGTAGCGCCTCAGCGCGCCGCCAGCAGGCAGAGTTTTTCCGCCACCTGGTAGGATTTAACAAACGACGGGATCGGCAGAAACTCAAAGCGCGAATGGAAGTTATGCGCGCCGGTGAAAAAGTTAGGCGTCAGCAGCCCCTTCGCCGACAGCGCCGCGCCGTCGGTGCCGCCGCGCATCGCCACCACCTTCGGCGTAATCTGCAGCGCGTCGAGGGCGGCGAAAATCAGATCGATGGCGCGCCGGTCGCTGCCGACGGCGTTGCTGATATTGCTGTAGATATCCGTGACCGTCGCGTCAACCGCGCCGCTGGGGTAGCGGGCAGCGATCTGGCGCGCCGCATCGGTAATCTCCTGCTTGCGCTGTTCAAAGCGTGTCAGGTCGAAATCGCGAATCGACGCTTTCAGCCGTGCTTCGTTGGCGCTGGCGACGATCTCGTTAAACCAGATATAACCTTCGCGCCCTGCGGTATGTTCCGGCGTCTGCTGACGATCGAAGCAGGCGATAAAATCGTGCGCCATCAGCAGCGGGTTGACCAGCACCCCTTTGGCGGACATCGGGTGCGCCGGCACGCCGGTAAAACGGATCTCCGCCGCCGCGCCGTTAAAGTTTTCATACACCACTTCGCCCAGTTCGCAGCAGTCGATGGTCCAGGCGAAATCGACATTAAAGCGCCGCTCCAGATCGAGCGCTTTGGCGCCGCGTAGCCCAATCTCCTCGTCCGGCACAAAGGCGACAACAATATCGCCATGCTCGCCGCTCAGGTTCTCCATCAGCGTCATCACGACGCTGACCGCCGCCTTGTTATCGGCACCCAGCACGCTGGTGCCGTCGCTGAAGATAATCTCCTGACCGCGATAGGGCAGGATCTCCGGGTGTTCGGCGACGCGCAGCCAGATATCTTGCTGCGCATTCAGGCAGAGATCCTCGCCGTCAAAGCGCAGCGTCTGCGGATGGATATCGGCGGAAAGGCCGACATCGACGGTATCGATATGGGTGATAAAGCCGACGCGCGGCGCGCCGGGTCGGTTGCCCGGTTTCACGGCGGTGACCGTGGCGTACGCATCTATCTCCACCTGCTGCAGGCCCAGCGCGCGCAGCTCTTGCGCCAGCAGCTGCGCCATGCGCTGCTGTCCCGGCGTGCTGGGCAGGGCGGTGGCGTGCGCGTCGCTTTGACTGCTGACAGCAAGGTAACGGTAAAAACGGTCGGTTAACTGACGGGCCAGCCTGTCGGTCATAGCGCTTCCTTATTAAGGCGTTTTCGCCATTCTGCCGGCGAGGAAAACGTGTTATTTATTAACCAGATGTTAATTGGTTTTACACATCGCCAGCGGGCAAAGTCAACGAAAAGTGAGGGTGGAGATGAAAAAAACAGTAACGTGCGCGACGCTGATGCTGCTGTTCAGCGCCACGGCGGCGGCGAAAACCCTGGTCTACTGCGCGGAAGGCTCGCCGGAAAACTTTAACCCCCAGCTCTACACCTCCGGCACCAGCGTGGATGCCAGCGCGGTGCCGATCTTTAACCGGCTGGTGGAGTTTAAAACCGGCACCACCGAGCTGGAGCCAAGCCTGGCGCAACGCTGGGAGATCTCGCCAGACGGTACGGTCTACACTTTCTATCTGCGTAAAGATGTCCCTTTTCACCGCAGCAAAACTTTTACTCCAACGCGCCCGCTCAATGCCGACGATGTGATCTTCTCGTTTATGCGGCAGATGGATCCTAAAAATCCCTATCATCAGGTCTCCGGCGGCACCTACGCCAATTTTGAAAGCCTGGAGTTCGGCAAGCTGATCAAAAAGATCGATAAGGTGGACGATCATACCGTGCGCTTTACCCTGGCCCATGCGGAAGCGCCGTTTCTTGCCGATCTCGCCTGGTATTTTGCCTCGATTCACTCCGCCGAATATGCCGATAAGATGTTGAAGGCGGGAACGCCGGAGCGTGTCGACCAGCAGCCGATCGGCACCGGGCCGTTCCAGCTGGTGCAGTATCAGAAAGATTCGCGCATTCTCTATAAAGCGTTCCCCGACTACTGGCAGGGCAAAGCGAAGCTGGATCGGCTGGTGTTTACCATTACGCCGGATGCCTCGGTGCGCTACGCCAAGCTGGAAAAAAACGAATGTCAGGTCATGCCGTTTCCTAATCCCGCCGATCTGCCGCGCATCCGTCAGAACCCCGATCTGACGCTAATGCAGAAATCGGGCCTGAACACCGGCTTCCTCGCCTTTAACACGCAAAAGCCGCCGCTGGATAAGGTCGAGGTGCGGCAGGCGCTTACCCTGGCGATCAATAAGCCGGCAATTATCGACGCCATTTTCCACGGCACCGGCAGCGTGGCGAAAAACCTGCTGCCGCCGGACGTCTGGAGCAGCGACAGCGCGCTGAAAGATTACCCCTGGGATCCGCAGCAGGCGAAACGGCTGTTGCAGCAGGCAGGCATTAAGCCCGGCACTACCATCGATCTCTGGGCGATGCCGGTACAGCGCCCCTATAATCCCAACGCACGCCGCATGGCGGAGATGATCCAGGCGGACTGGGCCGCCGTCGGTATCAAGGCGCGCATTGTCAGCTATGAGTGGGGCGAGTACCTGAAGCGGGTGAAAAACGGCGAGCATCAGGCGGCGCTGATGGGCTGGACCACCGCCACCGGCGATCCCGATAACTTTTTCAGCCCGCTGTTCAGCTGCACCTCCGCCAACGGCGGCTCTAACTCCGCAAAGTGGTGCTATCAGCCGTTTGAAAAACTGATCAACGCCGCGCGCACCGAGCAGGACCATGGCCGCCGCATCGCGCTTTACCAACAGGCGCAACAGATGATGCATGACCAGGCGCCGGCGGTGATGATCGCCCATTCCACTATCTTTGAACCGGTGCGCAACAGCGTCAGCGGCTATCAGATCGATCCTTTCGGCAAACATATCTTCTATCAGGTCGATATGAAGTAGCCTGTCGGGCGGCGTCCCGCGCCGCCCGATTGATTAATTTTCGTGAACAAAATCACAGCCCCTTTCTTTTCCCGTCGCTGAATCATGAACTCTCTCGCAAATTGCCGCGCTGGTGATGGAAACCGGTTTCCGTTTTGTTTCCTATAGGGGGTCGAAACCGTGAGAGGGCGCATGCCATGTACAAGATTATGCTTTGCTGTTCCGCCGGAATGTCCACCAGCATGCTGGTGAGAAAAATGCAGGATGAAGCCGCGAGCCGTGGGCTGGAGGCGGATATCGCCGCTTTCAGCGCCACCGAATTCGATGAGCGCTTCGCCAGCTACGACGTGGTGCTACTGGGGCCGCAGGTGAAATATATGCAGGAGACGCTGGCGGCGAAGAGCGCCGGGGTCGGCATTCCGGTCGCCACCATCAACATGATGGATTACGGCACCATGCGCGGCGATAAAGTGCTGGATTACGCCCTGCAGCTGATCGAGCAGAAAGGGGTGGCATGATGTCGTCACTTTATCAGGGCTTAATTAATATCATCGAGCGCAAGATCACGCCGCTGGCGGGCGCCGTGGGCCAGCAGCGGCATGTGATCGCTATCCGCGACGGTTTCGTCGCGGCGCTGCCGTTTATGATCATCGGCTCATTTATGCTGGTGTTTATCTTCCCGCCGTTCGCCGCCGACAGCCAGTGGGCTTTCGCCCGCGGCTGGCTCGATTTCTCGCTGCGCCATCGCGATCAGCTGATGCTGCCTTACTATCTCAGCATGGGGGTGATGACCTTTTTTATCTCCACCGGCATCGGCGCCAGCCTGGGACGCCACTACAAGCTGGAGCCGGTGATGACCGGCCTGCTGGCGCTGATGGGTTTTCTGCTGGTGGCCGCGCCCTATCATGACGGCCATATCGCCACCGATTACTTCTCCGGGCAGGGCATCTTCACCGCAATCCTCACCGCAATTTACACTACCGAGATCTACGCGCTGCTGAAGCGCAAAAACATCACCATTCGCCTGCCGAAAGAGGTGCCAACCGGCGTGGCGCGCTCGTTTGAAATCCTTATCCCGGTGATTGTGATTGTGGCGACGCTGCATCCGCTCAATCTGCTGGTCGCCTCCTGGACCGGCATGATCATTCCGGAAGCGATTATGCATCTGCTGCAGCCGCTGGTTTCCGCCTCCGATACGCTGCCGGCGGTACTGCTATCGGTACTGATTTGCCAGATCCTGTGGTTTGCCGGCATTCACGGCGCGCTGATCGTCACCGGCATTATGAACCCGTTCTGGCTGACCAACCTGGCGGCGAACCAGGCGGCGCTGGAGGCGGGACAAACGCTGCCGCACACCTATCTGATGGGCTTCTGGGATTTTTATCTGCTGATCGGCGGCGTTGGGTCGACGCTGCCGCTGGCGTTTCTGCTGCTGAAAAGCCGTGCCGCGCACCTGCGCACCATCGGTAAAATGGGCATCGTTCCCAGCTTCTTTAATATCAACGAGCCGATCCTGTTCGGCATGCCGATCATTATGAACCCGCTGTTTTTCGTGCCCTTTATTCTGGTGCCGATGATCAACGCCGTCTTCGCCTGGACTGCCACCAAACTGGGCTGGGTGGCGCAGGTGGTATCGATGGCGCCCTGGACCACCCCCGCGCCGATCGGCGCCTCGTGGGCCGCCAACTGGGCCTTTAGCCCGGTAATTATGTGCCTGTGCTGTATGACACTCTCTGCGCTGATCTACCTGCCGTTCGTGAAGGCCTGGGAGCGCAGCCTGCTGCGTCAGGAGCAGGATGCGCAGGCCAGGCAGGCGGCAGCGGCACCCGACGCCGGTTTACCCACACCCTGAGAGGAACCGTTAAATGGAATATCAGTTTCCACAAGATTTCTGGTGGGGCAGCGCCAGCAGCGCGCCGCAGACCGAAGGTGCAAGCCTGAGCTTCGGCAAAAGCGCCACCGTCTGGGATCGCTGGTTCGACGAGGCGCCCACACGCTTTCACCGTCAGATTGGCCCGGCAGAGACCTCGACCTTTTATCAGCACTGGCGCGAAGATATCGCGCTGCTAAAACACCTGCGCCATAACACGTTCCGCACCTCGATCGCCTGGTCGCGCCTGATCCCGGAAGGGCGCGGCGCGGTCAATCCGGAGGCGGTGACGTTCTATAACCAGATCATTGATGAAATGCTGCGTCAGGGCATTACCCCCTTTATCAACCTATTTCATTTCGATATGCCGATGGCGATGCAGCAGGCGGGCGGCTGGGAAAACCGCGAGGTGGTGGCGGCTTATGCCGACTATGCGCAAACCTGTTTCCGCCTGTTCGGCGATCGGGTGAAGCACTGGTTTACCTTTAACGAGCCGATTGTGCCGGTAGAAGGGGGTTATCTTTACGATTTCCACTATCCAAACGTGGTCGACTTCCGGCGCGCCGCCACCGTGGCTTACCACACCATGCTGGCGCATGCGCAGGCGGTACAGCGTTTCCGCGAGGGCGGCCATCAGGGCGAAATCGGCATTATTCTCAATCTGACGCCCTCCTATCCGCGCTCATCGCATCCGGCGGACCAGCAGGCGGCGCACATCGCCGATCTCTTCTTTAACCGCAGCTTTCTCGATCCGGCGCTGCTGGGGCGCTACCCGCCGGCGCTGGTGGCGCTGCTGGAGGAGCATCAACAGTTGCCGGTCTGCCAGCCCGGCGACGAAGCGCTGTTGGCGGCCGGGCGCGTCGATCTGCTCGGCGTTAACTATTACCAGCCGCGTCGGGTGAAGTGCCGTGATGCGCTGGTCAATCCACACAGCCCCTTTATGCCCGAATGGTTTTTCGATCACTATGCGATGCCGGGCCGCAAAATGAACCCCTATCGCGGCTGGGAAATCTATGAAAAAGGCATCTATGACATCCTCAGCGATCTGCGGCAAAACTACGGTAATCCACGCTGTTTTATCTCCGAAAACGGCATGGGCGTGGAGGATGAGCAGCGTTTCGCCCGCGACGGCCGTATCGAGGATGATTACCGTATCGAATTTGTGCGCGATCATCTGATCTGGCTGCACCGCGCGCTGCAGGAAGGTTCGCGCTGCCTGGGGTATCATATGTGGACCTTTATCGATAACTGGTCGTGGAGCAATGCCTACAAAAACCGCTACGGTTTTGTACAGCTCGATCTTGACAGTCAGCAGCGCCGCGTGAAAAAAAGCGGCGAGTGGTTTGCGCGCGTCGCCAGCGAAAATGGCTTTACCCTGGACGAAAAATAGCGAAAGAGCGGAGAACAACGGAGACCTATGGCGAGTATTAATGATGTTTCGCGCCTGGCTAAAGTATCAAAAGCGACCGTTTCCCGGGTGCTGAGCGGCAGCCGGGGCGTGAAAGAGGAGAGCCGCGACGCGGTACTGCGTGCCGTTGAAAAGCTCAACTACAAACCTAACGTGATCGCCCAGTCGCTTACCCGACAGAGAACGCACTGCGTCGGCGTGATTTGCGCCACCGAGCATGTGCAGCAGGCGACCGGCTACCTGCAGGCTCTGGAAAAGGCGCTGAGCCAGGATGGCAAGCATCTGCTGCTGCGCTTCGCCAACAGCGCGCCGGCGGTGGCGCAGGCGATGGAGGAGCTGGGCGCGGGGCGCTGCGACGCGGTGATGGTGGTCGGCGCGCGCTTTGCGCTGCCCGACGAGGCGAAGCAGGCGGTGCTGATTGACTGTCTCGACGGCGGCGACGGCCCGCAGCTGGCGATCGATTACCAGTTCGCCAGCCTGACCGCCTGCCACTATCTGTTCAGCCAGCAGCGCCGCAAAATCGTGCTGATCAACTTCAGCCGCGGCGAGGCGGCGGAGCAGGTGCTGGCGGGCTACTGCGATGCGCTGGAGAGCGTGGCGCTGCCCTATAACCGCCAGCTGGTCTGCGGCAGCGAGGAGTCGGTCAGCGTGGCGCTGCAAACGCTGATCAATCGTCATATCGCCTTCGATGCGCTGCTGGTTTCCGATTACATCAAAAGTCGCGAGGCGATAGCGCTGTTGCGCCGCTTCCAGCGCCAGGTGCCGCAGGAGGTGATGGTCTTTAGCCTCGACGGCGCGGTGCCGGTGGTCGGCGCGCCGGAGATGCCGCAGATGGCGTGGCCGCTGGATATGCTGGCGCAGCGCGCGCTGCAGCTGATTGGTGGCGAAAATATCGCTTTCCCTCCGCTGCGCGGCAGCCTGATCGCTCCCTGAAAGCCAGGGTGTGAAAAGGGCGCTGACGAGGGGAATCATCGCCGCCCTTGTGACACTGTAACAAAAAACGCGCATGGCACCGCTTTTTGCCCAGCCCGATCGCTCCTTAAGAAGAGTGTAAAGAAAACAGAAAAGGCGTCGACGAGATCAATCATCGACGCCTTTGTGACACTGTAACAAAAGGGGGGCCGGCTGCCGGTTGTCAGGACGGGCTGAACTGCAAATAAGCCACGTGCGTCTGCAGGTACTCCTCCAGCCCGTGCCGGCCATCTGCGCCGCCAATGCCCGATTTACGCCAGCCGGCGTGGAATCCCTGCATCGCCTCGAAATTCTCGCGGTTGATATAGGTTTCGCCAAATTTCAGCTGGCGCAGGGCGGTCATCGCCGTATTCAGGCTCTGCGTATAGAGCGACGAGGTCAGGCCGTAGTCGCTGTCATTGGCCAGCGCGATCGCCTCGTCCAGCGTGCGGAAGGTGGCCACCGGCAGCACCGAGCCGAAAATCTCCTCGCGCATAATCGTCATCTCCTGCGTTACGCCGCTCAGGATCGTAGGCGGGAAGAAATAGCCGGTAGTCCCGGCGCGTTTGCCGCCGGTGACCAGCCGCGCGCCCTGTTCCACGGCGCGCGCCACTTTCTCCTCAACGCGTTTCAGCGCGTCGGCATTGATCAGCGGTCCCATATCGATATCGCGCTGCTCCGCCGGGTTGCCCCAGGTGATCTTACTGAAGGCGGCGGTCAGGCGCGTCATAAAGGCGTCGTAGATCTCTTCCTGCACGTAGACCCGCTCGGCGCAGTTGCACACCTGGCCGCTGTTAATCATGCGCGAGCTGACGATCGCCCTGACCGCCAGATCGAGATCGGCATCGTTCATCACAATAGCTGGCGCTTTGCCGCCCAGCTCCAGCGAGACTTTGGTGACGTTCTGCGCGGCAGCGGCCATGGTCTGGATCCCGGCGTTGACGCTGCCGGTCAGGCTTACCATGCCCACTTTCGGGTTGGCGGCCAGCTCCTGGCCTACCACCGGCCCGTAGCCAAACACGAAATTAACGACCCCTTTCGGCAGCCCGACCTGCTGTACGATCTCCGCAAATATCGCTGCGTTGACCGGCGTTACTTCGCTGGGCTTCAGCACAATGGTGTTGCCGGTGATCAGCGCCGGCGCCGCCTTGCGCGCGATAAGGAAAAAAGGGAAATTCCACGGCAGAATGCCGGTAGTGACGCCGATCGCCTTCTTAAATACAAAGATATTTTCGTCAGGCCGGTCGCTTTGCACGATATCGCCTTCGTAACGGCGCGCCCACTCCGCCATGTAGTCGAGGTAGTCGGCGGTAAACAGCACTTCGGTCTGCGCCAGCCCCTGGGTTTTGCCCCCTTCGGCGACGATGACGGCGGTCAGCTCGGCCTCGCGCTGGCGAATACCCTCGGCGATCTTATGCAGCCAGCGGCCGCGCTCCACCGCCGGCAGCGCTTCCCAGCCCGGCTGCGCCGCGGCGGCGGCATCGATGGCGCGGCGGGCATCCTGCGCGCTGCCTTCCGGCACCTGGGCGATAACCGCTTCTGTTGCCGGGTTGATCACCTCAATCCACGCGCCCTGATGGGACTGAAATTCGCCGTCGATAAACATCTGTTTTTGACTGGTTGCCATCTGCCCGCTCTCCGTTAGTCGCTTTGCACTCTGTTGTTAATAAAAAGATATAAAACTGTTGCGTTGGCACACCTTGACCTGGGAAAGTTCTCAGCACCTTCTTCTGGTTGCCAGGCTGACCTGACAACTGGCAAAAATGCGCGAATTCACCTGCGCAGGCAGGCATAAACGGAAAATGACCTTTCTGTACAGGGGGTTAGCCTGACCAGCCGCATTGCCCGCGTTGGCGTGGGCAATGTAATCAATTTGTGATCGTTATCGAGGCCACCTGCTGATTTTTGCCACCGGGGCTCACAGGCGGGCAGTCAGCGAAAGGCTGACAGGGAAATGAACTCTTTAGACTCGCGGTAACCGGGAGCGTGTCTCCCGCTGGCCTCAACCTTACTAAGGAATAACGATGAACAACGCAATCCTTGCCGGCATCTTCTGGCATCTGGTGGGCGCCGCCAGCGCCGCCTGCTTTTATGCCCCGTTTAAACGCGTCAGGCACTGGTCCTGGGAAACCATGTGGTCAGTGGGCGGCGTAATGTCATGGCTGATCCTCCCCTGGGCGGTCAGCGCCGTGCTGCTGCCCGACTTCTGGGGCTACTATCAGCAGTTCACCCTGGCGCAGCTGACGCCGGTGTTTCTCTTCGGCGCCATGTGGGGCATCGGCAACGTCAACTACGGGCTGACGATGCGCTATCTCGGCATGTCGATGGGTATCGGCATCGCTATCGGCATTACGCTGGTGGTGGGCACGCTGATGACGCCGCTGCTGCAGGGGCGCTTTATGGTGTTGTTCAGCTCCACCGGCGGCCGCATGACGCTGCTGGGCGTGCTGATCGCGCTGGTGGGCGTCGCTATCGTCTCGCGCGCCGGCTTCCTGAAAGAGCGCGCGCTCGGCATCAGTGCCGAAGAGTTCAACCTGAAGAAGGGCCTGGTGCTGGCGGTGCTGTGCGGCATTTTCTCCGCTGGCATGTCGTTCGCCATGGACGCGGCGAAGCCGATGCACGAAGCGGCGGCGGCGGCCGGCATCAATCCACTCTACGTGGCGCTGCCCAGCTATGTGGTGATCATGGGCGGCGGCGCGCTGGTTAACCTGGCGTACTGCTTTATTCGCCTGGCGGTAAAGCCTTCGCTCTCGATCCGCGCCGACTTTTCGCTGGCGAAACCGCTGCTGGGCGCCAATATCGCCTTCGCCGCGCTGGGCGGCCTGATGTGGTACCTGCAGTTCTTCTTCTACGCCTGGGGGCACGCCAATATTCCGGCGCAGTATGATTTTGTCAGCTGGATGCTGCATATGAGTCTCTACGTGCTGTGCGGCGGCATCGTCGGCCTGCTGATGAAAGAGTGGCATGCGGTCGGGCGTCGCCCGGTCAGCGTGCTGTCAGTCGGGTGCCTGGTGATTATCCTGGCGGCGAATATCGTCGGCATGGGGATGGCGGGCTAAGCGATAAGAGCAGGGCGGCCGCGCGGCGCAAAACCTGCGCCGCGCGCCTGCGACAAAGCGGCCTATTTTTGCCGTTCCGCTACCGGCGGCGCGGTGTTGTCGGCGCGCTCGAAGCGTTGGCGCCAGGCGCTGGGGGTGAAATGGGTTTCTCGGGTGAACACGGCGGAAAAGTAATTGCTGTCGTCAAAGCCGCAGCGTGCCGCCACCTCGCCAATCAGCAGGTCGGTGCTACGCAGCAGGTATTTCGCCTGGCAAAGCTGCCGCTGACGCAGATAGTGGCCGATGGTCATGCCGGTTTGCTGGCGAAACAGCTGCTTCAGGGCGCGTTCGCTCAGGCGGTTGTGATGGCAAAAGGCGGCAAGATCGAATGAGCGGGCGGGGCTCGCCTGAATCGCCGACATCAGCAGATCGAGCTGTTCCCCTTCCGGCAGCTCCCCGGCGCGCTCGGCGACGTAGCGGTGGCGGCGTAAAATCAGCGCCAGCTGCAGGAACAGCGCCTCCGCCAGCTGCATAGAGAGCAGGTCAGTTTTACGGCTCTCCTGCTCCAGCTGCACGATTACGCCGCGCGCCAGCGCCATGCCGCGCGTGGTCAGGCGCCAGTGAGCGCGATAGTCGGCGGCGTCCAGCGGCAGCAGCAGCGACCAGTCGAGCCCAAGACGAAAGCGTTCGGGGCAGTAGAGAATATTATCCAGCACCAGATCGTTCACCGATTCATAGCTGTGGCAGTCGCTGTGCTGGATATAGAACAGGTCGCCGCAGGTTACCAGCCAGGGGCGATCGTTAAGCACGTGCAGGCCGTTGCCGCGCCAGACTATGACGATTTCACTGAACTCATGACGATGCGGCGGAAAAGAGGGCTGCGGCGTGCGATCGGCCACCGCGACCGGCATCGCCTCCGAGGGAAAATAATCCGCCTTCGCCAGTATCAGCCCCATCCTGTTCTCCCTTTACCACATCTGTTGTCGCTCGGCGCGCGGTGCGCAGCCAAATTCGCGGCGAAACAGCGTTGAAAAATGGTTGCTGTCGCCGAACCCGCATTGAAATGCGATATCCGTGATGCGCATATCGCTGTGGCGCAGCAGGTGCCGCGCCTGTAACAGCCGCAGCCGGTTGAGATAGCGCTGCGGCGTGCTGCCGGTTTGCTGCTTCAGCTGCCGATGCAGCGTACGCAGCGAGAGCGAAAAGCGATCGGCCAGCGCATCCCAGTCGACCTCTTCGCTGTAATGTTCATTCAGCCAGTCAAGCAGCCGCAGCAGCCGCGCCTCCTGGGCGTCACTCTCCTGTTCACGGCCGCCCTGGCGCAGCAGCACCAGCAGCTGCATAAACGTCAGCTCCTGACGCACGCGCTGCTCGGTGGCGTCGCCGCCGTCTGGATCCTGCAGCTGCGTCACCAGCGCTTTCGCCTGCGCCATCACCCGATTGCTGATGCGCCAGTGGGAAGGGTAGCGGCCGTCGCGCTCCTGCGGCAGCAGATCCTGCAGCCCGGCGAGAAAGCGAAACGCCTGCGGGCCGCGCCACAGCACGTTGGTCAAATAGAGGTTTTCGGTCTGCTCATAAAGGTGCCTGTCGTGATCGCGCACAAAGCAGACGCAGCCGCCGCACAGCGATTGCGGCTGGCCGTTGAAGATATGGATCCCCGCCCCCTGTTCCACCAGGACGATTTCATGAAAATCATGGTGATGTTCCGGAAAAACGCCCTGTGGGGCCCTTGGCTCGATCGCCACCGGCAGGTCGCCGTTGGGGAAGAAATCAGCGCTGTGTAACACGGTCATGATGCGTCCTCGTTTGCCTGCGTGCGACCGATACTAGCCAGCGCGGGCTTAACTTACCTTGAATTTTGCACCGCAAAACAGGCTTAAGCGGTTAATTTTTCAAGAAACCGCTGGAAATATTCAGAATTGAGGCGACTGTCACACCGTTATGTTGAGCGGATGAAAAACAGAACTGTGAATTGCTTCACGTCTTTCTTTACGCCCCTGCCAGCGCGGCGACAAGAGTGGCAGTGTCAGTAAGGTAGCGAATTCGCAACGTTTTACACTGGTGAGCATGTTTCATCAGGAAGCGAATCTTATGACCCACCGCAATTTTGTTGCCATCGATCTCGGCGCCTCAAGCGGCCGCATCATGCTGGCGCGCTACCAGCCGGAAACGCAATCGCTGACGCTGGAGCAGATTGGCCGTTTCGCCAACCGCCGCCACCAGACGCAAGGGTATGACTGCTGGGATCTCGACGCGCTGGAGCAGGCAATCCGCGACGGGCTGGAGCAGCTGCTGGCCAGCGGCATCGTGCCGGAAAGCATCGGCATCGATACCTGGGGCGTAGATGTGGTAATGCTGGATCGGGCGGGCGAGCGCGTCGGCCTGCCGGTCTCCTACCGCGACCAGCGCACCCACGGCGTGATGGCGCAGGCGCAGCGCGAGCTGGGACGCGATCTGATCTGGCAGCATACCGGCATTCAGTTCCTGCCGTTTAATACCCTTTACCAGCTGCGCGCCTTTAGCCAGGCGCACCCCGATAAGGTGGACGAGGTCGCTCACGTGCTGATGATCCCGGACTATCTGCACTACCGGCTCACCGGGCAGCTTAACTGGGAATATACCAACGCCAGCACCACGCAGCTGCTTAACCTGGAGACCGGCGAGTGGGACAGCCAGCTGCTCAGCTGGGCGGGTGCCCGCCCGGCGTGGTTTGGCGCGCCGCGTCAGCCAGGCACGCACGTCGGTGTCTGGCAGAGCCGCTGCGGGCAGCGCATTCCGCTGGTGGCGGTCGCCACGCACGATACCGCCAGCGCGGTGCTGGCGACGCCGCTCGCCTCGTCCGATGAGGCCTATCTCTGCTCCGGCACCTGGTCGCTGCTCGGCTTTGAAAGCGCGACGCCATTCAACAGCGCCGCCGCGCTCAGCGCTAATGTCACCAATGAAGGCGGCGCGGAAGGGCGCTATCGGGTGCTGAAAAACATTATGGGGCTTTGGCTGCTGCAGCGCGTCTGCGACGAACTGCAGATTGACGATCTCTGCGCGTTGATTGCCGAAGCGGAACGCTATCCCGCCTGCCAGGCGCTGATCGACGCCAACGACGCCCGCTTTATCAACCCGGCCAGCATGGTGCGTGAAATTCAGGATGCCTGCGCCGGGCAGGCGATGCCGGTGCCGCACAGCCCGGTGGCGCTGGCGCGGACGATTTTCGACAGCCTGGCGCTGCTCTATCGCCAGGTGGCGGAAGAATTGTCGACGCTGCGCGGGGCGCCCCTGAGCCGCCTGCATATCGTCGGTGGCGGCAGCCAGAACCCGCTGCTCAACCAGCTCTGCGCCAACGCCTGCCGGCTGCCGGTTAGCGTCGGGCCGGTCGAGGCTTCCACGCTTGGCAATATCGGCAGCCAGCTGATCGCCTGCGGCGCGCTGGCGGACGTTGAGGCGTTCCGCCGCTGCGTGGCGCAAAATTTTCCCTCCCAGCTTATTCACCCTCTCACAGACAGCGCGCTAACCGACGGCTGGTCGCGTTTTCAGGCGCTGAAACAACCGCGTAAGGAATTGTGCTTATGACCAGGCTTACAGAACAGGCTTTTGAACTGGCGAAACAGCGATTCGCCGATACCGGCGTCGATGTCGAGGCCGCCATGTCCCGGCTGGATAAGATCCCGGTTTCCATGCACTGCTGGCAAGGTGACGACGTGCGCGGCTTTGAAAACCCGCAGGGGGCGCTGACCGGCGGCATTCAGGCCACCGGCAACTATCCGGGCCGCGCGCGCAATGCCGACGAGCTGCGCGCCGATGTGGATCTGGCGCTGGGGCTGATCCCCGGCCCGAAACGCTTCAACCTGCACGCTATCTATCTTGAAAGCGATCGTCCGGTAGCGCGCGATGCGATCGAACCACAGCACTTCGCCAACTGGGTCAGCTGGGCGAAAGAGCGTCAGCTCGGGCTTGATTTCAACCCGACCTGCTTTTCCCATGCGCTGAGCGCGGACGGTTTTACGCTCTCCCACGCCGACGCGGGCGTGCGTCAGTTCTGGATCGATCACTGCAAGGCCAGCCGTCACGTCTCCGCCTGGTTCGGCGAGCAGCTGGGTAGCCCGTCGGTGATGAATATCTGGGTGCCGGACGGCATGAAGGATCTCACCATCGATCGCTTCGCGCCGCGTCAGCGTTTGATGCAGTCGCTGGATGAGGTGCTGGCCGAGAAGCTGAACCCGGCCCACCATATCGACGCGGTGGAGAGCAAGCTGTTCGGCATTGGCGCCGAGAGCTACACCGTCGGCTCGAACGAGTTCTGCCTCGGCTACGCCGCCAGTCGGCAAACCGCGCTGACGCTGGACGCCGGCCATTTCCATCCTACCGAAGTGATCTCCGACAAAATCTCCACCGTGATGCTCTACGTGCCGCGCCTGTTGCTGCACGTTAGCCGTCCGGTGCGCTGGGACAGCGATCATGTGGTGCTGCTGGATGATGAAACCCTGGCGATCGCCCAGGAGATCGTGCGGCAGAAGCTGTTCGACAAGGTGCATATCGGCCTCGATTTCTTCGACGCCTCGATCAACCGCATCGCCGCCTGGGTGATCGGCACCCGCAACGCCAAAAAGGCGCTGCTGCGGGCGTTGCTGGAGCCGACCGCTAAACTGCGGGCGCTGGAGGCGGCGGGGGATTACACCGCGCGGCTGGCGCTGCTGGAAGAACAAAAATCGCTGCCCTGGCAGGCGGTATGGGAGATGTGGTGCCTGCGTCACGATGTCCCGGCGGACGCCAGCTGGCTGCGCAGCGTGCGCGATTATGAAGAACAGACCCTCAGTCAACGGTAAGGATGACGCTATGCAATCGATTCTTTCTTCCTGGTTCGTTCAGGGAATGGTGAAGGCCACCAGCGATATGTGGCTGAAGGGATGGGACGAACGCAACGGCGGCAACGTCAGCATGCGTCTGCTGCCGGAAGAGGTGGCGCCCTTTAAACAGGATTTTGTCGCCGATCCGCGTTGCATCGAACTGAGCCGCCCGGCGCCCGGCCTGGCGAACGACTGGTTTATCGTTACCGGCTCCGGCAAGTTTTTCCGCAATGTGCAGCTCGATCCGGCGGACAGCCTGGCACTGTTGCAGGTGGATGAGAAAGGCCTCTCCTATAAAATTCACTGGGGGCTGGCGAACGGCGGCGTGCCGACTTCGGAGCTGGCCTCGCATTTCCAGTCGCACAGCGTGCGCAAGCTGCGTACCCACGGCGCGGATCGGGTGATCATGCACTGCCACGCGACGAATTTTATGGCGCTGAGCTACGTGGTGGAACTGGATTCGGCGCGCTTTACCCGCTTGCTGTGGGAGGGCAGCACCGAATGCCTGGTGGTGTTCCCTGACGGCGTCGGCATCGTGCCCTGGATGGTGCCTGGCACCGATGAGATCGGCGACGCCACCGCGCAGCAGATGCAGGCGCACAGCCTGGTGATGTGGCCTTTCCACGGCATCTTTGGCGCCGGGCCGACGCTGGATGAGACGTTCGGCCTGATCGATACCGCTGAAAAATCATCCGAGGTGCTGGTGAAAGTGATCTCCATGGGCGGCCTGCGTCAGAGTATCACCACCGAACAGCTGATTGCGTTGGGGCAACGTTTTAACGTTGAGCCGTGGCAGGCGGCGCTGGATACGGGGCCGGCCCATGTTGCGTAAAGCTTTTGTGATGCAGGTCTATCCGCACTGCCATGAAGCCTATCAGCAGCGGCATTCGCCCATCTGGCCGGAGCTGGAGCAAACGCTGAAGGCGCACGGCGCGCATCGCTACAGCATCTTCCTTGATGAGCAGCGCAGCCTGCTGTTCGCCTGCGTGGAGATAGAATCGGAGTCGCGCTGGGAAGCGGTGGCGCAAACCGAGGTATGCCAGCGCTGGTGGGCCTCCATGCGCGAACTGATGCCGGCGAATCCAGATAACAGCCCGGTAAGCCAGCCGCTAAAACAGGTTTTTTATCTGGAATAGCCGCTGACGCGTGCGGGCGCCATGAACCGGGCGCGTCGCACCGCGCATAAGCGCCCGCGCGGGTGAGCGGGTGCCAGCGGCGGCATGCCATCAGCCGTAAAACGCAGCTATAAAAAAGGGCGGATAGTGATATCCGCCCTCTGTTCACAGGCAATCTTAATCAGCCATTGCTGCGCAGCTGCGGATAACGACGGAAGATAAAGATGCACCAGAACAGCGCCAGCAGGCCGATAATAGCCCCGACGTTGCCTACGTCCGCCATCTTAAAGTGCAGGCTGACCTGGTTGCCGAGCAGTGCGCCAGCGCCGATGCCGATATTATAGATACCAGAAAACAGCGACATCGCCACGTCGGTGGCGTCCGGCGCCAGCGACAGCACGCGCACCTGCATCGCCAGGCCGATGGTCATCATGCCCATGCCCCAGACAATGCACAGCACCGATACCGCAAACGGATGCACCGCCGCGAACAGCAGCAGCCCCATGCAGATCGTAATCAACCCGATAGCGCTCAGCAGCAGTGCGGAAGGGAACTTATTACCCAGCACGCTGAAGATAATGCTGCCCACAATACCCGCCGAGCCAAAGATCAGCAGCAGGAAAGTGGTGAAGTTCTCGCCCTGTGAGGCGATGATCTGCATAAACGGCTCGATATAGCTGTAGGCGGTATAGTGCGCTGTTACCACCAGCGTCACCAGCAGATACATGCTGACCAGCGCCGGGCGCTTAAACAGCATCGGCACGCTGCTGAGCGAACCGGTATGCTCGCTGGGCAGCTTCGGCAGCAGCTTGATCAGCATCAGCATCAGTACCAGCGCCGAGGCACCAATCATGCCGAAGGTGATACGCCAGCCCAGATACTGCCCAATGATGCGGCCAATCGGAACGCCTAACACCATCGCCAGCGCGGTGCCGGTCGCCAGCATACTCAGCGCCTGCGTTTTTTTGCCGGCGGGCGCGACACGGATCGCCAGCGAGGCGGTGATCGACCAGAACACGGCGTGCGATAAGGCGATGCCGACGCGCGAGGCGACCAGGACCCAAAAGCTCCACGCCATCAGCGACAGAATATGGCTCAGGAAAAAAATCAGGAAAATACCGGTCAGCAGCAGGCGACGCTCCATATTGCGCGTCGCCAGCATTAGCGGCAGCGACATCAGCGCTACCACCCAGGCATAAATCGTCAACATGACGCCAACTTCTGGCGTTTTCATCGAAAACGAGGCGGCAATATCGGAAAGCAGGCCCACCGGCACAAACTCGGTGGTGTTAAAAATAAAAGCTGCCACAGCCAGCAGGACAACGCGTAGCCAGGCCGTTTTACGGGATACAGGTGTTTGCATGGGATTAAATCGATGCCAGACGCTAAAAACAGTAAACAGGATTGATGCTTTTATCACCAAAGAGTGATGTGCATCACATTTGTTATCTATTGTGGTCGATTTATAGCGTGAGCGAAACAGTCGGTTAAAAAAAATTATCGTCCGCCGCCAGTTACATAGCCGGGGAGATTTAAATTGTCCGCCGCCAGTTACATAGCCGGGGAGATTTAAATCGTCCGCCGCCGGTTACATAGCTGGGGGGACTGAAATCGTCCGCCGCCGGTCATATAACGGGGCTGTTTAGATCGCCCGCCATAGAGCCGGGATGGTTTAGCAAGAACCCGAGCCGGCCGCGCGCTCCGGCGCCGCGCGTAACATTAACGACGCGGCGTCAGCGCGTTAACGCGTCAACAGGAAAGCAGCGGGGCGGCAGGCAGCGCCGATTTTTTCATTGAGGGCTTTTTCAGCGGGCGCTGACCACAGCTCTCGCAGATCTCCGCCCGCAGGTAATATTTGCGCGCCTGCTTGACCGCATCCAGCTGCGAATAAAAGGTGCCGAGAAAGAAACGCTCTTCTAATGGCGCAAGGAGAGGGCAGTCGGCGGTATGTACCCGATGAATAGCGGAACGCCCTGTTTTTTTATTCACGTAGTAATATTTAGCCATCATCTACTCCTTAGCTATGAAATAAATTGCAACATAATGAATTTTATATAGCGAATTTAAACGAAAAGCCAATTAAGCAGTATTTATTGTAAAAAATAATAATGACCAAACCTGAATCAGGGTGGGGAATTGGATTATTTGTTTTATAAAACAACAGCTTAAATAAATTTGGGTGCAAAAGGAGAGAGACGCTAAGCCAGAATGATTATTAATTTCTTCCGGCGTCACGTAAAAGGAGAGGCGTCATAAATATGTTTCAAATTATTCGAATAATTATTGCGGGAATATTCAGAATTTATGAGGAAGCGGTAATATCAGCGGATTTACCTCTTCAGGGATAAATAAAAGGGCCGGCAAATCCGGCCCCGGCTGTTATTCCTGCGGCGCAGCCGTTTGCCGGCAGGCGGCTACAGCGAAGGTACGGCGCGACCACAGGGTGCGCGCCGCCAGCGCCAGCATCAGCAGCCACTCCACCGCCAGCGTCGCCAGCACCGCGTGGCGATAGTCGCCCTGCAGCAGCATCTGGGTAAACACCGATCCCAGCGCCATCGGGCCCATGCCGAAAGCAGCCTGTTGCACCGTCGACAGCGTGGCGCTGCCGGCGCCGGCATAGTCGCGCGGCACATCGGCCATGCCGATACGGTAAAAAGTACTGACGATCAGCGCCTGTCCGCCACCGATCACCAGCGTGGCGGGCATCAGGGTCAGCACGCCGATCGATGCCCAGCCGTAATAGAAGGTCGCCATTAGCAGCAGCAGGCCGCTCATCTGAATGGCGCAGCCCAGCAGCAGGGTTGCGCGTTTGCCCAGACGCTCGACAATGCGCGTCGAGCAGATTGACACCAGGAAATAGGCGACGCCGAGGGCGATAAAGGCGTTGCCGGAGGAAAAGGCGCTCATGCCCGCGCCCGACTGCAGCGTCAGCGCCACGGCGAACATAAAGCCGCTCCAGCAGCTGAAGAACAGCACCGCCAGGCTGATGCCGAAGCGCATGCTGGGCAGGCGCAGCAGCAGCGGCGGCAGGAGCGGCGCGCCGCCGTGTTTTTCCAGCGCCAGCTCGGTGCGCCACAGCTGCAGCAGCAGCAGCGGAAACAGCGCCAGCAGCAACAGGCATGGCCAGGTCCAGTGCAGCACCGGCCCCAATGCCAGCGCCACCATTAAGCTGCCCGTCGCGCCCGCCAGCAGCAGGGTGCCGGCGATATCCAGCGGCAGCGGCTGCGGATTGCGGGTTTCCGGAATAAAGCGACGCGCCGTCAGCAGGATCGCCAGGCAGACCGGCAGGTTGATAAGAAACACGCTGCGCCAGCCGTAGCCTGCCACGTTCGCGCCGATAAGAAAGCCGCCCATCACCTGACCGATAATAAACGCCAGCCCGCCGATGCCGCCATACAACCCGATAGCGCGGGCGTGTGCGCGGCCCTGCAGCGTTACGTGCAGCGTGGCGAGGATTTGCGGCACCACCAGCGCCGCGCCCACGCCCTGCAGCGCGCGCGCCAGCAGCAGCGTGCGCACATCGGTCGCCACGCCGCACAGCAGCGAAGCGATGGCAAACAGCCATACGCCGCAGATAAAAATCTTGCGGCGACCAAAGTTGTCTCCCAGCCGGCTGCCCATCGCCAGGCAGACGGCAAACGCGATGCCGTAAATCGCTACGATCAGCGCCAGCTCTATAGCCGACGCCCGCAGGCTGGCAGACATAGCGTCAAGGGCAACATTAACAATGGAGAAATCGATCATCGGCAGCAGCTGCCCCGCCAGCAGCACAATCAGCCCGGCCCGTCCCAACGTGGTTCTGTTCATCATGCGTCTCTTGTGTTTGTCACAGGTGAGGCATAGCATCATCGATTCATTAAACGGGTACCAGTTCTTGCTTATCATGGTACCAGCGCTACCTGTCTGCGCAGCAAAGAGGATGAGATGACCAACGCCACCCGTAGTGACATCCAGGAAAAATCAAACCATCGTCTGCTGGGCGAGTTTTTGCGCAGCCGTCGTGAAAGCCTCGATCCGGTACGGCTGGGGCTGCCGCGCCTGCGCCATCGTCGGACGCCGGGGCTGAGACGTGAAGAGGTGGCGCAGCTGGCCGATGTCGGCGTCACCTGGTATACCTGGCTGGAGCAGGGGCGGGAGATTAAAGCCTCAGCGAAAACCCTGTCGGCGATCGCGGCGGCGTTACAGTGTAACGAGGCGGAAACCCAGCATCTGTTCCGTCTTGCAGGCCAGGTTTGGTCGGCCGGCAGCGCGGGGAAAGCGTGCGAACGCCTTTCGGCGCATACGCGCATCATGCTGGACAGCCTTAATCCGCTGCCGGCGGTGGTGCAAAACCAGCGTTTCGACATTATGGGCCACAACCAGGCCTGGGCGCGCCTGATGAATGTTGATGTAGAGACGCTGCCGGAAGAGGAGCGCAACTGCATGTGGCTGGCGTTTAACCACGCCGGCTGGCGCAGCGCCGTGGCGGACTGGCACGAAGTGATGCCGCAAATGGTCGGGATGTTTCGTGCGCAGATGGGCGAGCATCTGGGCGATCCTGTCTGGGAAGGTTTTCTTGAACGGCTGCTGGCCAGCTCCGCCGAGTTCCGCGATACCTGGCAGCGTTACGAACTGCGCAGCATTGAAAACCGGGTCAAATATTTCTGTCACCCGCAGGCGGGCCGGCTGGCGCTGCGCCAGAACAACTGGTGGTCTGCGCCGCGCAACGGCGATCGGCTGATGGTCTATATGCCGGACGATGAGGCCAGCGCCCGTGCGCTGCAGCTGATCACCTCTTCAGACTAAGCAGGAACAGCGGATTGCAACAGAAAATCGCTTTGCCCGGCCTTGCCGGGATCGTCTCGCTGGGGCAGTGCAAATCGTCGCCTGGGGCGGATCTTTTTATATTATGGCGGTACTGGCTGCGCCGGTTAGCCAGGAAACCGGCTGGTCGCAGCAGTGGATCTACGGCGCGCTGTCGCTGGCGATCCTGATTTCCGGACTGCTGGCGCCGTTAAGCGGACGCATTATCGCCCGTACCGGCGGGCGCGCCATGCTGGCCGCCAGCGGCGCGGTGATCGCCGCCGGGCTAACGCTGATTGGGCTAAGCCATGCGCTGTGGCTGTTTCTGCTGGCATGGGCGGTTATCGGCGTCGGGATGGCGATGGGGCTGTATGATGCGCTGTTCGCCACGCTCGGCACGCTTTACGGCGGTGCGGCGCGGCGCGCCATCACCAGCATCACGCTGATTTCCGGCTTCTGCACTACGCTGGTCTGGCCGTTTTGCGCCTTTTTGATTGCCTGGCTGGGCTGGCGTCACGCCTGCTTCGCCTATGCCGCGCTGCTGCTCTGCAGCGTGCTTCCCGCTTATCGGTTCGCGCTGCCGCCGGGCGGCGGCCAGAAGGCGCCGACGGGCCGAGCGCAACAGCCGGGCGGACAGGCGCTGCCGGGGCGCTTGTTCTGGCTGCTGTGCGCCATTTTCACCCTGGCATCGGTGATCATGACCGCCATCTCAGTGCAGCTGATCGCGCTGCTGCAGGCGCAGGGCTATTCGCTGGCCGGCGCGCTGGCGGTCAGTGCGGTGCTGGGACCGTGTCAGGTGGCGTCGCGCGTGGTGGATATCGCCTTTAAGCGTGGACATCCGATCTGGACCGCGCTTTTCTCCGTGGGGCTGGTCGCGCTGGGGCTGCTGATGCTGACGCTGTTTCCGCATCTGGCGATCGCCAGCATGCTGATTTACGGCGCGGGCAACGGCCTGCGCGCCATCGTGCGCGGCACGCTGCCGCTGGTGTTGGTCAGCGCGCAGGATTACGCTCGGGTTACCGGCCGGATGGCGCGTCCGGCGCTGATTGGTCAGGCGCTGACGCCGCTGGTCGGCGGCTGGCTTTTCCACTCGTTTGGCGCGCAGGCAACGCTGTTGACGCTGTGCGCGCTGGCGCTATTGAATGTGCTGCTGACGCTGCTGCTCAGGGCGCAGCTGCCGCGCGATCGGGCGCCCGCATGAAAGAACGGCGTCAGGGCAGGGGAGCGGCCTGCGGCGCCAGATGAAACTGTCGGGCGGCGACAGTTTTCATCAATGCCGGAGGCGCTGAATTGTGATTATGTGCCTTGCGCCGGAGCCCTTCTTCAATAAAGCAACCGTGTTTGTTATATTATTTCGCATTGATTCTTCACAGCCGCGGTGCCAAAAAGAACAATATTCGCCGCAACTCAGGATGATGAAATGTTAGATTACCGCTTCCCGACAGCTCTGCAGATGGTCTTAAGCGTAGCGATGGCGGAGCAGTCGGGTAAACGTTCCACCAGCGCCATACTGGCGTACGGGCTGGAAGCGAACCCCAGCTTTATTCGTAAGCTGATGGTGCCGCTCACGCGCGACGGCATCATTGTCTCTACCTTAGGCCGTACCGGCTCTATCCATCTTGGCCGTCCCGCCGATCAGATTACCCTGCGCGATATTTATGTTTCGGTAATTGAAGATAAGAAAATCTGGGCGTCGCGCCCGGAAGTGCCGGCGCGCTGCGTGGTGAGCGCCAACGCCTGCTGGTACTTTAAGGCGATAGCCGAAGAGGCGGAAGAGGCCTCGCTGAAAGTGCTGGCCAGGCGCACCGTTGCAGATGCGCTGGAGGAGCTAAAAACGCGAGATACCAGCGGCTGCGAGGCGGTGCCCGAGCCGGAGCCGGAAATCAGCTGTAAAAAGAGCCGCTAAATGCGGCTTTTTTGTTGCCGCCGGGGGCCTGTTTATCAGGAGATCGGGCACGGCAGCCTGAGGCAGGCAGGTTAATCACTTTAAATTAGTTACAACATACATATAGAGCAATAAATAATAACCACCTCAGCAATGTGCCAACGCTAAGCAGGGAAAAGCCAGGGCCGTGAGCAGAGCAAGCGAAGAATGCGGCGGCTGCAGCCTGAGAGGGCTGAAGGTGGCAAGGTGGGAAGCGGATGGCTATGGGCACCCGGCGCTAAAAGAGCCGGGTGAGCTGTGAATCAATGGGCGCAATCAGAATAAACAGCGCCGGGCGCGGCTCAATCCGCCGCGCTCGCAGTAACGCCATCCGTTAGTCTGTTTCATGCTGACGCGAGCGAAAGGCCGAGAGTACAGGGCAGAACCGACGCCGGAAAATCGCGCCGCGCTGCGCGATTTCCCTACGCCGGCCTCGGTTAAATGGCAATATCTGCAGGGCGTTCCCGCTCCCAGCCTGGTGTCGCCCAATGGCTATACGCTTGAAGGCTTCCAGGTATCGCGCCCGGGCAATGAAGATATTCAGCTGGATCTGCTGCTGGACTACGCCTCCAACGTTGAAAACTATCCCCATTTTCAGGCTTATTTCCGCGCTTATCAGCCGCCGCTGCTGGCCGTCTGGGGCAAAAACGATCCCTATTTTCGGCCGGCGCGCGCGCCTGGCAACGTGACTTGCCCGACGCAGATATCCGTTTCTATGATACCGGGCACTTCGCGCTGAAAACGCACGCGTCAGCGATCGTCCCGGTTATCCTGGCGTTTCTCGACACCAACCTGCACCACAGCTAAGAGCGGGGCGCGGCGGCAGGGCGGCTAGCGCGCAACGCGCGGATGCCACAGCCATTCCCACTGCTGCTCCAGGCGCCGGCTCGCTTCGTCGGCGCTTACCGCGCCGGCCTGTTCGCCGACAAAGGCGCTTAGCACGCTGCTCAGCTCGATTTCCACCTGGCCCCGTTCCGACATACGCCACGCCAGCCGGCCGGAACGCATGGCGTTTTCCAGCTGCGCGCGCGATTTACGGGTAATTTTTTCCACTTCAGACAAGACAAACCACATACCTGCACTCCGCCAGCTCATACCTATCACTGGTATCGGCAGAAACTCTCGGTTCCTGAGGCGCAAAGCGATATTTCTTTATTTACAATCGTTTACCTTGCGGCAAGCCGCACGGCGTCGCGGCGGCAGTGCAGGGAGCCACATTTAATGTATCAATATAATTTGCAATTTCAGGCAAATTCAGTCACCGTTAAAGTGTAACTGCAACTGATACTGATACTATTAGCCCTGGCGACGGGAGAGAGATGATGAGAAGTGACGCCTTTATTCACGATTTAATCGACTGGATTGACAACAATATCGAAGGCAGGCTGGATCTCGATACGGTATCCGAACGTGCCGGCTATTCCAAATGGCACCTGCAGCGGATGTTTAAAGAGCATACCGGCTATCCGCTGGGCGAATATATTCGTTCACAGAAGCTGAAAAAATCGGCCGACCGCCTGACGACCAGCAACGAACCGATCCTGAACGTCGCTATCTCGCTCGGCTTTGATTCGCAACAGTCGTTCAACCGCAGCTTTAAACGCCAGTTCGGCAAAGCGCCGGGCGCATGGCGTCGCAGCGTTGTTCAGCAGCACGGTAAATCACTGCAGAGCTGAGCGAGCGCCAGGGCCGGTCTTCCCGGCCCGCGTTGTGAAACATTTCACACTTCTCTGCCTTATCAGCTTATTGAAATAGCGTTTCAATAATATCCGTGATGGGATAACGGCACCGTTTGCCTTCGGAGCCTGCCTGATGCTGATCTCCCTTGACGACTATCATCCCATTGCGGATGGTCAAACCCCTGATACCCTCTGTTTTCAACGTGCGCTCGACGATATCGCCTCGCGCGGCGGCGGCACGCTCTATATTCCTCCCGGGCCCTACCTGATCGGATCGCTGGCGCTGCCGGCCAATCTGACGCTGCACCTTGCGGCAGGCGCCACGCTGCTGGCCAGCTCCCGGCCGGAAGATTACACCCATCCGGCGCAAAGCCAGGCGGAATGCTCGACGCGCGCGCTGCTCTACGCCAGCGGCAAAAGCAATATTGTTATCGAAGGAAAAGGGCGTATCGACGGCAATGCCGCCGCCTGGTTCGCCGTCGGGGCGGACAGTCAGGGCTACCGGCTGCCGCTGCCCAATCGGCCGCGCATGCTGGTGCTGGAGGCGTGCCGTCAGGTTACGCTACAGGATTTCACCATCGAGCAGGCACCGATGTGGACGGTGCATCTGGTGGGCTGCGAGCAAGTGCGCATCAGCCGTTTGTGCATCGATAACGACCTCACCATGGCCAATACCGACGCGCTGGATATCGACAGTTGCCGCTACGTGCATATCAGCGACAGCTATTTCAGCGCCGCAGACGACGGCATCTGCATTAAAACCACGCGCAAGCCTGCGCCGCTGCGCGGTCCCGCAAGGCATATCACCATCACCGGCGTGATCCTGCGTTCCAACAGCTGCGCGTTGAAAATCGGCACCGAAACCCATGACGATATTGAAGATGTGGTGGTGACCGGCTGCACCATCCTCGATTCCAACCGCGGCATCGGCCTGCTGAGCCGCGATGGCGGCCGCTTCCGACGCATCGCCTTTAGCCATATCACCTTTACTTGCCGCTACGGGCCGCCGGTTCACTGGGGAAAGGCAGATCCGGTATTTATCTCCGTCCGGCCGCGCCATGCCGACGTGGTGCCCGGCGATATCGCCTGGGTCACTTTCAGCCATCTGACCGGGACGATGCATGGCGCCATCAATCTGCACTGCGAAATCCCCGGCGCGCTGCGCCATATCAGCTTCAGCCATCTGCTGATCGATCAGCTCGACAGCGCGCATCCGGACCAGAGCGGGTATGACATACGGCCGCCCTGCAATCCGGCTAATCCTGGCGGCATGGGGATGGACAACGCCTATGCCATCAATCCCGCCACCCAACGGCCGTGGGGCGTAGAGCCGTGGCCGGAGGGGATGCCGGGCTTCTACGCCAGTGGCGTAACGGGGCTGCGTCTGAGTGAGCTGCATATTCAGCGGCCCGATCCGCTGCCGCCGGGCTGGCATCCGCAGCCGATCGTTAAGCGGGACTGCAGCGACGCGCCGGACGTTTCGGTGTGACCATCGGGCTGTTATAGTGGCCGCCTCGTTATTTAGCTGCTGAAAACTATGTCTAAAAAACTCTGGATCGGCCTGATTTTTGTGCTGGTCGCCGCTTTTATCGGCCTGCGTCCTCATCTCAACCCGCATCCGCCTGCCGCGCCCACGGCAGTGGCAAAAGGCGATATCAGCGCGCTGACCGCCGATCGTCAGGTCGCCGGCTACCTGCGCCAGCATCAGCGCCTGCCGGATTACTATCTGACCAAGGCGCAGGCGCGTCGTCAGGGCTGGGAGCCGGCAAAGGGCAATCTCTGCCAGGCGCTGCCGGGGCGCGCCATCGGCGGCGATCGCTTTGCCAATCGTGAGGGCGGGCTGCCCGCGCGCGCCGGGCGCAGCTGGTATGAGGCGGACGTTAACTACCGTTGCGGCCGCCGCAGCAGCGATCGGCTGCTCTATTCCAGCGATGGCCTGATCTACCTGACCACCGATCATTACCGCACTTTTCAACGTCTGGAGTAACCCGTGCTGGAAATGCGCTTTGATTTTTCCATCATCGCCTGTCGTACCGACTTCTATCGCTGTTTTGCCGCACAGAGCGGCGTCGGCGACCATTTTGGCGCCAACCTTGATGCGCTCTGGGATGCGCTGACCGGTGACATCGCGCTGCCGGCGCGTATTGTGCTGTGTCATGCGCCGTCGCCCGATCAAAGCGGCGAGCTGGCGGCGATTTTTGACCTGCTGGAAGAGGCGCAGCAAACGCTGCAGGGCGCGCTGGCGCTGCATTATTGCTGAGCGTCAGGTCAAGGAGGGCGGCGGATAACAGAGCGGATAAGCGCCGAAGAGAGATGGCGCGCGCGGGTGCCGCATGATAGCGGATGGCCGTTAAAGGGATGCAGCGGGTAACAGAGCGGATAAAGCGGCGACAGAGTATGGCGCGTCCGCCAACCGGCACCATCGCCTGCGCGCCCGGCCGACGCCGGGCGCGTTCTGCTTACGACTGGATCAGCGTCAGCGCCTGCTGCAGCGGCAGGCGCGCCGCGTCGTCGATATCGCTGCCGCCCGCATAGCCGTTATTTTCCACAATCAGCGTGTTCAGCCCAACCAGCCAGTCATAAATATAAAATGCGGTGGTGTTGGCCGGCGCGGCGGAAAGCCGCGTCAGGCGCTGCGCTGCGCCGAAGCTGACAGCCGGGGTTTGCGGCTGCGCGAAAATCTTGTGGCCGCGGTTAACGCGGCTGTCGGGACGCGTCTGCGCGTCACGCTTCAGGAAGCCGAGCCAGGCGACAAAATCGCCCAGCACCGTCAGCGCGCGCGAGACCTGACGATCTACCTTGCCTTCGCGCGGGGCGTTAGCCGCCTCATGTTCGGTCAGGGTGCGCAGCAGGCTGCCGGCGACATCAAGACGGAAGCTGGCGGTAATCAGCTCTTCAACCAGCATCTGCAGCGTGCCCTTGCTGACGCCGAGCAGCGACAGCAGGCCATCGTTTTCCGGCAGGCTGCGCAGATGATGGATCCAGTAGCGCTGCACGTTATGGGCGAACAGGCTGTCGCTGTCGGGCGAAGCCTCTTCGGCCTCGCTGGCCAGCGTCGGGTCGGGCTGGCTACTGAACAGGTCGAATTCAAAGCCGATGCCGAAATGGCTGCTGGGCAGATTCGGCGCGCTCTGCACGCTTTGCGCGCCGGCGGCAGCCTGCTGCTGCTGTTGCGGCAGCAGATAGATGGCGCGCAGCTGCTCGCGCGAAGGCTGCAGCCGCTCCAGCAGTTCTCCATGCAGCCCGGTACGGGTTTGCAGCGCCTTCAGCAGGTTATCGGCGATCTGCTGCTTCTGTTGCAGATCATTGACCGGCTGCGCCCAGTTGGCCAGCAGGCGATCGCCCAGTTCCAGCCGCAGACGCTGTAAACGTTCTTTCAGGCGCGCCAGCCGCTCCAGCGGCTTTACCTCCGCCTGCAGCCAGGCGGCCATACGTTCGATGCCACCCGCATCCTGCGCCAGCATCGAACCCCAGTCGCTACCGGCGACGCCGGTTTGCCGCTGCACGGCTTCGTCGATATTCGCCTTCTGCAGATAACGGCCATCGAAGCGCGTAACCGCCCAGATCAGCACCGGTTTTTGCGCGCTCGGCCTGTCGCCGTCGCCGCGCTGCATGGTCTTCAGCCACTGGGTCAGCATACGGCCTACCAGGCTGGCGTCCTGACGCTCGCTGGCGGCAGTGCAGACCAGCAGGCGATCCAGCCCCTGGCGCTCACCGTAAAACTCCAGAAACAGCGCGCGTCGGGCGCGCATCAGACGTGCCGCCAGCGGATGGCGCTTCGCTGCCTGCGCTTGCTCGTCGCGCGTCTCTTCATCCAGCGCGGCGCCGTAGCCGGGAATATCTATTGCCTCCACCTGGTCGAACAGCGCCTGACGCGGCGGCGTCGAGAGCGGGATCAGCACCTCCAGCGTCAGCAGCTGCAGCTCCGCCAGCGACAGCGGCACCGGACGCACGCCGCGATCGGCGACGCAGGGCACCACTTCCACCAGGCGCTCCTGCGCGCCATTGAGCGTGGCCGCCGCGTTGCTGAACAGCAGTTCGGCGGGCAGCAGCGATTCATCCACTAACAGTGAGAGCGGTGCCTGCACGCGCGGCGCATGATGCAGAGCGTGCAGGGTATGCGCCAGCTGACGCCAGAGCGCGGTCAGGGTCTCATCATCATTCCACAGCAGCGCAAACAGCTGGGCGCGGTCATCCACGCTCAGCCAGGGCGCCAGTTCGCACGCCTGCGGCCAGAAGTGGCGATTCAGCAGCGCCGCGCGGCCGCTATCCTGACGGCGGCTAAAATCCCACAGCGCCACCAGCTCTTCGCTGGCGAGGCCGTTAACCGGCTGCGGCTGCCGCAGACGCTGCAGATGCTCCAGCCGCGCCTCAAGGGTTTTCGCCTCGCTGTCGCCTTTCGGCTGCAGCAGAAAGGCCATCAGCACCATGCGCGTCATTTCCGCTTCGCTCAGCAGCGACAGCGACAGCGGCCTGGCGGCATCTTCCACGTCATACAGGTGGCTGAAACGGGTCGCCATGCCGTAATCCTGATTGCCGGGATTGATATGGGTCAGGTAGTCGAGCGCCTTGCCCGCCAGCTGGGTGGTCAGGCGGCCCTGCGCATCGCCGACCAGCGCCTGCAGCAGCGATGCTTTGCCCGCCTGCGACAGGCCATAAAAGCCGATGGCGCTTTCGCCGGGCTGCGCGCGCTGCATCTGGCGCAGCTGATATTTACCGCGACGCAAAGAAAGTTTCAGGCCATCCGCTTCCATATCGAGACGCGACGACTGCGTGCGCTGGCTGTCGATCCAGGCCAACGCCCGATCGATGCCGCTGTTCATTTCCTCAACCTGCTGGCTGAAGGGCGAGGCCTGCTGTTTCAGCGTAACGGCTTTCATTTCTTAAATACGCTCCCGCTGTCGATCCAGTATTGGGCATTGGCATTGCCGCTGGCGGACAATGTATTCAGTTTAAGACTTAGCTGCGATAACGGCACGCGCGTGCCGTCGTCGAGCCGGGCATCGGCCAGCACAAAGCGCTCCGGCGCGCCGGACTGCGCCCCTTGCTCCACCGCCAGCTTCACGCGCAGTACGCTGTCGCCGGCAACCTTGCGCGCCAGCTGCGCGTCGTTGATCGTCAGGCTGTAGAGCGGCGACGCCAGCCAACGGTCATTATCCAGCTGCCGGAAGCCCAGGCAGACGTTGCCGCGGATCTGGAAGCTGCTTTTGCGATCCGGCGTCCAGTTCGGGTCATCGAGGTCGATTTCGCTGTAGCAGACGTTATCGCTGGTCAGCGCGTGGCTGTCGTCGAGCATACCGAGATAGCGGATCGTTGAGTAGGGCTGGAAATCGCCCGCCTTAAACCAGAAGCTCGACAGACGTAAATCGAGCGCCAGCAGGCAGAGCATCGCCCCGACGGCGGCGGTCGATTTCGGGTTATCGATGCGGCCCATTTTATTAAACGGATACCAGTCGCTGGTGTGATAGCCCTCCAGCGACAGAATGCGGCTGCCCGGCAGCGGCTGCAGATGGCGGAACAGCGCCTGTACGCCCGGGAAGCGCGACGGCCGCCCGGTCAGCAGCAGCACGTCGCAGCTGTAAAGCGACACCACTTCCGCCATCGAGCGCAGCGCCGGCACAATCGCCATGCGGTGCGACAGGAATTCGCCGTGCAGCTGGCTCAGGCTGACTACCATCGGCACCTGCAGAATATCGAAGCTCTGCTGGCCGCCGAGCGCGCGCTGCACCTCGCCGTTGATATAGTCCAGCACCGCCGCGCCGGGGCGCTGCGTCAGCAGTTCGCCGTAAAGCGCTTCGATCTCGGCGCTGACGTCAAGCGGATCGTAGGTCTCATAGCGCTCCAGCACCGCCTGTGCCAGCGGAATAAACAGCTGGAGCGTCGCCTGCTGGCGCAGGGTGGAGAAGCCGTCCATGCGCCCGTCGTAGCCGAACAGCTTATCCAGCAGGCTGTCGGGGTTCGCCAGGCCTGCCTGTTTCAGCGCGCCGTTCAGCGCGGGCAGCACATAAAGCTGGATCACATCCAGCAGAATATCGTCGCCCGCCACCTTAAAGCCTTCGCGGAACAGCAGGCGCGGATTGATCTTGACGTTATTGCCCTGGCCGTCGTCCAGCGCGTAATGGGTAATCGCCAGGTCGGTGGTGCCGCCGCCGATATCGATCGAGGCGATGCGCAGCGTTTTGCCCGCCGGTTCGTCGGCGTCGCGCAGGCGATCGGGGCGCGCCATGCTGGCGAAGAACGCCTCAGCGCGTCCGGCGAAATTGACCTGGGTTTCGTTGAACAGGTAAACCATCTGGCCGCAGGTTGCTTCATCCCACTCCATCTGTACATCGGGCACCGGACGGAGGCTCAGCGCCTTGTCGCGATCTGTCTCAAAGCCAACATCGGCCGGATGCCAGCCCATCGCTTTCCAGACCAGCGCGATGGCGTCCTGCATGCGGCGGCGAAAAATTTCGCGCTCCGGCTTCGGCATCGCCGAAGGCAGGGTAAGGATGATGTGGCGCAGCTGACGCGGCGCGTAGCTGTGCGGCATTTTCTGTCGCTGGGCGGCGCTGTTCATCTGCATCATCGCCTGCGCCAGCAGTTCGCTGAGCATAAAGGTCATCAGTGAGCTGCGGCTGTAGTGGGCGGAGAAAACCGGCAGACGCTCATCTTCCTCGACCTGCCACAGCGGTTCGCCCTCATCGTTAATCAGGGTCATCAGAGGTTCGGCGATCGCCTGCGGCTCGATACGATCGGCGCGGTTAAAGCGCCAGCCGGCGGCGTAGCGCGCCTCGTCCCAGAGGTAGCGGCGCGGGCTGGAGATGCCGGTCGCGCCTTCGGTACCGGCGCGTTGCAGCGCCATCCGGCTCGCTTCGCGGCCGACGCGCGTCAGCGAAGGCCAGACGAAAGCGTCATCACGGCCGCTCTCCACGGAAAAGTTCTTTTTGCCGAAGCTCGCTTCGGCAAATTCAACACGGCTGTCGAACATTTCGTTATAGATGCGGTGCGGCTGCGAAAGATCGCGCAGCTGCAGCTCGTAGGTCTGCTTCAGGCCGTTGACTTCGTCAGGGTGATCTTCCACCAGAATGCCGCAAGTGTGGGAATTGCCGACATCGAGGATCAAATCGACGTTGACCACCGGCTCCTGCAGGGTAGCGGTCAGTACGCGAATATCGGTCAGCGCCAACTGGCTGCCGAGCAGTTCCAGCAGGTTGAGATAGTGTGCCTGATATTCGAACTCGCGCAGCGCCATTTTGATCTCGTGGGCGTGACGCGTTTCGCGCTCGGCGGCGCGCTGGGTAAAGATCTCGCGCAGCCAGCCGTCGACCCAGGTCAGATCGAGAAACTCGCCCAGCTCATAGTTATGCCAGGCGAGCGCGAAGCCGACGCCGTTGTTGGCATCGGCGGGCGTCAGCATCAGGTGCGCCTGTTCGCTCTCTTCGGCACAGGTTTGGGTATCAAACGCCAGCATCACGCGGTGCGTGTTGCCTTCCGCGTCGGGCTGATCCAGCGCTGCGATCTGCAGGCGCGCCCAGTTTTCCGGGCCGCCGATAAACTGACGCGGCGGGGCACAGCGCAGGATCGGCAGCGGCAGCCATACGCCGGCCAGCAGATCGAGCGACTGCGCCAGCGTGGTGGTGCATTCGGGCTTCACCACCTCCGGCGCGGCGCCGTTCTCCTGCGGCAGCAGAAAGCGGCCGCTGGCGGCATCCTGCGTGACGCGCAGCAGCGGACCGTTGGCCGTCTGGCGCACGAAGTTACGCGGCTGGCTGTCGCTCAGGGCGATGGCGAAATCAAGAAACTGGATGCCGCTTTCGGCAATCAGGGTAATTTTCTGTTTAAAATCAGTGATGGGCGCCAGCATTCTTATTTACTCTCACGCTTGATCGACATCGGGTAAGTGACATCATTGCCAAATTGCGCTTCACACACGGCGGCGCCATCTCCCTGTTTACATACCAGCTGCGGCATTTTGTAACGGGTGCCGTTCGCGCAGCGGGCGGTATAACGGCTGTTAATAATCAGGTTGCCTGAACTCATCAGGCCGGCGGTGGCTTCCGCTTTACAGCGTGTACCGTCGCCCTGAATCAGCGTGGCGCTGCCTTTGCCGTCGCGGAACTGATAACGCAGGCTCGGCGCCTTAAAGCCCGGCATATTGCTGAGCTGCAGCGAAACACGCCAGTTGCCGTCGAGGAAACGGGTCGAGCCGTTGCGCACCGCGTGCGTCGGCATCACCAGCGCATCTTTCGCCACCGGCATAGCCGGCGCCGGTGCGGCGTCAGTCGGCGCGGGCGTTTCCGGCGCGGCGGCCGGCGCAGGCGCGGCCACCACGGCGTCGCGGAGCGGCAGGGTATCGCGCAGCGCCAGCGATTTCGCCTGGGTTGCCGCCGGAATAATCGCGTGCGGCCTGCTATCCGCTTCCGGCGCTTGTTCCGGCGCGGCTGCGATCGGCTGTTCGGCATGGTGCGGCCAGAAGCTTACCGCCAGCGCGGCGGCGATCGCCAGCGTCAACGGCACCACTGTCCACAGCAGACGGCGCGAACGCTTCGCGGGCGCGGCCGGCGTCGCAACGGCTGGCGCGGCTTCGCTCACGGTCTCATTGTCATTCTCGTTGTCGCTGAGTTCGGTCATCGCCTGATAGGCGCTGACCGGCGCGGAGGCGGGCGGCGGCGTCACAGGCGGCGGGGCGATAACTGGCTCAGGTGTCGCCGGCACAGGTGTCGGGGCGGCTTTCGGCAGCGGCGCGGCCACCAGCGGCTCGTCGGAAAGCGGCTCCGGCTGCAGCGTGGTGCGCAGGCACGCCAGCGCATCGCTGCGCGAACGCTTATCCAGCTCGACAAAGCCCCAAAAGGTCAGCACCGGGCGGCCATCCACCAGGTAGACATATTGACGATCGGGAAACTGAAAGGCTTTGCTGAGCAGCGCGCCGAACAGCTTCAGCGCCGGTTTATCGGCGCTGAGCGCACGCTGGCTGATGGCGGTCATCGTCTGCTGATGGTTTTCCAGCTGGCTCAACGCCTGCTGGCGCTCGCTTTCACTGGCGGCATTCCAGGATTTTACCCGGCCGGAGAAGGGGGCGTACCAGTCGATACGGTCGCCGCGCTCATTGGCCTGCGGGATTGCCAGGCAGTCGGCGAGTTTTTGCTGCTTGCGCAGGCGTAGCGTTTCGCGTAGCTGAAGCGCAGAAAGGTAAACCGGCTGGCCGTTTTCTCCTAAAGCGAGTACGGCATCCAGGTTTCCGCTGCGTAAGAATGTTTTTGCCACCTGTGAGGGCCCTTATTTGACGCTGCCAGAGGCAGAAAATCGTGTGGTATCGGCGATTCGGGTGATTTTATCCGTGCATGAGGCAAATCAAACGTCAGAAAAGAGCGCGTATTTGGTTGATATTCATATGACAACGCGCGGGACAGCCGCTGTGGGCTGTCCGGTAAGGCATTAAGACGCATCGGCTTCATTAAAAAAGCGTGCGTTTCGTTTGAGCCACAGCCGCGAGCGTATCAATGTGCCGCCATCGTCCAGCAGGAGGAAAACCGCATTACCCATAATAAGGGGAACGAATTTTCTCTGACGACACACCCTGTCTGAGCGGAACCATTTTATCGACATGATCCACCCTGTCCCGAAGTTACTGAGCATAGATTTAAACCTGCATGAGATTAACGAAAAAATGTCGGCTTGCATCTTAATTTTCAGTGTTTTAGGAATAGTCTTAAACGGCCTGTGCATTATGTTTTTCTCTGCTAATTCGGTAATTAAAACAACTGCGGCACCCGCTCTTATACTGTTTCCGCACGACGAAATAGGGTGATAAAAATAGTTGCACTTCGGTGTTCAGCTTCTACATTTAATAACGTTGTTCCGCTTACTTATCTCCTGTCGGGAGTAAGTTGACTACTTGAATGTTAAAAAAAGAGGAATTGTTATGACTCAATATCGTGGTGGTGCTGGTAATTTCGCTAACGATCGGCAACGTGCATCTGAAGCGGGCAAGAAGGGCGGCCAACGCAGTGGTGGCAACTTCAAAAACAATCCGCAGAAGGCGTCAGAAGCGGGGCGCAAAGGTGGCCAGAACAGCCACGGCGGAGGACGTAAGCCCGCAGAATAAAGATTAACCGCAATTCCATTTTTTAACGCCCTTTCACTCCGGCCTGATAATGGTTATTCAGCCGGAGTGTTTTATTTCTCCCGCATGCGCTATTTTAAGCCACCTACCTCTTTCATGTTATTCACAGGCTGATTAATATTCCTTAACGCCGTCAGGAAATATATTTTCTTGCGCCGGATTCAGGTAAAAGCGCGTATTAATATTCTGCCGCGATGCCTCTCTACGATCGCCATACCTGGACAAGAGATGAGGGTCTTGTACAACTATTTCCTGTGCTGGTTAAAAAATGACGTAAATAACGTCTTGTTCTTATTAACGAAGCCGGGGAATTAATTCCACTGCGCACCAGGGCCGCCCGTTTCTACAGCGCTGGAATGAGGTCTGACGAGTGACAAAGGTGACAGCGGTTTCGCTGTGAACGTCTTATAAACGCGCCTCCTGTTGTCGACGAAATAAAATAACCGCGCCGCCTAATTGCGTGGCCGCAGGCTTAACAGACGCCATGCGACCGCGCCGGCGAATAATCCCCAAAAGGCTGCGCCAATACCGCCCGGCGTAATGCCGGAAGCGGTAATCAAAAAGGTGATCATCGCCGCATCGCGGCTATTTTCCTGCTCCAGCGCGCGCTGAATACTGCCGGTAAGGGTGCCAAGCAACGCCAGCCCGGCCAGCGTATGAATAAGCGTCGGCGGCAGCGCGGTAAGCAACAGCGCGACTGCGCCACCCGATAGCCCGGCCAGCAAATAGAAAACGCCGGCGATGGCCGAAGCGACCCAGCGCCGTTGCTTATCGGGATGTACCTCATCGCCCATGCAGATGGCCGCGGTAATGGCGGCGATGCAAACGGAAAAGCCGCCGAACGGCGACAGCAGCAGGGCGATCAGGCCCGTCCAGCTGATAAGCGAAGAGACGGGCGGCTGATAGCCGTGCGCCTGCAAGGTGGCGATGCCCGGCGCGTTCTGCGATGCCATCGTCACCAGAAAATAGGGCAGGCCAACCCCCAACAGCGCAGAGAGAGAAAACTCCGGCATCACCGCCTCGGGCCAGCGCAGCGTCATCAGCGGCTGCGCGATATGCAGATCGCCGCGCGCCAGCGCCAGCAGCAGGCCGGTCAGCAGCGTGACGATAATCGCGTAGCGCGGCAGCAAAACCCGCGCCAGCAGCCAGGCCGCGCACATCGCGCCGCACAGGGCCAGATCGACCTGCAACCCGGCGAACGCCCCGAGGCCGAAGCGCAGCAGGATCCCCGCCAGCATCGCGGCGGTGATCGCCTGCGGCACCACCTTCATCAGCCGGGCGAACAGACCGCTGACGCCGCACAGCACAATCAGCGCGTTGGTAAACAGAAAGATGCCAATGGTCTGCGGCAACGTGATGCCATGCAGGCTGGTCGCCAGCATCGCGGCACCGGGGGTCGACCAGGCGGTAAGGATCGGCTGGCGATACCAGATCGACAGCCCGAAAGAGCTGATCCCCATCGCCAGACCCAGCGCGGTGAGCCAGCCGCCGATCTGCTGCGCCGTCGCGCCTGCGGCAGCGGCGGCCTGAAACACGATCGCCGCTGAGCTGGCGTAACCGACCAGTGTCGCCACCAAACCGGCGATGATAAGGGTAACGCTAAATGAGGGTTCACGCTGCGCCGCTGACATAGTATGCTTGCTCCTTGTGCGTTATAGCGCACAACATAGCATCGTGCGCTATAGCGCACAAGCGGGTAGAGGCAACAGGAGAAGAGATGGACGCTTTAGCACAACACCTGGCGCAGACGCTGAAGACGCTGCGCGCCGGGCGGCAATGGAGTCTGACGCAGGCGGCGGAGCAGAGCGGCGTCAGCAAGGCGATGCTGGGTCAGATCGAACGTGGCGAATCCAGCCCGACGGTGGCCACCTTATGGAAAATCGCCACCGGCTTCGCGGTACCTTTCTCACACTTTATTACGCCCGCCGCGCCTGACGGCGACGCAGTGCGGCGGCCGCCGTTTCAGCAGCAAAATGCGCAGATGCGGGTGACGCCGTTGGTCGATTTCGATGCGCAGCTGGGCTTTGATCTGTTGGCGATTGAGTTTGCTGCGGGCGCCTGCAGTGAATCCGCGCCGCACGCGCCGGGCGTGATTGAGCATGTGGTGGTGATCGAGGGCGAGCTGGAGGTTCAGGTGAACGGCGAGTGGCGGCTGCTGCGCCAGGGCGACGTGCTGCGCTTTAATGCTGATGCGCCGCACGCCTACCGCAACCGCCGCGACGCGCCGACGCTGATCCACGATTTAATCCACTACCCGCGCCCGTAAGCGGCAGCGTGGGCGAAGGCGCAACGCCGCGTCCGTACGGTCAGCACCTTCGCCAGGGCTCCGCTGCGTGGCGGCGCGCGCTTTTCGCGGCTTTTCGCTTTCCAGCCGCGTGCGCACCGGCCAGGCTGGCGGCTTAGCGGCAAGCCTGCCATTACGCGCGGCCTGATCCTTCCCTACTGAAAGGTCCAGCTTAAGGTGGCGCCAACGCCATAGTTGCGGCCCGGCGCCGGTTCAAAGTAGCGGCCGTTACCTTCGTTGACGATCACCGATCCGACATAGTTGCGATCAAACAGGTTATCCACCCGACCGAACAGATCCAGCATCCAGGCGCCGGCGCGCAGCTTATAGCCGCCGTTCAGCGCGGTCACCGCATAGGCGGGCGCCTGCTCGCTATTGCGGTCGTTGGTCTGGATCTGGCTCATATAACGCAGCTCTGCACCGCCGTACCAGCCCGCTTCCGGCGCATACTCCAGCGCCGCCGACGCCATATTGCGCGCGATGCCCGGCAGCCGGTTACCGCGCGGCACCTGTTTGCCGGGGCTGCAGGCGGCATCGCCGCAAACGTTATCACGGTAGGTGGCGTCAAGCAGCGTCCAGGCCATACGCAGCCGCCAGTCGCCGGCAATTTGCTGATCGAGCGCCAGTTCCAGCCCGCGGCGGCGTGTCTGCCCGGCGTTTTTATAGCTGCTGCGGCCGCCGCTTGAGGTATCGACCACGATTTCATTTTGGGTATCGGTCTGGAAAATCGCCGCGCTGAACAGGCCGTTGCCAATGCGGGTTTTGCTGCCGATCTCCAGCGTGTCGCTGGTAGCGGGCTGCAGCCGGTTGTTCAGGCCGCCCTGATCGTCCGCGCGGTAGGAAAGCTCGTTGATAGTCGGCGTTTCAAAGCCGCGACCGGCGGAAGCGTAAATATTCCAGCTGTCGCTCAGCGCATATTTCAGCGAGGCGGCGGGCAGCCAGCGATGATAGCGCGCTTCGCCGCTGTCGTCGCCGTTGCCGGGATGCACATAAAAATCGTTGTCGTCGAAGTTGACGGTGCTAAAGCGTACGCCCGCATCCAGCGTCAGGGCGGAGGTGAGCTGCCACGAGGTTTGCAGATAGGGATCGAGGTTCCACATCAGGTTGCGCTCGTTGCGGCGCAGGTTGCCTTTCTCGCCAAACTGCGGCGCGCCGTGATGTAGCACAAAGTTCTCGTAGCCCCGGCGGCGTTCGTTCAGGGTTTCGTAATCGAGCCCGCCGGTGAGCGTCACCGGCAGCGCGCCCAGCGTGCCGCGGTGCGTCCAGCGCGCGTCGACGCCCTGATAGTGCCGGGTCAGCGCAATCACGCCGCCAGCGTGGCTTGGCTTCAACTGCGGCGCCCGGGGAATCGACTGGTACTGGGTGGTTTCCCGCTCGCCCGCCCAGGCCATCAGGCTGAAATCGTCGCTTTCGCTCATCTGGCGCTGATAGCGCAGGCCCGCCTGCGTCTGCCTGGTGGTTTTGCGTGTATCGTAGGCGTCCGCGCGCGGCGACTGGCGCGGATTATCACGCCACTCGGCACGGGTCAGGCCGCCGGGATCCTGTGCCTTGATATCGACGCTGTTAAACAGCAGCGTCAGGGTGCTGACATCATTAATGCGCACGCCGAGCCGCGCGTTGCCGAGATCCTTGTGGGCGCTGCTGCGATCGCGGTAGCCGTGGGTACTGAAGCGAGTCGCGGAGACGGTGTAATCGACATCGCCTGCCTGGCTGCCGTCGCCGACGGCGCCCTGCGCCTTCAGGCCGTAGCGCCAGCTGCCGAAACTGCCGTAATAGCTGCTGGCCTCCACGCTGGCGGGCTGCACCCCTTTTTGGGTGGCGATATTGATCACCCCGCCGGAGGCGTTACCGTAGAGTGCGGAAAAGGGGCCGCGCAGCACCTCCACGCGATCGACGGAGTTAAGATCGATATTGGACGTCTACCCCTGGCCATCCGGCATGGTGGCCGGAATGTTGTCGACGTAGATGCGCATGCCGCGCACGCCGTAGGTAGATCGCGAGCCAAAGCCGCGAATCGAAATCTGCAAATCCTGCGCATAGTTCTGCCGGTTCTGGATCTGCAGGCCGGGCAGCCCGGAGAGGTTTTCTGACAAATTCACGCGCGGCGCCGCCTGGCGAATATCATCGCCGTAGGCCACGCTGACGGCGGCGGGGGTGTCCAGCTCGGAGAGGCCGCCGGGCGCGGCGCTGACCACCATGGTCGATTCATCGCTGGCGGACCAGGCGCTGGCGCAGCATAACGCCAGCAGGGCCGGCGCCGCGCGCAGGCGAGCCGGTCGGGAAGCAACAGGGATCATTTTCATCAGTAGCGTCCTGCAGAAATAATAACGAACCATCCGTAACAACTGCGCGTAAGCCTGGCACGTCTGTCATATTTTGCAAAACATCGTGACATAAAATTGAGTTAATGCCGCAGAAGCTGCGGCACAGCCGCGCGCCGGCCCGCGCCACCTTGCGCTATGTCGTTGCTTTTGCCGGAAATGATGGCAATCGGCGCGGCGGCGATTTACGCTGTAGCAAAATGCGCCAGGATTAACTGACCTTTACTAAGAAGAAGGACTTCGAGATGAATCAGCATCCCTCTGTAGCAGTGTTGGGACTCGGTGCGATGGGACACGCCTTCGCCGCTAACCTGATAAAAAAAGATTTCCCGGTGGCGGGCTGGAACCGTACCCGCGCGCGCGGCGAGGATCTGGCGGCAGCCGGCATGACGCTGCACGATACGCCGCAGCAGGCGGCCGCTGAGGCGGATGTGGTGCTGGCGATGCTGGCTGACGGCCCGACCACCGAAAGGGTGCTGCAACAGATCGCCTCGTCGCTGCGGCAGAACGCGGTATTCTGCCAGATGGGCACCATCGGCGTGGAAGCGACCGACCGCCTGATCGCCTTTCTGGCGCAGCAGCGACCCGATGTGGTCTATATCGACGCGCCGGTATCGGGTACCAAAGCGCCGGCGGAAAACGCGCAGATCCTGGTGCTGGCCAGCGGCGATCGCCAGCGGGCGGAGAAGCTGGAGCCGGTGTTCACCGCCATCAGCAAAGGGGCGCGCTGGCTGGGCGACGCGGGCGCCGGATCGCGTATGAAACTGGTGGTCAACGTCTGGCTGATCGCCATGATGCAGGGCCTGGCCGAGAGCGCCAGCCTGGCGCGGCAGTTTGGCTTCTCTACCGACGATCTCTGGTCGGTGCTGGAGGGCGGGCCGCTGGCGGCGCCCTACGCCAAAGTGAAACTCGACACCATCAAAGGGGGCGACTACACGCCGCAAATGCACCTGACCTGGGCGCTGAAAGATGCGCAGCTGGCGCTGGACGCCGCCGAAGATCAGTCGATGCCGGGGATGCAGCATATCGCGCAGCTCTGGCAACAGGCGGTTGAGGCGGGCTACGGCGAGCAGGATCTGTCGGTGATCTACCGCTTCCTGACCGGCAAAGAGTAGCGCCAGAGCGTAGCCAGCCTGCGGTTATTGACCGCTTGCTGACCGACAAAGCGCTATGGCAGAAAGCAGCCATGCTTCGGCGGCGGGCGAAGCATCATCGCGCCGGCGTGTATACACTGCAGCGGCAAACCAACCTGAGGGAAAACCATGATTGCCGTTCTTTTTGAAGCAGACGCGGTGCCGGAAAAACAGGCGCGCTATCTACAGCTTGCCGCCGAACTTAAGCCGCTGCTGGCGGACGTGCCCGGCTTTATCAGCCTGGAGCGCTTTCAAAGCCTCGCCACGCCGGGGAAAATCCTCTCGCTTTCCTGGTGGGAAAATGAAGAGGCGGTGCTGAACTGGAAGCGCAACCCGCAGCATCAGGCGGCGCAGGCGGAAGGAAAGCGCTCGCTCTTCTCGCGCTACCGCATTCGCATCGCCCACGTGGTGCGGGAATATGTTGCCGATGCCGGGGAGACGCGCCATGTATGATATTCATGTGATCCTCAGCAACAGCCCCGGCGCGCTGGCGCGGTTCGGCGCCACGCTGGGCCGGCACGGCATCGGGCTGGAAGGCGGCGGCGTGTTTGTTGCCGACGGCGTCAGCCACGCCCATTTTCTGGTGGAGGAGGGCGAGCGGGCGCGGTCGCTGCTGACGGCGGCAGGGTTTGAGGTCAGGGCGGTGACCTCGCCGCTGATCAGGAAGCTGAGCCAGACTCGCCCCGGCGAACTGGGCGATATCGCGAAGGCCATCGCCGCCGTCGGCGTGAATATCCAGGTGCAGTACAGCGATCACCGTCATCGCCTGATCCTGTTGACCGACGACAATACGCGGGCGGGGGCGGCGACGCTGGCGTGGGAGCCACCGGCTGAATGAGCCTGAGCAACACAACATGCACGGCGGCACCCGCCCCCGCGCTGGAAGCAGCCATGGCGGCGCTGGCCGCCGCCATGGCCGATCCCTCCAGAATTGCGATACTCTGCGCGCTGATGGACGGACGCGCCTGGACCGCGACCGAACTGAGTGCGGCGGCGGGCATTGCGCCATCGACGACCAGCGGTCATCTGACGAAGCTGCTGGGCAACGGGCTGGTCAGGTGCCTTTCGCAGGGGCGACATCGTTACTACAGCCTCGCCGGGCAAGAGATCGCCGGGCTGCTGGAAAACCTGATGGGGGTGTCGATGTCCGCGCACGCCGCGCCGACGCCGCGCACGCCGGGCCATCTGCGACACGCACGCACCTGCTATGACCATCTGGCCGGCGAGCTGGCGGTGCGTATTTACGACGCGCTGCTGGCGCAGGCGTGGTTAACGTCGGACGGGCTGGCGCTGACGGCGGCAGGCAGGGCGCAGCTGCTGCAGATGGGCGCGCAGCTTGATCCGCGTCCGCGCCGCAAAGCCTGCTGCCCCTGTCTCGACTGGAGCGAGCGGCGTTTTCATCTTGGCGGCGACGCGGGCGCCGCGCTGCTGCGGCTCTGTCTGCAGGAAGGCTGGCTGACTGGCGTGCCGGGATACCGTGAGATAAGCGTCACGCAGAGCGGCAAACGCGCGCTGCGCCGCCTGTTTGCCATTGATGCCGACTAGCCTGTTCACCAGACGCTGGTTAGCCTGTTTGTCACCAGGCTGGCCAGGCAGTTTACTCGCGGCACCCATCCGCCCGTTTATCGTTAGCGTTCAGGTCTCTTTTTGTCGCCACTCTGTTCGCCATCAGACCGATCGGCCTGCTCGCCGTTACATGGACGCCTCTTTTGCCCGCAGGCGATGGGGCGGCGTGCCGGCGGCCAGATGGCGCCCATAAAAAAACGGGCCGCAGCCCGCTTTTCGGCGTCCGTTATCCTTACTCCGCTTTCTGATACTGCGCCATGGTCGCCTTTTTGCAGGCGTCCTGATCCTGATGGTTTTTCTTTTTCACCGCGTCGGGCAACTGCATATAGGCGGCGGCGACTTTCTCCGCTTCATCCTCGTTAAACTCCGGCTTGTCCATGGCGTACGGCGAGGTGCCGCGCTTCGCCATATCCTTCAGCTTCTGCACATACTGTTCCTGGGTTTGTCCGCTCGCCTGTTGCTCGCCGGTCATGGCGCACAGCCCCACGATATAGGATTCCGCTTGGTTGCTTACATCTGATGCCGCCTGCGCCACGCCGCAGCCCGCCATAAACAGAAGTATCGCCAGTCGCTTTTTCATTACCGCTCCTTTTTACACTATTGCTTGCTGACTTCGTTATTTAAGCATAGTTGATTACGGCGTTGTCGCCGGCGCCGGGCGCAGGGTCATCTGATTTGCCGCGCGCGTGCGGCCCTGGCCGTCGACGATCCAGAACTTCACCTCCATCGGCGTCGCGTTCTGCGGCGTCACCGAAAGATCGGCCTGCTTCACGCCGTCGTCGGCGGCGATATCAACTTTGCGCTGGCCTTTCTGCAGCGTGCTGGCACCCTGGCGAACCGTCCACTTCAGAGTGGCGCCCGGCAGCGGCTGCCAGCTGTCGTTAACCGTCCATAAGCGCAGCTGGCCCGGCCGGCCGGGCTGCCACTTCAGCGTCACCGGCTCGATCGAGGGCAGCAGCGGCTGATAGGCGCGCTGCATAGCGTAATAGCCTGCTTTAGGCTGGCGCAGATAATCCACGACGCCCCAGTTGATCGACGGCCAGGTCTCGACAAACATAAACTGGAACAGGGCGGTGACCGGCTGGAAGCGCTGCCGGCGATAGCTCTCCGCCGCCAGCGCCACCAGATCCGCCTGATAGCGCTGGGTGTTAGCGATAAACTCCGCCATATTCTTGCCGCGCGACAGCTTAGCGAACTGGAAGGTCTGGATCGGCTGGAAATTATGATATTTCCAGCGGGTCCACTTCGGATCGCCCGGCGCGGTGCTGGCCGGCCACCAGTCCTGCGGCGGAATAATGGTCTTCAGGGTAGAGAGGCGCGGCAGCGCCTGCGCGCCAAATTCGGTGATAATGCCGGTTTTGGCCGGCTGCAGCACATCGGTCATGGTGCCGAAATACCAGCCCTGCCAGTAATGCTCCTCAACGGCGGAGAAGGGATGCACCACGCGCGAGCGATCTTCCGCCAGCGTGTCCGCCACCCGCTGCATCAGCTTGCGGTTCAGGTTGTTGTTCCAGTCGGGAAAGCGCTTCTCCATCCACGGCGAGTTAAACGGCGGTTCATTTTGCCCGCCCCAGACCACGATCGACGGCGCGTTGCCGAACTGCTCCACCATCTGGCGCGTCTGACGCGCGGCGTTTTCCGCGAAAGCGTCGCTGTCGTTGTAGCCCCACTGCAGCGGTACATCCTGCCAGATCATCATGCCCAGCTCATCCGCCTGGCGATAGAGTGCGCGTCCGGCAACATGGCCATGCACGCGGATGGCGTTAGCATTCATTCGCTCCGCCAGCTGCAGATCGCGGCGATATTTGTCATCATTCATTTCGCCAAGCCACGGCGAACCGATGTAATTGGTGCCGCGCAGGTAGATGCGCTTGCCGTTCAGCAGCCAGCCGCGATTATCCGGCTGCTCTTCCACCTTGCGCAGGCCGGTGCGGCTGCTCTGACGATCCATCACGCCCTGTTCGTCGCTCAGGGTGGCGGTAACGCGGTAGAGATTCGGCTTGCCGTAGCCGACCGCCCACCAGAGCTGCGCCTCCGGCATCGGCAACGTCACGCTTAACCGCTGCTTGTCTCCCTTTCCGGGTGACAGGGTCACTTTTTCATTCAGCGTATAGGAAGCGCCGCTAAAGTTAGCCGGTACGGCGCGCAGCCGCAGGGTAGCGCTGCCCGCCTTCAGAGCGCGATAATCGATATCTACCTTCAGCTGCGGATGTGCCAGGCCCTGCGACCAGTCGGGGCGCAGGATCAGGTTATCCATTGTCGCGCCGCGCGTCAGGCGCAGGCGCACCGGCGCCCAGATCCCGCCGGAGTTGGCATCCTGGCCCTGCGGCGACCAGGCGCCGCCGGGACGCGAATCGTGCTGATTTAGCACCCCTTTCATCACGTTTTTATGCAGCGGCCAGGTGGTTTTCGGATCTTCAAACGGGCTGTCGACGCGCACCGCGAGGCGGTTATTTTTCGTGACGTTGTCACTGACATCCACGGCGAAACGCTGAAAATAGCCTTCGTGTTGCGCCAGTTTCTGGCGGTTAAACCAGACCTCCGCAGTGTAATCGACGCCATCAAACACCAGTGTCGCCATGGTCTCCGGCGCCAGCGGCGGCAGAGAGAATTCGGTGCGATACCAGAGCGCACCCTGATGATCCCAGCCGGCGCTGTACCAGTTGGCCGGCACGCGCAGCGGGCGCCAGTCGGTATCGCGGCCGCGCCAGCCTTCGAAACTGGCGTCGTTGCCGTCATGGGCGCGCCACTGGCCCGCCAGCGACCAGCTCGCGGGCAGCGTCACGGGCGAGGCCGCCTGAGCGGAAAAGCAGGCGCCGAAAAACAGCGCGGGCCAGTAAAGTCTCATGTTTCCTCCTGTAAGCGGCGCAGCATCGCCATAATGCGCTCGCGCTGCGCGTCAAGCTGAAGAATGATCGCCTCGGCATCAAGCGGCGCGGCGTGGCTGGCGGCCTGTTCCAGCGTCTGCAGCAGCCGCACCAGCTCCTCAAACCCAAAGGTGGCCGATTCGCCGCGCAGCTTATGCGCCAGACGGCGGATACTCTCCGTTTCCCGGGCGCGCAGCGCCTGCTGCAGCTGGCTCACCAGCCGCGGCAGCTCGCCGGCGAACATCTCCAGCAGCTCATGCAGCAGTTCGATATCGGTGCCGAGCCGGGCGCTGAGGGTGTTCAGATCCAGCGCGGGTTCGGCAACGGAGGACGGGACTTCCGCCTCTGCGCCGGGTTCCAGCGCCATTACCCGCGCAATTTCTCCCTGCAGTGCATCGGGTGATACCGGCTTGGCGATATAGCCGTCAAAGCCGTGCTGCAGACAGAACTCGCGGTCGCCCTGCATGGCGTGGGCGGTCATGGCAATAATGCGCTGGCGCGGACGGTGCGGGTTACGCGCCTCCAGTTCGCGGATCAGCGCGGTGGCGCGTTCGCCGTCCATCTCCGGCATCTGCAAATCCATCAGGATCAGATCCCAGCGCTGGCGGTCAAGCTGCGCCAGCGCCTCGATGCCGTTGCCGACGATCTCATAACGATGCCCCATTTTCTGCAGCAGAAAGCCGGCCAGCTTCTGGTTCACCAGGTTATCTTCCGCCAGCAGGATCGTGAGCGCGGTGGCGTCGGGCTTAATCGACGGTTCCGCCGGCACCACGCGCGCCGGCGCGGCGCTGTCCGGCACCGCCAGCGTCGCCAGCAGCGCATCGTGCAGCTCTTTCTGATCGACCGGCTTGCTGAGAAAGTGAGTGACGCCAATCTTTTTCAGCTCGGCGGCGTCCATAAAGCGGCTCATCGAGCTGAGCATAATGATCTTGCTGCCCGCCAGCTCGGGATTGGCCTTCAGCTCCTGCGCCAGCGACATGCCATCTTTTTCCGGCATCTGCGCATCCAGCAGGATCAGCGGGAAATCGTGATTCTCTTCCAGCAGCGCCAGCGCCTCCGCCGCGCTGCTGGTGATCATCGGCTTCAGCCCCATATTGCGCAGCATGTCGCGCATCAGGCGGCGATTAGTGGCGTTGTCATCGACAATCAGTACGTTGATGCCGCTCAGCAGCGGCGAGGCGTGTAGCGGCGCGCTCGGTTGCGCCTGTTCCGGCAGCGGTAGCGAAAAGCTAAAGACGCTGCCTTTGCCCGGCTCGCTGTAGACGGTAAGCGCGCCGCCCATGATCTCAACCAGCCGGGCGGAGATGGTCAGCCCCAGCCCCGTGCCGCCGTAACGGCGGGTAGTGGAGGTATCTGCCTGGCTGAAGGATTCGAAAATCAGCTGCTGCTTTTCCGGTGGAATGCCGATACCGGTATCGCGCACCTCGTAGCGCAGGCGCTGCCCCGGCTCGGAAATCTGCAGCTTCAGCTCCACTTCACCCTGCGGCGTAAACTTCAGCGCGTTACTGACCAGGTTGGTCAGCACCTGACGCAGGCGCACGCTATCGCCGCTGATGCTGTGCGGCACGTCGGGGGCGATATTCACCAGCAGCTCTACCGATTTTTCGCTGGCGGCAGGCATCAGCGGCCGCACAATGGACTGAATAAAAGGGCGCAATTCGAAGATCTCTTCGTCGATCTCCATCTTGCCCGCTTCGATTTTGGAAAAGTCGAGAATATCGTTGATGATGCGCAGCAGCGATTTCGCCGAGTGCAGCACCAGCGTCATATAGTCGCGCTGCTCATCGGTCAGCGAGGTATCAAGGCAAAGTTGGGTCATGCCGAGAATGCCGTTCATCGGTGTGCGGATCTCATGGCTCATATTGGCGAGAAAAGCGCTTTTCGCCTCGTTCGCCGCCTGCGCGGCGGCGGCGGCCTGCTGCGACAGCCGCTCCGCCTCTTTGCGTTTAGTGATGTCCTGCAGGGTGCCGATGGCGCGCTCCATCTCGCCGCGAATGCTCAGGCTCACCACCTGGCCCGACAGCAGCATCCAGCGGTAGTCGCCGCTCTGGTGCAGCAGGCGGATTTCGCAGTCGAACACCGGCACGCTGTCATTGCTCGCCTGCCGTAGCCGTTCCTGCACGCGTTCGCGATCGTCGGGATGCACCAGCGTATCGAGAAAGGTGGCGCTGTAGTGCCAGGTTTCGCGCGGATAGCCCAGCATGGTCAGCAGCGCGTCGTTAACCAGCAGAATATCGGCGCTGACCTGCCAGTCCCAGATGCCGATATGGGTCGACTCCGCCGCCAGCAGGAAATCTTCATGCAGCTGCTGGCGCGACTGGCTGGCGAGATCGAAATCGGAGAGATCGGTATGCAGGCTGACAATGCCGCCTTCCGGCGTGCGGTTGTGCTGGATAAAGATTTTACGGTCGACCAGCTGGCGCAGTTCGCTGTTGTTGTCGATGCGGCAGCGGTTAATCATGCTGGCGGTAAACTCCGCCTTGCCGCGCGTATCATCCGACATATAGGTGGCGTCGGCGAAGCCTTCCGCCAGCTCGCACAGCGTGATGCCGGGGCGCAGCCTGTCGCGGATCGAAGGGTAGAACCGTTCCACCTGCTGATTCCAGCTTACCAGCCGCTCCTGCGCATCAAAGATAAAGATGGCGGCGCGCACGTAGTTCAGATCGTCGGGCAGAGGGCGCTGCGTCATAGGGGCTCCTTATCGCCGGGACGGTGAAAAAGTTCAGGGAACATCGACATTATCCGTCTGCTTGCGCTCCGGCGGCAGACACTGGCGCGGCCGGTTAAACACGTCGCTCAGACGCCGGGCGAAATAGCTGTCGTCGCTCAGCTTACCCTGCGGCAGCAGCGGGCCCATATTGGCCTTATAGAGCAGCGCCTCCAGCACCGTGGCGTTGGTGGAGAGGGTAATGGCGCGGTTATAGTCGCCGGTCGCCTCGGCGCGGCCTTCGAACCAGCCGCGCTCGGCGTCATACTGCAGGCGCGTAATGCGCATCAGCGCATCGGTGAAATCGGTATCCCACAGCGCCCAGAGGCCGAAGACCGCCCGGGTCGATACCTGCGCCAGACGCGGGTAGTAGTTACCGTCGTCGCCCAGCGTGTTCCAGGCGTAGCCGTTGCCGTAGAGGGTGTCGTTGACATGCCAGGGGGCGGTGGAGAGGGTAAAGTCGCTGCGCGCGGTAAGGATTTTCTCCCGCTGCCAGCGCTGCTCCTGCACCTGATAGACCTGACTGGCGCGCTGGCGCAGCAGTTTCGCGGTCTGCTGGCCGGCGCCCGGCAACGCCCAGCCATACTCCAGCCCGCTCAGGGCGTACGGCATGGTGGTGATCGCCGACGGCGTCCAGGTGGTGCGCGGATCGCGCGCGTCAATATCAAGCGCCATGCCGTAGATAATCACGTGTTGCGCCGGCGGCAGCAGCGAAATCTGATTAGGGAAGCCCCACAGGCCAAAGCCGGCAGCGCTGTATTCGCTGTCGCCCAGCCGTCCTTCCTGACGGGTCACCAGTTGGCCGTTCTGCAGCAGCCCGGCGAACAGTTGGCCCTGGTCGTCGACGATGCGGCAAAAGTTCCAGCGCAGTACCACGCGCTCCAGATATTCGCTGTAGGCGGGATAGCGCACCGCGACGATACGCAGCGCCATCAGCAGGCGGGCGATATCCTGCGATGACCAGCCGATGCTTTTCGGCGCGCTGCTGTAGTCGATCATGGTGTTGTTGCGGGTGTTGTAGAGCCGGTTCGGCAGCCCGGCGCCGGAGAGCGGCAGGCGGTTCAGCGTACCGATCAGCCGCGTCAGGCGCTGGTCGAACTCCGCTTCGTCGATCAGCTTCAGCTCACGCGCGGCGGTCAGCGCAACCAGCGTGTCGCCGATCTGCCAGACGCTGGAGACCGGACGCTTATCGCTGCCGTTGACCAACCCGGTGCCGGGCTGGGTGTTGTTGCTGAAGTAGCGCCACGCAACCTGCGCCCAGCGCTGCTCCTCCGGCGTCAGCGCGCCCATACGCGCGCTGCTGTGCCAGCCGCCCTGAACCAGCCAGCGCCACGCCGTGCCGCTGCTCTGCACCAGCGCGATCAGCGCCAGCAGCAGCAGCGCCAGCAGCGGAATAAGCGCGCGCCTGCGCATCACTGTTTGAGGCATGAGGTGGCCACCGGCGGCAGTTTCACAGGCGCGTCATCGTTTTTACAGCTCGGGCATTTGCACGATTTGCAGGAGGGCGCGCTGCGCGCTGCGGTGCCGCTCTGGTCGCACCAGGTTTTCACCGGCGGCGTCATCTCCAGGAAAGGTCGGTTGCGCCGCTCGTTGTTCGGCTCAAACAGATCCACCAGACGACGCTCCCACAGCGATGGCGCAAAAGCCGGTTTACGCGGGTTGTCGGTGTTGAACTTCAGCAGCTTGCCCTCTTTTTTGAACAGCAGCGCCTCCAGCATGATGCCGTTATTGTTGGCGGTGAACTCTTTGATCGGGCCGTCGCCGTTTTCATACAGCCCCTCGTAATAGCCTTTGCCTTCCTCGTCGGCGTTTTCGATAGCGTCCAGCAGGCGATCGGTGTAGGGCGAATCCCACAGTACCCACATGCCCAGCGCCGCCTTCAGCGACACCGCCGCCACCTCTGGCACATATTTGCCGCGGTCGGTGATGGTGTTCCAGTTAAAGCCGTCGCTGAACACTGTGTCGTAGACGAAGTAAGGCGCCTTATCGAGCTGATGCTCGGAGCGGGCGGTGAGGGTGCCGGTGATCATGTAGCGGTTTTCCTGCGCCTGATAAACACGGTCGGCGAAATCTTTCATCCACGGATGGCTGAAATTTCGCGGGCTGTCGTCGCGGTCGTCGCTTTTATCCCAGCCCATCTCCAGGCCGTGCAGCAGGTAGGATTCGGTTACCACGTAGTTATGCTGGTTGGTCAGACGCGGGTCGCGCGAGTCGTAGGGCACCAGCACGCAGTAGATATCGGCCAGCGCGTAAGGCTCCGGGCGGCTGCCCTGGCAGGTGGAGAAGCCCCACAGCTGATAGCCCGCCGCTGCGTACTCCTCATAGCCGAGACGGCCTTCCTGCACATACATCGGCTGCTTGTTCTGATCGAGATAGGCGCCGTAGAGCGTGCCGCAGTCATCCACCACGTGGGTGAAGTCCCAGCCCAGCACCACATTGTCGATGCTGTTGCCATATTCGGGGTAGCGCTCTTTGATGATCTTCATCCACATCAGCATGCGGCCGATATCGATGGCGGAAAAGCCGATCTCGCCCGGCTTGTTCAGGTAGTCCACCTTCTGCGCGGTGATGGTGTTATAGGCTTTGTTCGGCACCTGGTCGCGGAATAGCACCAGCTTATTCAGCGTGCCCATAAACTGCAGCAGGCGGCGATCGAACTCCGCCTTATCGATAATCCCCAGCTCACGTGCGGCGGTGAGCGCCGCCAGATAGGAGGCGCTGTCCCACATGGTGGTGGAGGGATATTTGTTTACCGCGTTCACCAGCCCGGTTTTCGGCTGATAGTTGGCGACAAAATATTGCCAGGCGTTTTTCGCTATGGCCATTTCGCGCGGCGTCAGCTCGCCGTGACGCACCGGATAATCGGCCGCCGGCAGGCTGACGGCGCGGCCCAGCAGCGGCAGTAACAGTAATCCCGCCAGCAGCCAGCACAGCCAGCGATGAGGAATTAGCGATCGGGAATAGATGGCCTGTTTCATTCGGCGTTCACTCTTTGGTTAGGGGCTGGCGCCTCATCGGCGGGGGACCAGAGGCAGGCAAGGCAGAGCAGCTGACCGTGAGAGATATAGGTCAGGCTTTCCAGCACCACTGCGTTGGTATCGGCGTCAATATGGGCATTGACGCTGTTGTCAGGATTAAAACCGGCTTTCCAGCCGCGCCCCGGCTCCAGCATCGGCAGCATGTGCTGCCGCTGCGCCTCGCTCCAGCTATTGCGGAACAGCGCGTACCAGCTGAAGGCGGAGCGGGTGGAGCTAAGCGGACGATCGGTGAGCGACGCCTGCGGCAGCGTATCGTCCGCCGCGGTCTGCTCGCTGCGCGGCAGCGGCTGTGCGCCTGGCTGCGCGTTGACGAAATCGGGCGCCTGTTCGGCGTAGTCGGTGCTGATCGCCGGACGGCGCGACGATTCGCCGGTGCGCTGCTGCTGGATCTGCATAATGCGCCAGGCGATTTCGCCGCTGCGCGCGTCGAAGCCCAGCTCCAGGCCGCTCAGCAGATAGGGCAGGCTCATCAGCGATGGCTGCTTGCCCCACGGGGTGCGCAGCCCTTCGTCAGGTACCGAAACGCCGTCGATTTCGACCATTTTAATGCCGTCGGGCGGCTGGCTGACGGCCAGCCCGGCGGGCGTATTGATCATGCGCAGCATCATCGCGGCGTAGAGGCGATAGCCGTAGCTGCTGCGGCGGTCGTCATCACGCATGACCCAGCGGGTCACCGGCAGCGTGGCGTTTTGCGGCGCGTTCGCCTGCAGCAGATCCGCCAGCCGCCAGCGTGCCAGCAGCTCGCTGACCGCGAAGGCGTGCTGCGGATAGCGCCACTGCAGGATCTGTAGCGGTACCAGCAGGCGCGCCACGTCGACCGGCGGCGCGCTCTCTGTGCCCAACGGTTCCAGCGTATCGGCGCGCCAGGCGCTGGCGGGCAGCTGGCTGGGCAGCAGCGGCAGCTCGCTTAAGGTGGTCAGGGCGGCGGCGATACGCTGATCGAACTCCTGGGTAGAGATAATATTCAGCTGCCGCGCGGAGATGGTCGCCAGCAGGTAGCTGCCGCTGCTCCAGAGGCTGAACCAGGGCTGCTTGTCCTCGGCGTTGACCAGCCCGTTCAGCTGGGTGTTATTGATAAAGTATTGCCAGGCAACGCGCGCCCAAACCGCCTCGTCAAAGGTCAGTTCGCGCGCCTGCGGCAGCGGCGGGAAATCCTTGCTCAGGATAATCCCTTCGGTCGTTTCCACCCGCGTCGGCATCTGCCGCTCTACCCACAGCACGATAGAGAAGGCGATAAGAAACCCGATCAGAATGGTGAGATAGCTGCGCGCGCCCAACAAACCCTCTTTCAGGCTGCTCATGATGCGCTCTCCTGTGACGGCGGCGTCCACATGGCGGCCAGAATCATCGGCATCATTGCGGCGATATTCACGCCGCCCCAGAAAATATTGATCACAAAGCCGGACGGGTCGTCGACGTTACCGAGCGCCACCTGAATGCCGCCCCAGATAAGCCCGATCAGCGTCAGCGCCACGATGGCGATCTGCGGCTTCACCAGATAGAGGAAACGGCCGCTCTGACGCTCTTTCGGCGTAACATCGAACTTAATGCGTTCGCCTTTCAGCACCATATTCAGCGCGCGCAGATTGACCGAGAAAAAGGAAAGATAAGAGGCGCGCCCATCCCAGGCGGAGATCCCCCAGGTGCCGAACATAAACGCCAGTTCCGAGACGATAAAAAACGGCAGAAAATGCAGGTAGAACGGCGTGGAGTAGGCAGAGACGGGCGGAATGCCGGTAAACAGGTAAACCAGCGGCGAGATCAAAAACACCGTATTCCAGATACAGGCCAGATAGGACCAGAAGGTGGTGGCGTACATCAGCGTTTGCGGCAGGCTGAGACGAAAACGCTTACGGCTGAACAGGCGGTCGTGAAACAGGATATCGAGCGAGCCGGCGGCATACTTAAAGCGCTGGATCATCCAGGTCAGCAGGTCCTGCGGCGACAGCATCTTCGATTCGATACCGGGATGCATGACCGAGCGCCAGCGCCGTTCGCTGTCGCCGTGCAGCACGATAGAGGTGTAGATATCTTCCGAAACGTGGAATTTGTAGGGCGTCAGCTCGGTATCGGCGATCACATGCGGACGCATCGCCTGGCTTAAGGCGTCGCGCGTCTCTTCATCACGAATATCACGAGTAAAGCGGCCGATCTCCTGCTCGACGCTGAAGACATAGCTACGCAGCGCCGCCTGCATAATCGCCTCGCGCCGGTGAATCGACGCCGCGCCGCAGCAGAAGGCGGCGTTGGCCCAGTTACGGCGGCGCAGGATCACATCATAAAACATGCGCGGATCGTTGAAGAAGGGGTCGCGGCCGACGGTCAACGGGCCGGCGATCAGCTCCAGCAGGCGGCCGGCGCCGTAGCCAATAATGCCGCCGCGCCGCCGCAGCTTCTCCGGCACGCGCTCGCCTTCCGGCAGATCGAAAAACCACTGTGGGGTCTGCACCCAGGCGACATCCGGGTCGCGGAAATAGCCGAGCGTGTGGGTCAACAGGGTTGGAAAAACGCGCGTATCGGCGTCGCAGATCACCAGGAAATCGCCGTCGGTCTGCTCCAGACCGTTACGCAGGTTGCCCGCCTTATAACCGATATTGTTATCGCGCGTGATGTAGTTAACCCCTTCCTCTTCACATACCGCGCGCATCGCCGGCCGACGGCCGTCGTCCAGCACGTGAACACGGTAATCGATCGCTACCGGGCAGGTGACCTTCAGCGCATCCTGAATCGATAGCCGCACCAGCTCTACATCTTCGGAATAGGTGGCGATAAACAGATCCACCTTTACCGGGCGCGGGTCGCTCTGCTCGGCGGGCGGCAGGCACTGATTGATATCGTCGGGCGGCGGCAGCTGCTGCGGATCCTGTTCACGCCAGAGGTTGATGGTGAACAGCAGCGTGCCGATCCAGGCGAGCGTCTCCGCCAGCACCAGCGGTATCGCATACCAGAGCGCATCCATATTCAGCGATGAAGTCCAGCGCCAGCGAATATAGTTCGCGCCGAGGATCAGCCCGGCGACGGCCAGCACCTGCCACAGAAACTGCACCGTTTTCGGCGTGCGCAGCGGCGGCGGTGGGCGACGATGTTCGAATTTAGAGAAGTAAAAGTCCATTGGCATCCCGCTAACGCATGATAATACGTAACTTTTCGTTATGCCCCGGTGTTTTAAGATAAAGCAAATTTAATAAAAGCCATTGATATTTATAGTGCTTACCTGCCTGAAATCTTAGTTGAGTAACGAAGCGTTTCAAGATATCGCTGCGCTTCTACATAAATTTACTTTTTATCTATTTGTTTTAAAGGGTGTTTTTTATTGATATGAAATTGTCTTGCGACTAATTTTCTCTTTTGTTGCACTGGTTCTACACTTTGTTACCAGATGATATGTATTAGTATTACTTTAAAACCAGACATTTAACCATACAGGCAGGTTAATGATTATGGCGGATGTGACCACGGCCACGGCGAGCGACCTTTCAGCGCCGACTTCTTCCAGCTGGGCCTATGCGGTGCCGGGGCGGCGCGATCTGCGCATCGATATGCTCAGAGGCATCGCGCTGGTGATGATGGTCGTGGCGCATACCGAAGTGATGTCGCTGCTCAATATCCTTACCTGGGAGCGCTTCGGCCTGACCACCGGCGCAGAGGGGTTTGTGATCATGGCGGGCTTTATGTTGGGGATGCTCAACCGCCAGCGGCTGCAAAAAGAGGTGCTGCTTACCGTCGGCTGGACGCTGTGGCGGCGCGCCGGCAAGATCTATCTGGTCAACATCGTGATTATTCTGTCGATGCTGCTGCTGTCGCAGCTGCCGTTTATCAATACCTTTGAAGTGACCCATTTTGTCGATCGCTACTCCGGTACCCAGTGGTCGCTGTTTCCCACTACGCCGCAGATCCGCGAAACCTGGTTCAATATCATTCTTTTTCTGCAAATTGGCCCGCATCAGACGCAGATCCTCGGCCTTTACGTCTTTTTGCTGCTGGCCAGCCCGCTGTTTCTCGGCCTGCTGCAGGCGGGACGGGTAGGCATGTTGCTGTTGCTGTCACTGGCGGGTTACGTCAGCTACCAGCTCTGGCCGCTGCGGCTGACGGTGTCGGAGTTTGAGTTCGCCTTTCCGCTGCTCGCCTGGCAGCTGATCTTTATTCTCGGCATGTGTTGCGGCTGGTACAAAGAGGAGCTGATGTCGCTGGCGCGGACCGGACCGGGGCGGGCGGTGATGGTGGTGATGGTCTGCTATGCGCTGGTGATGATGTTTGTCGCTCAGAACCACACCAACCCCTTTATGCCGCCGGTGCTGCTGATGCATGTGATCCCGCCGGCGGACTTTAACTGGTTTTATCATCATCTGGCGGGCAAAAACGCGCTGGGACCGTTCCGCGTACTGAACGATTTCTGTCTGATCCTGACGGTCTATCTGGTGCTGACCCGCTGCTGGCAGCCGATCCATCGCGCCTTCGGCTGGTTTCTGATCCCGCTTGGTCAGCATTCACTCTACACCTTTATCCTTCACGTCTACTTTGTGCTGGCGGTCAGCCAGTTCGTGCATTTCGATTTATGGCACCAGGCATGGGTGCGCAATACCCTGGTGCATCTCTGCATCCTGGGCGCGCTGTGGTTGATGGCGAAAAAAGAGATCGGCGGGCGTTTTATTCCTAACTGACAGAGGATGTATCAATGCAAAACGGCAGGCGGGCGGGCTGGCAAAGCGGCGTGCTGCTGGCGCTGAGCGCTGCGGCGTGGCCCGCCAGCGGCGCGACGGCGTCCAAAGGAACCGATATTCCCGGCGCGAACGAAGAGGATCCGATACAGGCGGGGGTGTTCACCACCCGCTGGGGACGGCTCTTTTCCGGTAACAAAGATAAATTTTCCGGCGCGCTCAGCTTCAGCAGCGGCCTGCAGGAGCAGTGGCTGACCATTCCCAACGGGTCGGAATCGGCGCAGCAGAAGAAAAAGATCAACCAGCTGATGAACCTCAGCCTGCAATATTCCCCCTACAGCTACTGGTTCGCCAATATCACGCTGCGCGCGCCGATTACTGACACCAGCAAATATACCAGCGATTTCCGCTACAGCTTCGGCTACGATGACTGGCACGCCAACACCTTCAGCCTGGTTTACAGCAACTACGGTGATAACCATCTGTTTCCGTCGGGCAACAAGCGCCGCACTTACTTTGAACAGGGCGCTTTCACCTTCGCCTATAAGTTTTCCCTCCCCAAAGCGATCGAACCGCACCTGCTGATCCAGAAGGGTGATTCGATCGTCTGCCAGGTAGGCTACAGCTGGGTGCCGCGCTACTACTCGCTGGCGGATAACGATCTGCAATCCAACAAAAACGTCTTTCTCGGCGGCTGCGGCTATACCTTTAAGCAGCACTTCTTCGTGCGCGCCACGGCGTTCTGGTTTCCGCAGAGCGAGCAGCAACAGCCGTGGAACGGCGATTTCAGCTACAGCTTCGGCTATGCGGGCTATACGCCCGGCTCTTTCTCCATTCAGTACGCCAATTACAGCGGCACGCGCTATCCGGGACGCAGCAGCAGCAACGCCAAATTCCGCGAAGGCACCATCAGCCTGATCTGGTTCTTGCCATTCTAGGGGGCGCGATGTCGACAGAACAGACCATCTTGATCGTGGATGACTCCGCTACCTACCGCAAGCTGATCGCCGGGCTGCTGAAAAAGTGGGGCTACAGCGTATATGAGGCGGAGAATGGCGAAGACGCGCTGCGGGCGCTGCTCACCTGGCCTATCAACCTGATGATCAGCGATTGGGAGATGCCGGTGATGGACGGCCTGACGCTCTGTCGTCGGGTACGCGAGCAGTTCAGCGATCGCTATATCTACCTGATTTTGCTGACCGCGCGCGAAAGCATTGACGATCTGCGCGCCGGGTTTGAGGCAGGCGCCAACGATTTTCTGCGCAAGCCGGTGAATCAGATCGAGCTGCAGGCGCGGCTGCACGCCGGGCAGCGCATTCTTGAGCTGGAGTTGACGCTGGCGGCGCGCAATGCGCGGCTTAGCGAGGCGCTGCAGCAGATTGAATCTGACCTGCAGGCCGCCGCGCGCCTGCAGCAGTCGATTCTGCCGGCGCACAACCTGCGCAACGGTCCCTATCGTGCCGACTGGCTGTTTGTGCCTTCCGCCTATGTCTCCGGCGATATTTTCAACTTTTTCCCGCTGGATAGCCAGGCGGTCGGCTTTTACGGCGTCGACGTGGCGGGACATGGCGTCGGCGCGGCGATGGTTTCGCTGGCGGTGGCGCGTCAGTTTCTGCATGGCCGCACCGTCGAGCCGTTTCTGTTCAGCGAGGGCCGCCCGACGCCGCCGCATGAGGTGGTGCGTATCCTTAATCAGCGCTTTTGCGCCGAAAACGACGAGGTGCTGAGCTACTTCACCATGGTCTATGGCGTGCTGGATCTCAACAGCGGAGAGGGACGCCTTTGCCAGGCAGGCCATCCGACGCCGCTGATCGTGCGCGCCAGCGGCGAGGTGGTGGAAGCGGGCGAAGGCGGCATGCCGGTAGGGCTGATGGACGGCCTGAGCTGGGATGAGCAGGCGTTCAGCCTGCAGCCAGGCGATCGGCTCTGCCTCTACAGCGACGGCATCACCGAATGCGAAAGCCCACAGCATGAGCTGTTCGGCCAGGCGCGGCTGGCACAGCTGCTGGCGCAGGCGGCGGACGCTCCGCTGGCGCAGCTGTTTCCGCGCGTCAGCAATGCGCTGACGCAGTGGCGCGGGCAGGGCGGCGGCGCCGATATCGCCGACGATATTTCACTGTTTATTATCGAACATCTGCCAGAACAACAGGAGAAGCTATGAAACTGGACACGGCGCAACATGACAACGTCACCATTCTGACCCCGGTAACGCGCCGGCTGGACGCTTCCGTCGCCCGGCAGTTCCGCGATGCGGTGATGGAACATATTAACGGTGGTGCATCGCAGCTGCTGCTCGATTTTTCGCGCGTCGACTTTATCGACAGTAGCTGCCTCGGCACGCTGATCTCGCTGCTGAAGGCGATCAACGGCAAAGGGGAGATGGCGATCTGCGCGCTGAACCCCAATATCCAGAATATGTTTCGCCTCACCCGCATGGACCGCGTCTTTACCCTGTTCGTCAGCGAGAACGATGCGCTGACGGCGATGCGCGGGAAGGGCTAATGATGAGCGCTATCGAACCCCGGACGCTGACGCTGTGCGCCAGCCTGAATAGTCTGCCGGTGCTGGGCGAGCAGCTGCGGCGATTTTTCGCGCCGCTGGCGCTGGAGGAGAGCTGGATCTTTATGCTGGATCTGGCGCTGTGCGAAGCGGCGACCAATATTATCCGCCACGGCTACCGGCAGGATCGCGGAAAAAGTTACGTTGTCACTATGGCAATTGAGGAGGCGTGCGCGCTAGTGACGCTGCGCGACAGCGGCGAGCCGATCCCCGCTGCGCTGCTGAACACCGCCGCCGCACCGCCGGCGCCGGCGCAAGAGGCGGACGACGCGGAAATAGCGCTGGCGCTGCTATCGGAGAGCGGACGCGGCCTGCGGCTGATCCATGATTGCGTGGACGATGTCAGCTACCGGCAGACGCAGGGCGAAAACTGCCTGACCCTGATAAAACGCCTGCCGGCGTCGGTTAGCGGAACAGCTTCTGCACAAACGTAATCCATGCCGGACGCCAGACCGCCATCTCATGGCCCCGCTGCGGGTAAGCGTCGTAGTCGAAATGGATACCTTGCTGCTCCAGCTGCTGTTTCAGCCCGGCGATATCCGCGCCGGTAACCTTATCTTCTTCGCCCACCGCCAGGGTGAAGTTGCGTAACTGGCGATTCACCGCCTGCGGCTGCGCCAGCCGCGCGCTGACCGCCCGATTCGGCACCGTTTCGGTGGTGACGCCGCTGAAGCTCGCCAGCCAGCCGAACGCTTCCGGATGGCTCATGCCACTCACCAGCGCCTGGTAGCCACCCTGTGACAGGCCCGCCAGCGCCCGTCCCGCCGCATCCTGACGCACGCGATAGCGCTGCGTAATCAGCGGCAGAATATCCTGCATCAGCTCGCGATCCGCCGCCTCGGCGTTGCGCGGATAGAAATCCTTACGCCGCTGGGTGGGGATGAAATCCTCCGGCACCAGCCCCGCCGCGTCGGTTTCGGTATCGGGCATCACCACCAGCATCGGCACGATCTTTTTCTCCGCCAGCAGGTTATCCATGATCTGCGGTATGCGCCCCTGCACCACGGCGGAAAGCCCGCTGTCGCCAAAGCCGTGCCAGAAGTAGACCACCGGCAGCGGATCCTTACTGTTTTCCATGCCCGGCGGCGTCCAGACGTAGAGCTGGCGCTCGCGGTCGAGGGCGCGCGAATGGTAGGTCAGCGTATGCACTTCGCCGTGTGGCACCTGACGCACGTCCAGCAGCGAGCCAGGCACCAGGATCAGGCTGGTGTTGACCTGTCGCTGCGGTTTGGGCATCGCGCCGGAGGGATCAGTGATGCGCAGGCCGTCGACGTTGAAAAAATATTCATAGAGATCGGGCGCCAACGGCGCGCTGCGCCATGACCAGACGCCATTTTCCGCTTTTGTCATCGCATGGGACACGTAACTTTCCGGCGTAGCGCCGGTCACCACCGACACCGCGCGCGCCTGCGGCGCGTAAAGCCGCCAGGTGATAGTGCGATCCGCATTCACCCGCGTTTGCCAGGCGCTGACCGGTATCGTCTGCGGCGGCAACTGGGGCAAACCTTCAGCGGAAGGCGGGCTTTCCGCCGCCAGCGTGGGACAGCTCAGGAAAAATAACAGCGCAGCGCAGCGGGTCAGTTTCATCGTTACCTCTTTTTAGTGGCAAAACGGGGCGTTAGCTTACTTACCAGGTATAGTTTTTCCCGCCTGCTTTGCCCAGCTGCCGTGCCGCCGTTGCGCTGGTCGCCGTGAGATAAGTCTCAGAAATCGATTACAGAGATCCCCAAATTTTTTGAGCGTGCATATTTAAAGGATGTTTTTTTACAGGAGGGCGAAAAAATTGGCATTGTTATCCGATGACGTAGAGCAGGATGAGGAGTTTTTAGCGCTGGTGGGTAAGGCGGTGGTGGCGCTGGCGCGGGAGAGAAGGCCGTTAAGCTACGACGCGCTGTGCAACCGGCTGTCGGGACTGGCGGACAGCGCCGATGATGACGAGCTGGTGATTAACTGCTGGCGCGCGCGGCAGCTGCTAAAAAATAGCGTGCGTTTGGTCAAATAAAATGAATGGATGCCATAGCGCATTGCAGGACAACCGGCGCGCCAGAAATCAGCTATAAGAGAAGCATCATTTTCACCAGGATGAAATTATGTCGTTTGATCTTCATGCTTATCTGGCGCGCATCGGTTATCGCGGCGCGACCCGACCTTCGCTTGCCGCGCTCGCTGAGATCCATCATGCGCACGTCTGCGCCATTCCGTTTGAAAACCTCGATGTACTGCTTGACCGCCCGATTCATATCGAAACCGAAGCGATCCAGGAAAAGCTGGTCGTCGCGCGGCGCGGCGGCTACTGCTATGAACATAATTCTCTGTTGCTGCAGGCGCTGCAGGAGATGGGTTTCGACGCCCGCGGCCTGGCGGCGCGCGTGGTGATCGCCCAGCCGCCTTCGGTGCCGCCGCGCACCCATATGTTAATACTGGTGCTGCTGGACGAGGCTTTCTGGATCGTCGACGCCGGCTTCGGCGGCTCGACGCTGAGCGCGCCGATACGCCTGCTGGCCGATCGCGCGCAGCAGACGCCGCACGGTGAATATCAGCTACAGTCGCTGGGCGAGGAGTGGCTGCTCTGCCACCGACGCGGCGGCGAGTGGCAGCCGCTCTACCGGTTCGATCTGGTGACGCAGTTTCCGTCCGACTACCTGATGGCGAACCATTTCGTCTCAACCTGGCCCCATTCCCACTTTCGCCATCATCTGCTGGCGGCGCGTTATCTGCCGGACGGCGGCCAGGTGGCGCTGGAGAATCGTCGCTTTAGCCGCTACGGCGCCGCGCCGACGCGACAGAGCCTTGACGATCTGCGCGCGCTCTATCAGCTGCTGCACGAGGCGTTTCGTCTCGGCATGAAGCATGCCTTCTACGGCGTGTCGGAAGAGGAATTTGTCACCATGATGATGCGCCTTGAGCAGCGTGAAGAGAGCGGGCTGGCGTAGCCTGGCTATACTTATCCTCCTGAAAGCAAAACAGGAGGAGTTATGCCCGATAACACTAACCAGGATTTAATGCCCTATAACCTTTTCTACTGCGATGGCACCATTCTGGCGCAGAACATTGACGGCCATATCATCGAGCTGGGCCAGGCCGGGGTGCATGATGGGCTGATCGGGTATCAGATTGACGGCAGCGATCTGCATGGCGAAAACTTTTCCTCGCCGGAAGCGCTGCTGCAGGCGCTGGGCGACCAGCTCGATTTCCTGTTCCTTGACGGCCAGTTCACCAGCCTGCCAGACCACAGCGACCGCTGGCGCGACCAGATTGAGCAGGCGCCGGTGCGGCAGATTAGCCTGCATGAGCTGGGGAGCGGCACCGAAGAGGAAGATCCGGTGCCGGTAAGCGATGAGGATCCCGGCATCCGCAATGACTAACCCCGCCGCGCCGCCGCTGATCCAGCCGCAGGAGCAGGTGGTGCTGTATGACGGCACCTGCAAACTCTGCAACGGTTGGGTCAATTTCCTGCTGCGCTACGATCGCTATCGTACCGTCAGGCTGGCGGCGGTGCAGAGCGAGCAGGGCAAGGCGCTGCTGCGCTGGGCCGGGCTGCCGGAGGATAAGATCAGCACCATCGTGCTGATCGCCCACGGCCAGGTTTATCTGCGCGCCGAGGCAATTTTCCGCGTGATGGGCGGGCTGCCCTGGCCGTGGCACCTGCTGGCGGCGCTGCGTTTTCTGCCGCCGGCGCTCAGCAACCGCTGTTATGATCTTATCGCCCGCAACCGCTACCGGCTGTTTGGCCGCTACGACGGCGTGCGCGCTGTTGCCGCCGATCATCCGCAGCGTTTCCTTGACCAGCAGTAAAAACGCGCCGCTGAAACGCAGATAAAAAAAACGGCGCCCGAGGGCGCCGCTTTTATGCCTGACCGTCTTAGCCTACCGGCTGGGTACGGATCAGGTAGTCAAACGCGCTGAGCGAGGCTTTCGCGCCTTCGCCGCTGGCGATGATGATCTGTTTGTACGGCACCGTGGTGCAGTCGCCGGCGGCAAACACGCCTTTGACGTTGGTTTCGCACTTGGCATCGATCAGAATTTCGCCCATCTGGTTACGCTCAATCGCGCCATCCAGCCAGGTGGTGTTCGGCAGCAGGCCGATCTGCACAAAGATGCCCGCCACGTCGATCTGATGCACCGTTTCGTTGACGCGATCTTTATATTCCAGGCTGGTGACTTTGCTGCCGTCACCTTTCACTTCCAGCGTCTGGGCGTTGAGAACGATGTCAACGTTCTCCAGGCTGCGCGCTTTTTCCTGCAGCACCGCGTCCGCCTTCATGGCCGGCGCGAACTCCAGCAGGGTGACATGCTCAACGATACCGGCCAGGTCGATCGCCGCTTCCACGCCGGAGTTGCCGCCGCCGATCACCGCCACGCGCTTGCCTTTATAGAGCGGGCCGTCGCAGTGTGGGCAGTAGGTAACGCCGCGGGTGCGATACTGCTCTTCACCCGGCACGTTCATGTTGCGCCAGCGTGCGCCGGTCGCCACGATGATGCTGCGTGATTTCAGCACCGCGCCGGAAGCGGTTTCGATAGCGTGCAGGCCGCCTTCCACCTTCGCCGGCACCAGCTTGCTGGCGCTCTGGCTGTCGATGACGTCGATAGCGTATTCGCTGACGTGCGCTTTCAGCGCGCCGGCCAGTTTCGCGCCTTCGGTTTTCGGTACAGAGATATAGTTTTCAATATCAACGGTATCCAGCACCTGGCCGCCGAAACGCTCGCCCAGCAGGGCGGTACGGATGCCTTTACGCGCGGAGTAGATCGCCGCCGCCGCGCCAGCAGGGCCGCTGCCGACGATCAGCACGTCGTAGGCGTCGCGCTTGTTCAGCTCGTCCGCGGCGCGTTTGTCGGCGTTGACGTCAACCTTGCTGACGATCTCCGCCAGGCTCATGCGGCCCTGACCGAACTCTTTGCCGTTCAGGAAGACGGCCGGCACGCCCATCACGTTGCGATCCTGGATTTCGCTCTGGAAAACGCCGCCGTCAATCGCCGTGTGGCTAACGCGCGGGTTGAGGATCGCCATCAGGTTCAGCGCCTGCACCACATCCGGACAGTTGTGGCAGGAGAGCGAGTAGTAGGTTTCGAAATGCAGGTCGTCATCGAGCTGGCGGATCTGCTCCAGCAGCGCCTGCGTCTCTTTAGAGGGATGCCCGCCGGTCTGCAGCAGCGCCAGCACCAGCGAGGTAAATTCGTGACCCAGCGGCGAGCCGGCGAAACGCGGGCCGGTGGTGTTGCCTGGGTTAGTGATTAAGAATGACGGTTTGCGCACCGGCAGGGCGTTATCTTCGCGGAACGACACTTTCTCAGAGAGCGCGGCGATTTCGCCCAGCAGTTCTCTGATTTCAGCGGATTTGGCGCCATCGTCCAGCGTAGCGATTAACTCAACAGGCTTAGTTAATTTCTCAAGATAGGCCTTGAGTTGGTTTTTCATCGTGGTGTCGAGCATGAGGGTCTCCAGGCAAAAAATCGGGTGCCGCAGCACCCGATGAAAAGATCGAACAGCTGTCGGTTAGCTTAGATTTTGCCAACCAGGTCGAGAGAAGGTGCCAGAGTTGCTTCGCCTTCTTTCCACTTCGCCGGGCACACTTCGCCCGGGTGGCTTGCAACGTACTGAGCCGCTTTCACTTTGCGCAGCAGGTCAGATGCGTCACGGCCGATGCCTTCAGCGGTGATTTCCACAGCCTGAATGATGCCTTCCGGGTCAACGATGAAGGTACCACGGTCAGCCAGACCCTGATCTTCGCGCATGATGTCGAAGTTACGGGTCAGCGCGCCGGTCGGGTCGCCGATCATCGCATATTCGATTTTTGCGATGGTGTCAGAGCTGCCGTGCCACGCTTTGTGCGTGAAGTGGGTGTCGGTAGAAACGGAGTAGATGTCCACGCCCAGTTTCTGGAATTCTGCGTAATGGTCAGCAACATCGCCCAGCTCGGTCGGGCAAACGAAAGTAAAGTCAGCCGGGTAGAAGAAGAAAACACTCCATTTCCCTTCGACATCTTTCTCAGTCACTTCAATGAACTCGCCGTTTTTAAACGCGCTGTTTTTAAACGGTTTGATTTTGGTGTTAATGATAGACATCAGTTACTCCTCCATATTGGGTTAGCGTGAAAGTTACCGAAAAATGTGATTAAGATCTAATGCGTATCCATTATTGAATCAATAAGTAAAACCTAACAAGACAATAAGGTCTTGTTACGGCATGGATCGTTTTCGGCCTTGTGCAGAGATGCATCGTCAATCCTTATCGCTGTGAGAGGCGGCTCGCCTTCCCGACGGCGACACGGGCGCACGGCCCGTTTGACCGCCATCATCATACGTCTATCTCTGTCAGACAATCCAGCCTGATGAGGCGTTAAGGTTGTCGCTAATCTGACTCGCCGGGGTATAGGCGGCGTCAGCGCGCGTTGGCGGAGCCTTGTGGGCAGAGGTTTCGCCCGCTGAACAGCAAAAGAGAAAAAATCGTCACTAATCAACAGGCAGGAAAAAATTTAACTGAGGAGTCAAACAGCAGATTAACTAATGTTACCGGTAAAGCTGCCGATAAGTGTGACGCTTATCACTATATTTGAGGGAGCTATGTCCTTTTTTAGCCGCATTAAAACATCCACCTTCCTGATTGGCTGCATCGCGCTGTTTGGGCTGCTGCAGATCGTTTCAGGTGGGCTGTTTCTTGAGTCACTCAGCAACGACAGAGATAATTTTTCCACCGCCTCGGCATCCAATGACAAGGTCGCCGCGCTGACCAACGCCTGGTATGCGTTGAACGACGTGCGTGCCGACGCTAACCGCATCGTTATCTGGATCCAGAAAGAGGGCCCGGAGAGCGCGAAGCTGCCGGGCATGATCGCCCACGGCCGCGCGCAGCTACAGGCGGCGGATCGCTGGTATCAGATCTATCAATCCGGCGCGCCGCTAAAAGGGCTGGATCCGGCGCTGACGACGCAGCTGAACGCCAGCTATCAGGATTTCGCCGCGCTGCTGCAGCAGCTGATGAATACCGCCGACACCCACAGCCTGGAAGCGATGTTCGCCATCAACGCCGCGCCGAAGCAGAAAGCGATGATGGAGGATTACGATCGCTGGCGCGAGGCGGTAAATATCCTGACCCGGCAGGCATCGGAGCAGAGCCAGCACGCTTTCAGCCAGATGAAGGTGCTGTTGGCGGCGATAATGGCGCTGGTGCTGCTCTGTGTGGCGCTGAGCTGGCGTGTGCTGCAGCAGGTGCTGCTGCGTCCGCTGGCGGCGGCGCTGAGCCATATCGACGCCATTGAGCATGGCGACCTGACGCATCCGGTGAAAGCGGATGCGCAGGCGCGCAACGAAATGGGACGGCTGCATAACGGCCTGGCGCGCATGCAGCAGGCGCTGGTCAACACCGTCAGCAACGTGCGCAGCGGCTCCGATACCATTCTGACCGGCGTCAGCGAGATCGCCGCCGGCAACGCCGATCTTTCGGCGCGCACCGAAGAGCAGGCCGCATCGCTGGAGCAGACGGCGGCCAGCATGGAGCAGATCACCGCCACGGTGAAGCAGAATGCGGATAACGCGCTGCAGGCATCGAAGCTGGCGGTCAGCGCCGCTGATACCGCCGAGAAGGGCGGCGACATCGTCGACGGGGTGATCAAAACCATTTTCGGCATGGAAGAGAGCGCCAAGAAAATCGCCGAGATCACCAGCGTGATCGAAAGCATCGCCTTTCAGACCAATATTCTGGCGCTGAACGCGGCGGTGGAAGCGGCGCGCGCCGGCGAAAACGGCCGCGGCTTCGCGGTGGTCGCGGGCGAAGTGCGCAGCCTGGCGCAGCGCAGCGCGGTAGCGGCGAAAGATATCAAAGGGCTGATTGAGGAGTCCTCTTCCCGCGTCGGACAGGGCACCAAACTGGCGGCGGCGGCGGAAGCGTCGATGGAAGCGATCGTCGTCGGCGTGAAGCAGGTACGCGATATTATGGATGAGATCTCTTCTGCTTCCGAAGAGCAGAGCCGCGGTATCGGCCAGGTCGGCATCGCCGTCGCCGAGCTGGATCGGGTGACGCAGCAGAACGCCTCACTGGTGGAAGAGTCCTCTTCAGCTTCCAGCCTGCTGCAGGAGCAGGCGCAACACCTTAACCAGACGGTAGCCACCTTCCGCCTTGACGCCAGCGCGCGCCCCGCAGCGCCGACCCGCGCGCAGCCAGCGACGCTGACGCCACGCAGCAAGGCGCCGCGCCCGGCGGCGATGCCGATGGAGAGCTGGGAATCGTTTTAACCATCCGGCGTGAGATCGATAAACCCACCGGCCCTGCAGGGGCCGGTTTTTTCATGCGCAGCCGGGCGTTTGACTGGCCAGAAAGGCCGGTTTTTTCATGCGCAACCGGGCTTCTGACTGGCCAGGAAGGCCGATTCCTACATGCGCAGAGAGTCTGTTTTAATCGGCCCGTTCACCGGCTGCCTAAGCACATCGCTGTGCCCGCTTTAATAAAAAATTCTCATTTTAATAAACAGAGGCAACCGGCTATTTATCAGTGCTGATGGCGGGATTTAATAATCGGTTCCGCTAATAAATAATTAAACCGTATTAAAATCCACGAGTCTTGTCTGGAAATATAATCTCTCTCGATTTTTTATTTGTTATTTCGCTGCGTTTTTTCAGCGCGGTAATATTGACGGGAAATAAATATCGATTATTATTTTTGCTGACTGAAAATAAAGAGGGAGCTGTTCAGTGAAAAAATTAACCGCCGCGTTTCTTTTGAGCGCGCTTGCTTTTATTCCCTTCGCGCAGGCTAACGCCGCGCCCGACTCTACCGCCGCCAGCGAGCTGCAGCGGCCTGAGATCGCCGAGCAAGTCAAAGCCTGGCAGGGCGAAGAGGGCATTGAGGTCTGGATATTGCGCTACGGCCCGCGCGAGGAAAACAAAGCGCTGGTACAGGTAGTGAATATCGATCATCCCTGGAATCGCAAGATTCAACTAATGGATGTGGCACGAGAAAATAAAAAGAAAAAATATAGCGTCGTGCTTAACGGCAACCGTTTCGTGGTATTAAGCATGGACGGCTCCAACGTCGGCGAGCTTTATTTACCCCACGAGCAGCAGCCCTGGCGTATTAGCTACAGCGATCTGCTGTCGCAATATGGCAACGCTCAGCACTTTCTGAGCGATTATCTGGCGCAGCAAAAATAACGGTTCCGTTATCTCTTTTTAAAAGCCAGACGCGTTCCGCGTAACAAGGGGAACGCGCCCGGCATGATGCCTTTCTCAGGCGGGCGTCAGCTGTGCGGCCGCGCGGTCAGCTTTTTCTCCGGCTGCAGCAGCGTCATCGCCAGCATGCTGGCGAAAGCGATCAGCGCCGTGGCGGTAAACATGGCGTTATAGCCGTAGTGCTGCGCCAGCCAGCCGCTCAGCATCGGCGAGATAATCGACGCCAGGTTGGCGATCGCCAGCGTAATACCGCTGTAGGCGCCGACGCTGGCGCGCGGCGTCACATCAATCACTACCGACCAGTAGACGTTATTGACCAGCGCATTCAGCGCGTTGCCCAGCGTCATCAGCGCGATAATGGCGCTGGCCGACGGCATCCACGGGATCGCCAGAAAGCAGCTGCCCGCCAGCAGCAGCGTCACCGCGGCAAACAGGTTGCGCGCCAGGCGCAGGTTAGCGAAGCGTCGCAGCAGCAGGTCGGCGATGCGTCCGCCCAGCAGCACGGTAATGCAGGCGCCGCTCCAGGGGATCATTGCCACGTAGCCCAGCGCATGCAGATCGAAATGGAAGTTATCCATCAGATATTTCGGCGCCCAGGTGACCAGGGTAAAGGTGATATAGAGAAACGAAAAGTAGCCCAGCGCGTTGCACACCAGCGTGCGGCTGGTGAAAAAGCGCCACCAGGGGAGCGGCGTTTCCTGCAGCGGCTGCGCCTGCTGGCCATCGCGGATCAGCGCGCGCTCTGCGGCGTTGGCGCGCGGCTGATCGGCCGGGGTATCGCTGAAGGCGCGAGCGAACAGCACCATCGCCAGCAGCGACAGCACGCCAAGCAGAATAAACATCATGCGCCAGTCGTTGGTCAGCAGCAGCAGCGTTACCGCTACCGGTGCGGTCAGCAGCGAGCCGACCTGGGTGCTGAGCAGGCCGATGCCCAGCGCCATGCCGCGCTCGTTATCCGGCGCCCAGTGGGCGATCGCCTTATTCATCAGGGCGTAGGCCGGGCCTTCGGCAAAGCCGAACATAACGCGCAGCGCGGCGAAGCCCATGATCGCCGATCCGCCGAACAGCGCCATGCCCAAATCGCCTGCCCAGGCGGTGAGGATCTCCAGCAGCGACCACAGTACGCCCGCCAGCAGCCAGACCTTTTTGGTGCCGAAGCGATCGGCGAGAAAGCCGCCGCACAGCGATCCAAACAGATAGCCGAAGCCGAAATAGCCCAGCACCGCGCCGAGCTGCACCTGAGTAAAGCGGTATTCCAGCGCGATGGCGCTGGCGGCAAAGGAGAGCGCGCCGCGATCGATATAGTTAATCAGCGCAATAAAAAGAGCAGGGCGAAAATTTTAAAACGGTAGCGGCTGGCCGCAACGGGGGTGCGCATGGCTTTTCTCCTGAAGGACATCGTCTTTTGCATTAAGCAAAGGGAATGCCAGCTGTGGAAAAGCGGCGCGGACGCGGAACTGAGGGAAAAAGGGCGGCGCGGGCTGCACCGGGGTTGGGCAGGCGCCCCGACGACAGGGCGCCCTGATGGCGCAGCCCGGTGCGCCCGTTGTCAGCATATTCTGGCGCAGAGCCGGGTCGCCGTTAGCCGGCGCGGCTTATCGCACCTTCAGCCAGGCGATGCTGACACGGCCGCTTTTTATGCCGGCTGGCCGCACGTTCTGGCGCAGCCGGGTCGCCGTTAACCGGCGCGGCTTATCGCGCGCCGTCGGCCAGCAGCGGCGGCACCGCCGGTACCTCCGGCGCGTTATCGATATCCTGCTGCGTCATGCGAAACGCCTGTGGATAGTGTTCGCGGCTGATGCGGCGCAGCGGCTCGGTGGAGCGCCAGGTATAGAGACAGCGCTGACACTGATGCACCGTCCAGACGCCCTCAACCGGCGAAGTCGCCATCAGTTCGATATGTTGGTCGCCACAGCGGGGACAGATCATGGGATTCTCCTCTTAGTTACGGTTAGCGAGCAGCGCGTTGAGTTTCTCCACCCAGGCGCCGGTTTCCGGCAGATCTTTCACCGGCTGACTGTAATGGCCGCGGTTATCCGGCGCGACCGGCGTGGTGGCGTCGATAATCAGCTTGTCGGTGATGCCCGCCGGCGACGAACCGGGATCCAGCTCCAGCACCGACATATTCGGCAACTGCACCAGATCGCCCGCCGGGTTCACCTTCGACGACAACGCCCACATCACCTGCGGCAGGTTGAACGGGTCGACATCCTCATCCACCATAATCACCATCTTGACGTAGCCGAGGCCGTGCGGCGTGGTCATGGCGCGCAGGCCGACCGCACGGGCGAAGCCGCCGTAACGTTTTTTGGTGGAGATAATCGCCAGCAGGCCGTGGGTGTACATAGCGTTGACCGCCTGCACCTCCGGGAACTCTGCTTTCAGCTGCTGATAAAGCGGCACGCAGGTCGCCGGGCCGATCAAATAATCGATCTCGGTCCAGGGCATCCCCAAATAGAGTGATTCGAAAATCGGCTTGCTGCGCCAGCTAACGCGGTCAATGTGCACTACCGTCATATTGCGGCCGCCGGAGTAGTGGCCGGTAAATTCGCCGAACGGCCCCTCGATTTCCCGCTTGCGTCCCTCGATCACCCCTTCCAGGATCACTTCAGACCCCCAGGGGACATCGAAGCCGGTCAGCGGCGCGGTAGCGATGGGATAGGGCGCTTCACGCAGCGCGCCCGCCATCTCATATTCCGACTGATCATACTTCAGCGGAGTGGCGCCCATCAGGGTGATAATCGGGTCGTTGCCGAGCGTAATGGCTACCGGCAGATCCTCGCCGCGCTCCTCCGCCTTATGCAGGTGCAGGGCGATATCGTGCATCGGCACCGGCTGCAGACCGAGCTTGCGTTTGCCCTTGACCTCCATACGGTAGATGCCAACGTTCTGCTTGCCAAAGTGGTCCGGGTCGAGCGGATCGCGCGACACCACGCAGGCTTTATCAAGATAGAAACCGCCGTCGCCGTCATTCAGGCGGAACAGCGGCAGAATATCGAACAGGTTGATCTCGTCGCCCTGCGCGCTGTTCTCCTGCCAGGGCGCGCTGTTGCGACGTTCCGGCGCTACCGGAAAATTTTCCCAGCGGCGAATGAATTCATCGATCTGCGCGCGGGTGGAGGTCGCGGCGGGCAGGCCGAGGGCGATGGCGTGGTTCTGCCACGAACCGAGCGTATTTAACGCCACGCGCGCATCGGTAAAGCCGGCGATATTATCGAACCAGAGCGCGGGCGCGCCTTCGCCAATGCGTCCGGTGGCGTTGGCCGCCGCCGCCAGGTCAGGCTCGGCCTGCACCTGTTCGCTGATTTTCAACAACTGTCCCTGTTCATCCAGCGCCTGTAAAAAAGTGCGCAAATCATCGTATGCCATAAGGATCTCCTGCAAGATAGGTTAATCGTTGTCCTGATGAGGGGCGTGCGTCAGCCCCTGCCAGCGTCGGGCCTGCGGATAAGCCAGGCCGAACTGATCCAGCACGCGCGCCACGATATGGTGGGTAATATCCTCTACGGAGGCGGGATGGTTGTACCAGGCGGGCATCGGCGGCACCATGGCAACGCCGAGACGCGACAGCGCCAGCATATTTTCCAGATGAATGGTGCTGAGCGGGGTTTCGCGCGGCACCAGCACCAGCTTGCGCTGCTCCTTCATTACCACGTCGGCGGCGCGGCCCACCAGCCCGTCGGCGTAGCCGGCGCGAATGCCCGCCAGGGTTTTCATGCTGCAGGGAATAATCACCATGCCGTCAGTTTTGAACGATCCGGATGAGATGGTGGCAGCCTGGTCGCCCGGGCTGTGGCAAACATCCGCCATCGCGGCGACGTCGCGCGCGCTCCACGGCGTTTCCAGTTCAATGGTGGTTTTCGCCCATTTCGACATCACCAGATGCGTTTCCACCTCCGGCATCCTCTGCAGCGCCTGTAGCAGCGCCACGCCCAACGGCGCGCCGGTAGCGCCGGTCATCCCGACTATCAGTCTCATCTTGCCTCCATTTGTTCGTATGCGAACGAATGCATTTACCTTAGGATGAAGCCGGGCAAGGTGCAAGAGGAGAACAGAAAAAAAGTTCGTACAAGAACAAATAAAGAGGGGGAGATCTGAACCGAGGCGGGGCAAAGCAGGGCGGCAAACCCAGGCAAATCAAACTATTATTCAAACCGTCCGCTATCCGGCTTATACTCATGTGCCGTTAAATAATAAGGGATACCGCCTATGCACCCGCTGCTGGACCGAGAAGCGTTTCATCTGATGCGTCAGCTGTTTCAGGAACATACTGCCTGCTGGCAGCAGCAGTTGCCCGATCTCACCAAGCCGCAATATTCGGTGCTGCGCGCGGTGGCGGCGAAGCCGGGCATAGAGCAAGTTGAGCTGATCGACGCCGCCGTCAGCACCAAAGCGACGCTGGCGGAGATGCTTTCACGGCTGGAGAAGCGCGGGGTGATACGTCGCGAACACGCGCCGGAGGATAAGCGCCGACGTTTTGTCTACCTCACCCCGGAAGGCGAGGCGCAGCTGCAGCAGGCGATGCCGTTGGCGAATCAGACTGACCGTGCGTTCCTTCATCGCCTGACAACAGAGGAACAGCAGGAGTTTGTCCGGTTGCTGGGCAAAATGACCGGGGCGGGGGCGGAAAAAGGCTAGTGTAAACGTTACCAAATTGACGATCGATTACTTTTCCTCATCTGTTTTACGCAGTCTGACGCTTATTTAGCCGTCTGGCTGCAGACCCCTTGCTCATCAGCATGTTTTTCCTTCCCATCGCAACACGCTTTTTTAGCATTACGTGGGAATTTTTCACCCGCCTGTACAGCAAAAATCACTATTTTCACCGCTGACGCTTTTTTTAATGCGTCTTAACGCCGTGATAATTTCAAGCCAGCGCCACAGGGCCGATTAAAATATTATTAATTCTGAACAGATAAGATTTTGTTTAATTTTAATCAGGGAGGCGCGAAGTTAAAATCGTGTTGATTTGATGTAATCTTTTTTTAATTAATTCTCTATTTTTGTAAATTATTACGAGGGGAACATGGTTAACAAAATAACCGGCGTTGTCATCGCCCTGCTGGGCGCGGCAATGCTCTATATGGGCGGCAAGCTGCTGTTGCTTGGGGGCAGCCCATTCTACGCAATAATGGCGGCAGGGCTGTTAGTGATTGCCGTCACGCTGCTGCTGAACAAAAAAATCGCCCTGACGGTATGCGCCGTGCTGCTGTGGATCACGCTGTTCTGGATGATCTACGAAGTGGGCTTCGATAAATGGCAGTGGATCCCGCGCGGCGATATTCTTGGCCTGGTCGGCGTCTGGCTGGCGATGCCGTGGGTGGTGCGCCCGCTCACCGGCCGCAAATTCCATCCTTTCCTCGGCTCAACGCTGATTATCATCGTGGCGATCGTGATCGGCATGATGTTTTACGATCCGCTGCCGCAGGAAGGGAATATCGCCAATGATCGTCAGCCTGCCGACGCCGCGGTGGCGCAGAATGACTGGGCAGCCTACGGCGGCACCAGCAACGGCCTGCGCTTCTCGGCGCTGAACCAGATCAACAAGCAGAACGTGAAGGATCTGGAAGTTGCCTGGACCTACCACACCGGCGACCTGCGCCAGGGCGACGACGCCAGCGAATATACCTTCGAAGCCACGCCGCTAAAGGTTAACAACACCCTTTATTTCTGTACCCCGCATAACGAAGTGCATGCGCTGGTGCCGGAAACCGGCGCGCTGAAGTGGAAATATGTGCCGGAGAAAGATCGCTCCTATCTGCAGCAGCATCAAACCTGCCGCGGCGTCAGCTACTATGAGGCGAGCGATGCGCAGCAGCAGCAGGCGGCAACGCCGGCCCTTTGCCGCAAGCGCATCTTTAACGCCACCACTGATGCGAAGCTGGTGGCGCTGGATGCGGATACCGGCAAGCGCTGCGCCGATTTCGGCAACGACGGTATCGTCGATCTGCGCGCCAACATGGGCGAAATTCGTCCGCACGCGCTGATGCAGACCGCCGCGCCGCTGGTGGCGGGCAAGCTGGTGATCGTAGGCGGCTCGGTGATGGATAACGGCTTCGACAGCGGCAACCCGTCAGGCGTGATCCGCGCCTATGATGCGCAGAGCGGACGTCTGGTCTGGAACTTTGATCCGGCCAACCCGGCACAAACGCAGCCGATCGCCGCGGGCCAGAACTACCCGTACGATACGCCGGTCGCCTGGGGCACCCTGAGCGCCGATGTGAAGAACGGCCTGGTCTATGTGCCGTTCGGCAACGCCTCGCCGGATGAGCTGGGCATCGAGCGCGACGCGAACAGCAACACCGAGAAGTTCCGCGATGCGCTGGTGGCGCTTGATCTGCAGACCGGCACGTTTAAATGGCGTTTCCAGAGTTCCAACCACGACCTGTGGGACCGCGACAATCCGTCGCAGCCTTCGCTGCTGGATATCGATTACCAGGGCAACCGCCAGCCGGTCGTCGTGCTGCCGACCAAAACCGGCAACCTGTTTGTGCTGAATCGCCTGACCGGCCAGCCGGTCTACCCGATTAAGCAGGTGCCGGTCTCTACCGACGGCGTCGCGGGCGAGAAGTTCGCCGCCACTCAGCCGGTCTCCAGCCTGAACTTCCTGCCGGAGCCGCTGACGGAGAAATCGATGTGGGGCATCACGCCGTTCGACCAGATGGCGTGCCGCATGGATTTCAAATCGCTACGCTACGACGGCAACCCGTGGACGCCTTCAACCGAGCAAGGCTCGATTGTCTTCCCGGGCAACATCGGCGTATTTAACTGGGGCTCAGTAGCGATCGATCCGCAGCGTCAGATCCTGATCGCGTCGCCGGTGCGCCTGGCTTATAAATACACCTTGATCAAGCGCACCCCGGAAACCGCCACCAAACGCATGTTCACCCAGGACGGCCAGCCTTACTGGAATGAAAACTTCCACGGCGACTACGCGATCCATATTCAGCAGCTGGCTTCCAGCCTGGGGATCCCGTGTATCGCGCCGCCGTGGGGACGCATGGTGGGCGTGGATCTGAAAAGCGGCAAAACCGAATGGCTGCGTCGCGTCGGCACCACGAAAAACCTGAGTACCAGCTTCCTGCCGGGCCGCTTCCCGATCGGCTTCCCGATGGGCATGGTGGCGCACGGCGGGCCGTTGACCACTGCAGGCGACCTGGTATTCCACGGCGCGACGGCGGATAACTTCTTCCGCGCCTACGACATCAGCAGCGGCAAGCTGCTGTGGCAGACCGAGCTGGAGGCCGGCGCGCAGGCAACGCCATCCACCTGGCTGGGCAACGACGGTAAACAGTATGTTGTGATCGCCGCCGGCGGCCACGGCTCGCTGGGTACCATGCTGGGCGACAGCGTGGTAGCGTTCCGTCTGAAGTAACCCCGTTTCAGCAAAGTCAAAAGCGCCCCTCGGGGCGCTTTTTTTATGCGTTAACGGCGTTAACGCATGCCGGCTTAGAGCGGTTTCGCCTGCACCAGCGGGCCGCTGGTCACGAAGGTACCGGCGCCCAGGTGATGCAGCGTATGGCTTTCCGGGCGATCCGGGGAGAAGCGCCAGCGGCCCTCGCTGAAGACGCGCGCGTCGGCGGCGGCGGCGACCACCTCGCCAAACAGCGTATCGTACTGCTGCTGCGCCTCGGTGGCCGGCAGCAGACGGCACTCCAGCCAGGCGGCGCAGCCCTGTTCGATCACCGGCAGGCCCAGTTCGGGGCCGCTCAGTGCCTCAATGCCGTAGCGGGCGAACTTATCCTCGTCGCGTCCGGAGACGCTGCCCACCGCCCAGGTGAGATCGGCGATCGCAGCGGTAGGAATGCAGATGCCGAACGCCTGGCTTTGCTCGATGATATCGCGCGACCAGGCACTTTTATCCACCACGATGGCGATGCGCGCCGGTACGAACTCTACCGGCGTCGACCAGGCGGCGGCCATCACATTGCGGCGGCCGGAGGCGGCATCGACGCTGGTGATCAGCACCGTAGGGCCGTGGTTGAGCAGGCGGCTGGCATGGTTAAGCGCGACGGGTTGAAAAGGGGACATATTTTACCTTCGGGTCAGGCGGCGGCGCCGCAGGGATTAACTTAGAAGGAAAGCATACTGAATAGGGCGCGGCGCGGCTAAACCGAACGGGTCATTGCGCGGCACCAGGCGCTCAGCGTGTCGGCGATCACAAAAAATCATCACGGTTTGGTCAGGCGCGACGCGTTTTTTTCCGAAAAAGCGGCGGTTCGACAAGAGGGCGTTGATATTTCGCACCGTGACCGGCTGTTTCTGCTGCGCTTTTTCAGTTTCGTAACTTTACTGTAACATTGTTTATTGTTTCTTAGCGTTTATTGATCACGCCAAATAACCCGTCTACGCTTACGGGAATTTGTCGCTTTGCTTCATTCCACTTTCATTGATTTTGACAGGGAACATGAACATGGCTTTAGATCAACGCAACACGCACGCCGCGCTGCAGGGCTGGGACGCGGAAAACCCGCGCTTCTGGGCGCAGACCGGAAAAAAAATCGCCCAACGTAATTTGTGGGTCTCGGTTTTCGCCCTGCTACTGGCTTTCTGTGTCTGGATGCTGTTCAGCGCGGTGGCGGTCAACCTCAATAAAGTCGGCTTTAACTTCACGACCGATCAGCTGTTTCTGCTTACCGCGTTACCGTCGCTCTCCGGGGCGATCCTGCGTGTGCCGTACTCCTTCGCCGTGCCGCTGGTCGGCGGGCGGCAGTGGTCGGTGATCAGCACTGCCATCCTGATTATTCCCTGCGTCTGGCTCGGCTTCGCCGTACAGAACACCGCCACGCCCTATAGCGTATTTATCACTATTTCCCTGCTGTGCGGCTTCGCCGGGGCGAACTTCGCCTCCAGCATGGGCAACATCAGCTTCTTTTTTCCCAAGGCGCGGCAGGGCAGCGCGCTGGGGATTAACGGCGGGCTGGGCAACCTTGGCGTCAGCGTGATGCAGCTGGTGACGCCGGTGGTGATCACGCTGCCGCTGTTCGCCTTTCTCGGCGTGCATGGGGTCGATCAGCCGGACGGCAACGCGCTGTGGCTGGCGAACGCCGCCTGGATTTGGGTGCCGCTGCTGGCGATCGCCGTCGCGGCCGCCTGGTTCGGCATGGATACCCTGGCAGGCACCCAGGCATCGCTGCGCGAACAGCTGGTGGTGCTGAAGCGCGGCCATATGTGGCTGCTGAGCCTGCTCTATCTGGCGACCTTCGGCTCCTTTATCGGCTTTTCCGCCGGCTTTGCCATGCTGGCGAAAACGCAGTTTCCTGCCGTGGATATTTTGCGGCTCGCCTTTTTCGGCCCTTTTCTTGGCGCGCTGGCGCGCTCGGTAGGCGGCATCGTCTCCGATAAGCTTGGCGGCATCCGCGTTACGCTGATCAACTTTATCCTGATGGCGCTGTTCACCCTGCTGCTCTTTTCCACGCTGCCGGGCCACGGCACGGGCAGCTTTACCGCCTTTTTCGCCGTGTTTATGGGGCTGTTTCTCACAGCCGGCCTCGGCAGCGGCTCGACCTTTCAGATGATCGCGGTCATCTTCCGCACCCTTACGCGCAAACGCGTGCTGGCCGCCGGCGGCACTGAAGCGCAGGCGCAGCATATCGCGGTAACGGAAACCGCGGCGGCGCTCGGCTTTATCTCCGCCATCGGCGCTATCGGTGGCTTCTTTATTCCAAAAGCCTTTGGCACCTCACTGGCGATGACCGGATCGCCGGTCGGCGCCATGAAGGTGTTCCTGGTGTTTTATATCGTTTGCATTCTGGTGACCTGGCTGGTTTACGGGCGCCGCACGTCTAAAAACTGATCACAGCGATCTTCTCTTTGGGCCTGTTTTTCAGGCTACGCAATGAACCATGTAACCGCAGGGGAAGCGCCTCTGCAAGGAGCAGGTAATGAGCAAGCTCGTGGATAAGTTCCGTTATTTTAAGCAGAAAAGCGACACGTTCTCCGATGGTCACGGTCAGCTGATGAACAGCAACCGCGACTGGGAGGACAGCTATCGCCAGCGCTGGCAGTTCGATAAAATCGTGCGTTCGACACACGGGGTGAACTGTACCGGCTCCTGCAGCTGGAAGATTTACGTTAAAAACGGCCTTGTTACCTGGGAGACGCAGCAGACTGACTATCCGCGCACCCGTCCCGACCTGCCTAACCATGAACCGCGCGGCTGCCCGCGCGGCGCCAGCTACTCCTGGTATATCTACAGCGCCAACCGTCTGAAATATCCGCTGGTACGCAAGCGTCTGGTGGAGCTGTGGCGCGAGGCGCTGGCGCAGCATAGTGATCCGGTCGACGCCTGGGGATCGATCGTCACTGACCCGGAAAAAAGCCGCAGCTATAAAGAGGCGCGCGGCCACGGCGGCTTTATCCGCTCCGACTGGCGCGAGCTGAATACCCTGATCGCCGCCGCCAATATCTGGACCATCAAAGAGTGCGGCCCGGACCGCGTGGCGGGCTTCTCGCCGATCCCGGCGATGTCGATGATCTCTTACGCCGCCGGCACCCGCTATTTGTCGCTGATCGGCGCCACCAGCCTCAGCTTTTATGACTGGTATTGCGATCTGCCGCCGGCGTCGCCGATGACCTGGGGCGAACAGACCGACGTACCGGAATCGGCGGACTGGTACAACTCCAGCTACATCATCGCCTGGGGCTCTAACGTGCCGCAAACGCGCACGCCCGACGCCCACTTCTTTACGGAGGTGCGCTACAAAGGCACTAAAACCATCGCCATCAGCCCCGACTATTCCGAAGTGGCCAAGCTGTGCGACCAGTGGCTATCGCCGAAGCAGGGCACCGACAGCGCGCTGGCGATGGCGATGGGCCACGTCATTCTGAAAGAGTTTCACCTCAATAATCCCAGCGACTACTTCCTCGGCTACGCGCGGCGTTACACCGATATGCCGATGCTGGTGCTGCTGGAAGAGGACGCGGCGGGCTACTATACCTCCGGCCGCCTGCTGCGCGCCGCCGACCTCGCCGATGGGTTAGGTGAAAGTAATAACCCCGACTGGAAAACCGTCGCCTTCAGCGAAACCGGCGAGCTGGTGGCGCCGAACGGCGCCGCCGGTTTCCGCTGGGGCGAGAAGGGCAAATGGAACCTGGAGCCAATGGCGGCGGGCCGCGAGGTCACGCTGCGCCTCAGCCTGATCGACGATCGCGATGAGGTTGTGCCGGTGGCGTTTCCCTACTACGGCGGCAATGAAAGCCCCAATTTCCGCCACGTAAAACAGGATCCGATCCTGCTGCATCAGCTGCCGGTAAAACAGATCACCCTGGCGGACGGCAGCGCAGGTCGGGTGGTCACCGTCTACGATCTGCTGCTGGCCAACTACGGGCTGGATCGCGGGCTGGAGGATGCCAACTGCGCGCAAAGCTACAATGACGTGAAAGCCTATACGCCCGCCTGGGCAGAGCAGATCAGCGGCGTGCCGCGCCAGCATCTGGAGACCATCGCGCGTGAATTTGCCGAGACCGCCCATAAAACGCGCGGGCGCTCAATGATCATCGTCGGTGCCGGTCTCAACCACTGGTACCACATGGATATGAACTACCGTGGCCTGATCAATATGCTGGTGTTCTGCGGCTGCGTTGGGCAGACCGGCGGCGGCTGGGCGCACTATGTCGGTCAGGAGAAGCTCCGCCCGCAGACTGGCTGGATGCCGCTGGCGTTCGCCCTCGACTGGAACCGGCCGCCGCGCCAGATGAACAGCACCTCCTACTTTTACGCCCACGCCAGCCAGTGGCGCTTTGAAAAGCTGAGCATCGGCGAGCTGCTGTCGCCGATTGCGCAGAAGCAGCGCTTCAGCGGGCAGCTGATCGACTTCAACGTGCGCGCCGAGCGCATGGGCTGGCTGCCGTCGGCGCCGCAGCTCAACACCAACCCGCTGCGTATCGCCGCGCAGGCGAAGCAGGCAGGTCAGTCGCCGGTGGATTACACGGTCGGGGCGCTGAAAAGCGGCCAGCTGCGCTTCGCCTGCGAGCAGCCGGACGATGGCAACAACCATCCGCGCAATCTGTTTATCTGGCGCTCCAACCTGCTCGGATCTTCCGGCAAGGGGCATGAGTACCTGCTGAAATACCTGCTCGGTACCGACAGCGGCATTCAGGGCGAAGAGTGCGTCGGCAAGGGAGACGCCATTCCGGAAGAGGTGGAGTGGCAGACCAAAGCGCTGGAGGGCAAACTCGATCTGCTGGTGACGCTCGATTTCCGCATGTCCACCACCTGCCTGTTCTCCGACGTGGTGTTGCCGACCGCTTCCTGGTATGAGAAAGATGATATGAACACCACGGATATGCATCCGTTTATTCATCCGCTTTCTGCCGCCGTCGACCCGGTCTGGGAATCGCGCACCGACTGGGAGATCTATAAGGATATCGCCAAAACCTTCTCGACGCTTTGCGTCGGCCATCTTGGCCAGGAGACCGACGTGGTGTTGCAGCCCATTCAGCACGATTCACCCGCGGAGCTGGCGCAGCCCTATGACATCAAAGAGTGGCATAAAGGCGAGTGCGATCTGATCCCCGGCAAAACCGCGCCGAACATCATCGCCGTCGAACGTGACTATCCCGCCACCTGGGATCGCTTTACCTCGGTCGGCCCGCTGCTGGAGAAGATCGGCAACGGCGGCAAGGGGATCAACTGGCAAACGGCGAGCGAAGTGGAGCTGTTGCGTCAGCTGAACTATGTCAAGCCGGATGGCCCGGCGAAAGGGCAGCCGATGATCAACAGCGCCATCGACGCGGCGGAGATGATCCTGACGCTGGCGCCGGAAACCAACGGCAAGGTGGCGGTGAAGGCCTGGGAGGCGCTGGGCGAGATCACCGGCCGCGAGCATACCCATCTGGCGCGGCGCAAGGAGGAGGAGAAAATCCGCTTCCGCGACATTCAGGCGCAGCCGCGCAAAATCATCTCCAGTCCCACCTGGTCCGGGCTGGAGGATGAGCATGTCTCTTATAATTCCAGCTATACCAACGTGCATGAGCTGATCCCGTGGCGCACCCTTTCCGGCCGCCAGCAGCTCTATCAGGATCACCCATGGATGCGCGCCTTCGGCGAAAGCCTGGTCGCCTATCGTCCGCCGATCGATACCCGCAGCGTAACGCAGCTGCAGCATATTCCGTCGAACGGCTACCCGGAAAAGGCGCTGAACTTCCTGACGCCGCACCAGAAATGGGGCATTCACTCCACCTACAGCGAAAACCTGCTGATGCTGACCATGTCGCGCGGCGGGCCGATTATCTGGATGAGCGAGGATGACGCGCGCGAGCTGGAGATCAAGGATAACGACTGGGTGGAAGTGTTCAACGCCAACGGCGCACTGACCTGCCGCGCGGTAGTGAGCCAGCGCGTTAAGCCCGGTTCGACAATGATGTATCACGCCCAGGAGCGCATCACCAATATCCCCGGCTCTGAAGTGACCGGCATCCGCGGCGGTTTCCATAACTCCGTGACCCGCATCTGTCCGAAACCGACCCATATGATCGGCGGCTATGCCCATCTCGCCTACAGCTTTAACTATTACGGCACTGTAGGCTCCAACCGCGACGAGTTCATTATGATCCGCAAGATGAAAAACATTAACTGGCTGGATGGCGAAGGTCAGGATCAGGTGCAGGGGGAGGCGAAATGAGAATACGTTCACAGGTCGGGATGGTAATGAATCTCGATAAATGCATCGGCTGCCATACCTGTTCCATTACCTGCAAAAACGTCTGGACCGGGCGCGAAGGGATGGAGTATGCCTGGTTCAATAACGTTGAAACCAAGCCGGGTATCGGCTACCCGAAGGCCTGGGAAGATCAGGAAAAGTGGAAAGGCGGCTGGATCAGGAAAATTAACGGCAAGCTGGAGCCGCGTCTCGGCGGCAAGGCGGGGGTGATGGCGAAAATTTTCGCCAACCCGGAAGTGCCGGGCATCGATGACTATTACGAGCCGTTTAGCTTCGACTATCAGCATCTGCATAACGCGCCGGAAGGTAAATATCAGCCGACCGCGCGCCCGCGTTCGCTGGTCAGCGGCCAGCGCATGAAAAAAATCGAGTGGGGGCCGAACTGGGAGGAGATCCTGGGCGGCGAATTCAGCCTGCGCTCCAAAGACAGTAACTTTGTCGCCATGCAGAAGGAGATGTACGGCCAGTTTGAAAACACCTTTATGATGTACTTGCCGCGGCTGTGCGAACACTGCCTCAACCCCAGCTGCGTGGCGACCTGTCCCAGCGGCGCGATTTACAAGCGCGAAGAGGATGGCATTGTGCTGATCGATCAGGATAAATGCCGCGGCTGGCGCCTCTGTATCAGCGGCTGCCCGTATAAGAAAATCTACTTTAACTGGAAAAGCGGCAAGTCGGAGAAGTGCATCTTCTGTTATCCGCGCATCGAGTCGGGGATGCCGACCGTCTGTTCAGAAACCTGCGTCGGGCGCATTCGCTATCTCGGCGTGGTGCTGTATGACGCCGACCGTATCGCCGATGCCGCCAGCGCCGAGCATGAAACCGATCTTTATGAGCGGCAGCTGGAGGTGTTTCTCGACCCCAATGACCCGCAGGTGATCGCCGAAGCGCTGGCGCAGGGCATTCCGGAGAATGTGCTGGAGGCGGCGCAGAAATCGCCGGTGTGGAAGCTGGCGATGGACTGGAAGCTGGCGCTGCCGCTGCATCCCGAATACCGCACGTTGCCGATGGTCTGGTACGTGCCGCCGCTGTCGCCGATCCAGTCGGTGGCGGACGCCGGTCAGCTGCCGAAGAGCGACGGCGTGCTGCCGGCGGTGGAATCGCTGCGCATTCCGGTGCAATACCTGGCGAACCTGCTGACCGCCGGCGATACCGCGCCGGTGCTGCGAGCGCTGAAGCGCATGATGGCAATGCGCCACTACAAGCGCTCGCAGACGGTCGAGGGCGTTACCGATACGCGCGCCATCGACGAGGTGGGGCTAAGCGTGGCGCAGGTGGAAGATATGTATCGCTACCTGGCGATCGCTAACTATGAGGATCGCTTCGTGATCCCCACCAGCCACCGCGAGCTGGCGGCCGATGCCTTCCCGGAGCGCAACGGCTGCGGCTTCACCTTCGGCGACGGCTGCCACGGCAGCGACAGCAAATTTAACCTGTTCAACAGCCGCCGCATCGACGCTATCAATATCACTCACAAAGCGGAGGGCGAATAATGCAGATGCTGAAAATCGTCGCGCTGCTGCTGGAGTACCCGGAGAAAGCGCTATGGGAAGAGCGCGAGGCGTTGTGCGCGCTGACGGCGCGTCAGGCGCCGATGCTGCAGCCGTTTATCGACGGCTGGCTCGGCGGCGCGCTGCTTGACCGGCAGGCGGAGTGGTGCGAAACCTTCGATCGCGGCTGCGCCACCTCGCTGCTGCTGTTTGAGCATGTGCATGGCGAATCGCGCGATCGCGGTCAGGCGATGGTCGATCTGCTGTCGCAGTATGAGCAGGCGGGCCTGTTGTTGAATTGCCGGGAGCTGCCGGACTATCTGCCGCTCTATCTGGAGTACCTCAGCCTGCAGCCGGAGGCGGCGGCGCGCCAGGGGTTGCAGGATGTTGCGCCGATCCTGGCGCTGATCGGCGGCCGGCTGAAGCAGCGTCAAAGCGCCTTCAGCCAGCTGTTTGACGCGCTGCTGGCCTGGGCGGGCAGCCCGCTGCGCAGCAGCAGCGTCGCCGCGCAGGTCAGCAAAGAGCCGCGCGACGATACCCGCCAGGCGCTGGATGCGGTGTGGGAAGAGGCGCAGATTAAGTTTATCGATGACCAGGCGCAGACGTGCGATTCTGCGCCGGAGAAGGCGCATCAGCAGCGCATTCAGCAGCAGACGATGCCGCAATATCTGGACCTGTCAGCCGGAGGAGCCAAATAATGCACTACCTCAACATCTTCTTCTTCGAGATCTATCCCTACCTGTGCGGCACGGTGTTTATCATCGGCAGCTGGCTGCGCTACGACTACGGGCAATACACCTGGCGCGCCGGTTCGAGCCAGATGCTGGATAAGAAAAGCTTTCGCCTCGCTTCGAACCTGTTTCATATCGGCATTATCGGCATCTTCTTCGGCCATCTGTTCGGCCTGCTGACGCCGCACTGGGTCTACGAGCCGTTTCTCGCCGTCGCCACCAAGCAGAAGCTGGCGATGGTGGCGGGCGGGGTGTTTGGCCTGATGGCGCTGGTTGGCGGACTGATGCTACTGAAGCGCCGTCTGTTTAACCCGCGTATTCGCGCCACCTCGACCCGCGCCGATATCGTGATCCTCGGCATTCTGATGGTGCAGCTGATCCTCGGGCTGACTTCGATCCTCTTTTCGTTACGGCATCTGGATGGCGTAGGGATGATGAAGCTGGTCGGCTGGGCGCAGTCGGTGGTCACCTTCCAGGGCAACGCCTCTACCTGGCTGGATGGCGTGGAGTGGATCTACCGCATTCATCTGGTGCTGGGCATGACCATTTTTCTCGTGTTTCCCTTTACCCGTCTGGTACATGTCTGGAGCGCGCCGTTTGAATACTTCACGCGCCGTTACCAGCTGGTGCGTGCGCGGCGCTGAGCCTGCCCGCTAAAACCGGCCCCGGTAAGCCAGGCGGGGCCGGTTTTTTTTATGCCCGATAAGGGCGTCGTCCAGGGCCGACGGCTTCCAGAGCGCACAGGGGGAAAGGGCATTACGTCCGCTCTGCAGCGCATAAAAAAAATCCGGCTCCGTGGCAATGGACCGGAACCGGATGACGAAAAGGCGTCTACAGCAAAGGGTTACACAGGAACTCGTTACTAAAGTTAGTTCAGATTTCCGATAATGCAATCTCCACACGGTTGCTGAGGGTAATTTTTTTATCGCGTTATCGCTGGACCGCCGCGCAATGCAGTGTGCCGCCAGGCTGAGGGGCAGCATTGATGCCGCACAGCGCGTGACCACGCCTTGCGCCACGGCACAGAGTGGCAAGCCGCGCCACCAGGGCTCCTCTACAATCCGCCAGGATTTAACACCAGAGGAGGAATAATGAATCCGGTAATTGAAACATTGATCAATCATCGCAGCGATCGTAGTTATCTTGATAAGGCGATTCCGGATGCCGTTCTGGATGACATTATCCTTTCTGCGTATCGCGCCCCGACCTCGGTACACTCTCAGCAGGTTTCGGTGATCGTCACGCGCGACAAAGCGACCAAAGCGAAAATCGCCGAACTGGCGGGCGGCCAGCCGTGGATCGCTCAGGCGCCGGTCTTTATTACCTTCGTGCTGGATATGCATAAGACCCGTGAGGGGATGGCGCTGATCGGCGAACAGCAGATCGCCCATGAAAGTATTGAAAGTATCGTTTCCGGCAGCACCGACGTCGGCATTGCGCTGGCTTCGGCGATGGCGGCGGCGCGCGCGCAGGGTCTCGGCGTGGTGCCGATCGGCGGCATGCGCAGAAGCCCGGAGGCGTTTATTGAGCTGTTCGAACTGCCGGCGCTGACGTTCCCGCTGGTGGGCCTGGCGCTGGGCTATGTCGATCGGCCTGCCGATCTGAAGCCGCGCCTGCCGCTCTCTACCTTCCGTCATGAAGAGAAATATCAGACCGAAGGTATGGTGGAACAGATCGCTCAGTTCAACGGCGAGCTGGAGCAGCACTGGAAAACCATCAACCGCGACGGCGGCGAGAACTGGAGCCAGACTGTCGCCAATTACTACAAAAACATCTACTTCCCGGACGTGCTGCCGGCGCTGGTGCAGCAGGGCTTCGGCAAGGATAAGTAATTTCGCTGGATATCATGCGGAGGCTGCGGCCTCCGTTTTTTTTTCTGCGCACCGCAGAAGGCCGGGTGCCGCCGGTCCGCCGGTAGTAAGTCCAATTAACGCTAAGCTTTATCGCCCGCCGCAATAACCTGCCGCCTCCGGATCCCCTCAGACGCCGCCGCGCCGCCATTGGCGTTATCCGCCCGCCGCCATTGCCATTTTTCAGCATCGCTTGCGCGGATTTGTTGTTTGGCGGGCGCGTCACGCCGCGCCACTATGCAGCCATTCCCGCTACCGAGAAGGAAGGGTCAGATGGCATATCGACTCAGCGTATTAGATAAATCTCCCGTCGCCGCCGGCGAAAGCGCGGCCGCGGCGCTGCAGCGCACCCTGCAGCTGGCGCAACAGGCGGAGCGGTGGGGCTACCACCGTTTCTGGCTGGCTGAACACCACAACAGCGCCCAGCTCGCCAGCCCATCGCCCGAACTGTTAATGGCCTGGATCCTCGCCAGAACGCAGCGCATCCGCGTCGGATCCGGCGGTGTGATGCTGCAGCACTACAGCCCCTATAAAGTGGCAGAAAATTTTAACCTGCTGGCGTCGCTGGCGCCGGGGCGGGTCGACATCGGCATCGGCAAGGCACCGGGCGGGCTGCCGCTTTCCACGCGCGCGCTGCAGCAGGGGGTGGATGCGGCAGCGAAAGGCAGCTTCGCCGCCCAGCTGCGGCAGCTGGATAACTGGCTACGCGCGCCGGTCACCCCGGTGACGAAGAGACGCTGCGCGCCACGCCGTTGCCGCTGCGCCCGGCTGTGCGTTTTCTGCTCGGTGCCAGCGTGGAGAGCGCGCGGCTGGCCGCCAGTCTCGGCTGGCAGCTGGTGTTCGCCGCGCACCTCAACGGCGATCGCGCGCTGATGGAGAATGTGCTGAACGTTTATCACAAGGCCAGCGGGCAGCGTGCGCTGGTGGCGGTGCAGGCGGTGGTAGCCGATTCCCCGGCGGAGGCGGAGCTGCTCGCCGGCGCGCTGCGCCACTATCATGTCAGGGTCGAAGGCGGGCAGAGCGTTAACGTCGCCAGTCTGGAGCAGGCGGAGCGCTACGTGCGTCAGGGCGGCTACAAAGATTACCTGATCGAGCCGCGTACACCGTCGCTGGTAAAGGGCAACGCCGCGCAGGTTCATGCCCAGCTTGAGGCGCTGCATCAACACTTCGCCATTAACGAATTCATTATTGATACGCCGATCGTCGAGCCGCAGGCGCGGCTGAAATCGCTGGCGCTGCTGGCGGCCGCACGGCCGTTAACGACGCAGCCGGCGACGGAGAGCGAAAATGTCTGAATCCTTCGAGCCGCAGCTGATCGCCTGGCGCCGCGAGCTGCACAGCTGGCCGGAGCTGTCGGGCAAAGAGCATGACACCACCCGGCGCATCGCTGACTGGCTGCGCCAGGCGGAGATTCGGCTGCTGGATTATCCGCTGGCTACCGGCGTGGTGGCGGAGATCGGCAGTGGCGACAGCCTGATCGCACTGCGCGCCGATATCGATGCGCTGCCAATTCATGAAGCGACCGGACTTGGCTGGCGATCGCGCCATGAAGGGGTAATGCACGCCTGCGGGCACGATATTCACAGCGCGGTGATGCTGGGCGCGGCGCTGCTGCTGAAGGCGCAGGAGGCGCAGTTGCCCGGACGGGTGCGGCTGCTGTTTCAGCCAGGCGAGGAGAACTGCACCGGCGCGCGCCAGTTTATTCAGGCGGGCGCGCTGGAAAGCGTGCAGGCGATCTTCGGCATGCATAACGAGCCGGGCCTGCCGACCGGCACCTTTGCCACGCGCGGCGGCGCGTTTTACGCCAACGCCGATCGCTTCGTTATCCACGTCAGCGGCCAGGGGGCGCACGCCGCTCATCCCGAACAGGGCATCGACACCATTGTGGTCGTCAGTCAGATTATTCAGGCGCTGCAAACCCTCACCAGCCGCAGCATCAGCACGCTCGATAGCGTGGTGCTGAGCGTGACGCGCGTAAACGGCGGCAAAACCTGGAACGTGCTACCCGGCAGCGTCGAATTCGGTGGCACCGCGCGTACCCATGACGAGCAGGTGCGCGCCCGGCTGATGGAGCAGGTGCGGCAGCTGGCGCAGGGCGTGGCCGCCGCCGCCGGTGCGCAGGCGGAAGTGTGCTGGCATGCCGGGCCGCCGGTGTTGATCAACGATCCCGCCTGGGCGCGCTTCAGCGCCGGGGTGGCACAGCAGAGCGGCTACCGCGTCGAAACGGCGGAGCTGCATCTCGGCGGCGAAGATTTCGCCCTCTATCTGCAGCAGGTGCCCGGCGCCTTCGTCAGCATCGGCAGCGCCAGCGAATATGGCCTGCATCACGCCGCCTTTAATCCCGATGAGGCGCTGATCGCCCCGGCGGCGCGCTATTTCGCCCGACTTGCGCAGCAGGCGCTGCAACATCTCAACAGCCGATGTCGCGCGGCGCTGCCCGCCTGAATTCCGTTTTACTTTTCGTTTTTCGCCCCTCCGGCCGCCTGTCGCCGCGCCGGATCGGGCTGGCTATGGCTAACAGGAAGAGAAACCATGACAACCAGACAGCTTCGACTCGGCACCATGCTGCACGGCGCCTCCGGCAATATGTCCGCCTGGCGACATCCCGCCGCACAGGCGGATGCCAGCATCAGTTTTGACTATGCCCGGCGCATCGCGCAGAAGGCGGAAGAGGGCAAGCTCGATTTTCTGTTTGTGGCAGATGGCCTCTATATCAATGAAAAATCGATCCCGCACTTCCTTAACCGCTTCGAACCGCTGACGCTGCTGTCGGCGCTGGCGGGGGTAACGCAGCACCTGGGGCTGGTTGGTACCGTCTCCACCTCCTACAGCGAGCCGTTTACCGTGGCGCGCCAGTTCGCCAGTCTCGATCATCTCAGCGGCGGCCGCGCGGGCTGGAACGTGGTGACCTCGCCGCTGGAGGGATCGGCGAAGAACTTTTCTCGTCAGCAGCACCCGGAGCATGCGCTGCGCTACCGCATCGCCGACGAATATCTGCAGGTGGTGAAGGGACTGTGGGACTCCTGGGAGGAGGATGCCTTTGTGCGCGATAAAGCGAGCGGCACCTTTTTCGCGCCCGACAAGCTGCACACCCTGAACCATCACGGCGATTTCTTTCAGGTGCAGGGACCGCTGAATATTGGCCGCACGCCGCAGGGGCGGCCGATTATCTTCCAGGCGGGCGCCTCGGAGGATGGCAAAAAGCTGGCGGCGCGCCATGCCGACGCTATCTTCACCCATCATGCTACCCGGCAAGAGGCGCAGGCGTTCTACCGCGACGTGAAGCGTCAGCTGGTTGAGAACGGCCGGCAGCCGCAGGATCTGCATATTTTCCAGGGCGTCAGCGTGATCGTCGGTGACGATGCGGATGATGTCGAACGCCAGTATCAGGCCACCGCGGCGCTGGTGTCGCTGGAGAATGCCCTTAACTACCTCGGCCGTTTCTTCGAACATCACGACTTCTCGCAATATGACCCCGACGCGCCATTCCCGGCGCTGGGCGAATTAGGCCAGAACAGCTTTCGCAGCACCACCGATGAGATTAAACGCCGCGCCCGCGAACAGGGGCAGACGTTGCGTCAGGCGGCGCTGGAAGCGGCAACGCCGCGTCCGCTGTTTCACGGCACGCCGGAGCAGGTGGCGGATGGCCTGCAGCACTGGTTTGAAAGCGAGGCGGCGGACGGCTTTATCATCAACGGCGGCACCCCGAGGCCTTTACGCATTTTGTCGATCGGGTTGTGCCATTGCTGCAGGCGCGCGGCCTGAGCCGCCGCGACTGGCCCGGCACCACGCTGCGCGCCAGCTTCGATCTGCCCGTGCCGGTTAATCAGTTCACAAAACAATAAGAGAGCGAGCTATGCAGAGAAAAACCCTTATCGCCCTGACGCTGCTGACCACCATGCACGCCGCCGCGGCGGACAATCTTAGCCTGAACGGCCAGCAGGTAAGCCTGGAAGCGAACCAGACGCCCGTCAATACCGTAAAAAACGCGGAGGCGATCGCGCGCCTGCCGGCCGGCTATCGCTTCGCCGTGCCGGGCGCGCTGACCGTGGCGGTGGCGGCGCAGAACTCGCCGCCGCTGACGGTGTTCGCCGCCGACAATAAAACCCTGCTCGGCAGCGAGGTGGATATCGCCCGCCTGGTCGCCGATAGCCTCGGTCTGACGCTGAACGTGGTGCCGACCTCCTGGGAAGACTGGCCGCTCGGCGTCGCCTCCGGCAAATATGATGCCGCCATCAGCAACATCACCGTGACCAAAGCGCGTAAGGAGAAGTTTGATTTCGCCACCTACCGCAAAGATTCGCTTGGCTTCTATGTGAAAACGGACAGCCCGATCCGGCATCTGAGCAAGGCGGAGGATATCGCCGGACTGCGCATTATCGTCGGCTCCGGCACCAATCAAGAGGCGATCCTGCTGGCGTGGGATCGCGCCAATCAGGCGAAGGGGCTGAAGCCTTTTACCCCGATCTACAGTAAAGATGACGCGGCGCAGACCCTGGCGCTGCAGGCGGGGCGCGCCGATGCCTGGTTCGGGCCGAATGTCACCGGCGCATGGAAAGCGGCGCTGCGCGGCAAAACCCGTCTGGTGGGCAGCGTCGACGGCGGCTGGCCAAAGGCGGCGCATATCGCCGTGACGGTAAGAAAAGGCAGCGGGCTGGCGGATCCGATCGGCCTGGCGTTGAACGGCGTGATGCGCAACGGCGACTATCAGAAGGTGCTGAACCGCTGGGGCGAAGGGGTCGAGCGTATCGACCGTGCTGAAATCAATCCGCCGGGATTAGGCGATTAAGGAGGAGATATGAGCCAGCCATTTTTCCGCGAGGTGTCGCCCGAGGCGCCCGAACTGCAGCCGATCCTCACCGGGCTGTTCGCCGAGTACGCCGCGCGCTACGGCGACTATTTCGCCCGGCATCAGGAGCCGGAGTTGACCGAATGGTATCTGCCGCCGCAGGGACTGTTTATTGTCCTGGAGCGTGACGGCGAGATTATCGCCATGGGCGCTTACAAACCTTTTGACGCTGAAACCGCCGAGCTGAAGCGTATCTGGACGCGCGGCGACCTGCGGCGTCAGGGGCTGGCGCTGCTGATTTTACAGGAGCTGGAGCGGCGCGCGCTGGCCGCCGGCTACCGGCAGGTCTATCTCACCACCGGCTTTCGTCAGCCGGAGGCGGTGCGGCTCTATACCGGCCACGGCTATCAGCCCCATTTCGATCTCAACTGCGATTTCGAACGCTACAGTCAGCCGCCCCATGACGGCCGGCTGCGCTTTACCAAAATCATCGACGCGGCCGCGCCCGTTAAGGCGCAGGCATGAAGAGGCATCAGCATTTACAGGTGGTCCCGGCGCGCTATCCGGCGCGCACCGTCGGCGCGCTGGTCGCGCTGTTTATTCTGGCGGCAGTGATCCAGTCGGTCGCTTTTAACCCGCGCTGGGAGTGGCCGGTATTCGCCCACTGGTTTTTCGACCCGGCGATCCTGCATGGGCTGGGGCAGACGCTGCTGCTGACGCTGTTCGGCACGCTGTTCAGCCTGATCTTCGGCGGCCTGCTGGCGCTGGCGCGCCTTTCCTCTTCGTGGCTGCTCCGCGCGCTCGCCTGGGGCTATATCTGGCTGTTCCGCTCGCTGCCGCTGCTGGTGGTGCTGATCGTTCTCTATAACTTCTCCTATCTCTACGAGACCCTCTCGTTCGGTATCCCTTTTACCGCGCTGTCGTGGGGGAGCGTTCAGACCATTAACGTGCTGGGGCAGTTTCCCGCCGCGGTGATCGGCCTGACGCTGGTACAGAGCGCCTACAGCGCGGAGATTATCCGCGCCGGCTTTTTGGGGGTCGATCACGGACAGTTCGAGGCCGCCTCGGCGCTGGGGCTTTCCGCCTCGCGGCGCACCTTGCGCATCATTCTGCCGCAGGCGCTGCGCACTATTATGCCCACCGCCTTTAACGAGATCATCAGCCTGGCGAAGGGCACCTCAATAGTCTATGTGCTGGCGATGCCGGAGCTGTTTTACACCATTCAGATGATCTACAACCGCACCCAGGAGGTGATCCCGCTGCTGATGGTTGGCGCAGTCTGGTATCTGGCGATCACCAGCGTGCTGTCCGTGCTGCAGCACGGCGTCGAACGATGGCTGGCGCGCAGTGTTGATCGTCAGCCGCTGCCGTCGCGCTGGCGACGCTGGCGTCTGCGTTCCCTTTCTGTTGCCGCGAATAAGGAGACAAGCCATGTCTGAAGCAATTGATTACCGCGCGGACGCCGCCGCGCAGCAGGGCGCGATTACCATTACCGGCGTCAGCAAATATTTCGGCAAACATAAGGCGCTGGATGAGGTCTCCCTGTCACTGGCCGCCGGCTCGGTGACGGTGATCCTTGGGCCGTCCGGCTCGGGGAAATCGACGCTGCTGCGCACTATCAACCATCTGGAGCGGGTGGATGAGGGAGTTATACAGATCGATGGCGACTATATCGGCTACCAGCGGCGCGGCGACAAGCTCTATGAGCTGAAAGAGAAGGCGATCCTGCGTCAGCGCATTAACGTGGGCTATGTGTTTCAGAATTTCAATCTGTTTCCCCATCTGACAGTGCTGGAGAACCTGATTGAAGCGCCCATCGCCCATCGTCAGCTGTCGCGGCAGGCGGCGATTGCCCAGGCGGACCGGCTGCTTGAGGTCGTGGGCCTGCGCCATAAGGCGCAGGCCTGGCCGCGTCACCTGTCCGGCGGTCAGCAGCAGCGCATCGCCATTGCCCGCGCGCTGATGCTTAACCCGCGTGTGATGTTGTTCGATGAGCCGACTTCAGCGCTCGATCCCGAGCTGGTGGGCGAGGTGCTGGATGTGATCAAGAAGCTGGCGCGCTCCGGCACCACGCTGGTGATCGTCACCCATGAAATCGGCTTTGCGCGCGAGGTGGCGGATAACGTGGTGTTTATGGTGGATGGCCGCATCGTGGAACAGGGCAGCGCCAGCCAGGTGCTGAGCCAGCCGCGTCATGAGCGCACGCGCCGCTTTCTGGCGCGCGTGCTGTAGAGGCTAGTGGTTGGCGGCGATGTTCTCAAGCTGTGCCACCGGCATCAGCGCGAAGAGCATTTTCATTTCGCGCGCCTCCTCGCCGGGCGTGCGTCCGAAGGTGCGTTTGAACTCCCGGTTGAACTGCGAGGTGCTTTCATAACCGACGCGCGCGGCGGCGGCCGCCGCCGTCAGGTTATCGCGGATCATCAGTAGCCGCGCCTGATGCAGGCGCACCGATTTAAGGTACTGCACCGGCGAGGTGCCGGTAACGGTTTTAAAGTGAAGGTGGAAGGTGGGAATGCTCATGCCCACTTCGCCCGCCAGCAGGCTGACATCCAGCGTCTGCGCGTAAGCGTCGTGGATGCGCTTCAGGGCGCGCGCGATACGGCCGAAACTGCCGTGACTGGCCAGCGCGGCGCGGATGGCGCCGCCCTGCACGCCGGTCAGCACGCGGAAGCACAGCTCCCTGACAATGCCCGGACCCAGCACCCGCGCGTCGAGCGGGTCGGTCAGCGCCCGCAGCAGGCGCAGGGCGGTATCAGCCAGCGCGCCATCAAGCGGCGTTGAGACTATCCCCATCGGCGCCGCCATTTCACCGCGCGCCTGCCGATCAACCTCAAGCACCAGATCCGCGATGGCGGTCATATTGAGCCGTACCGAAATCGCCAGCAACGGCGTTTCCGGGCTGGCGATCGTTTCAGTGGAAAAGGGCAGCGGCACCGACAGCACCAGATAGTGCCGGGCATCATAGAAAAATTCCCTGTCCGCGACAAACCCGCGTTTGCTTCCCTGACAAACGATCACGATGCTCGGTTCATACAGCACCGGCGTGCGCCCCAGTGGGCGGTCGGCGCGCATCAGGCGCACGCTCTCCAGCCGCGTACGGGTATAGCCTTCATGCGGCGCCAGCCGGGTAATCAGGTCGATCATCTCTTGCTGTTGCGTCGAGGCGGGAAGGAACATCGCGGTTACCCCTGAATGACATAAACATGCAACGATTATGGCACGGCGCGGTGTAAAAATAATCATCCTCATAGGATTGGGCAATCATGCCAGAGTTATCGACCTGTTTCATAGCGGCGCGCCGGCCTAAGCTGTCCTCAGTTCGACACGCCCGGCGCCGCGACCGGCTCCGGTATGTAAAAACCTGGAGGATCTGCCTGTGACATCTTATGACCTGAACGCATCCAAAGTTATTTTACTGACCGGCGCCAGCAGCGGCATTGGCGAGGCGACCGCTCGCCATCTGGCTCTGCAGGGGCACCGGCTGATCGCCGGCGCGCGCCGCACCGACCGGCTCGCCGCGCTGTGCGATGAACTGCGCGCGCAGGGCGCCACCATCGATGCGCTGGCGCTGGACGTAACCCAGCCGCACAGCGTGCAGAAGATGGCCGACTTCGCCATGGAGAAGTACGGGAAAATCGATGTGCTGGTGAATAACGCCGGCGTGATGCCGCTGTCGCCACTTTCCGCGCTGAAAATCGACGAGTGGAACCAGATGATCGACGTCAATATCAAAGGGGTGCTGCACGGTATCGCGGCAGTGCTGCCGGTGATGGAGAGAGAGAAACGGGGGCAGGTGATCAATATCGCCTCGATCGGTGCCCATGCGGTTTCCCCGACGGCGGCGGTCTACTGCGCCAGCAAGTATGCGGTATGGGCGATTTCCGACGGGCTGCGCCAGGAGAGTGATTTTCTGCGCGTGACGGTTATCTGTCCGGGCGTGGTGGAATCGGAGCTGGCGGACCATATCACCGACGCGGTAGCGCGCGACGCCATGCGTGATTTTCGGCGCATCGCGCTGCCGCCGCAGGCTATCGCCGAGGCGATTGGCTATGCCGTTGCGCAGCCGGATGGCGTTGACGTCAGCGAAATCATTGTACGTCCCACCGCCAGCCCCTATTAATGCAGGCCGGGGATAACGTATAGGCCGGATAACAAAATCTGGTTTATTACCGGTGCCGCCCGCGGTATCGGCCTGTCGCTGGCGCGTCAGGATCTGGGCGCCTGGCGTAAGGCATCCGACGCGCAGCGACGACATGCAGAAGATGGCCGTACAGGGATGTCCGGCGCTTTGAGCAATAAAAAAACGGGCCACAAAGGCCCGTTTTTGATGCTGTGATAAACGTTTCTGCGTGAGGCTACTTACCCCACCTCAGGCAGCCATCCCAGCGCAATCAGCGCCTGAATGACAATCACGCCGATGCCGCAGAGAAAGACCAGCATCAGCACTGCCGGGCCGCCGGTCACCTTATAAGCCGCCGCGCCGTGCTGCCTGCGGCTATGCCATACCAGCATAACCGGGATGATTAACGCCAGCACCGCCAGGGCAACGCCCGCGTAGCCGAGCGCCAGTACAAAACCCTGCGGATAAAACAGGGCGAAGGCGAGCGGCGGCAGAAAGGTCAGCAGCCCGCTTTGCAGCCGCCCTGTAACGTTACCGTTACGCTTACAGAGATCCGCCAGGTAATCGAATAGCCCCAGCGAGACGCCGAGGAACGACGTGGCCAACGCCAGGTCGGCAAACAGATGCACCGCTAATTCAACGTGCGGCGAAGCGACCACCGTACGGATCGCCTGCAGCAGCCCGTTCAGCCCGGTATGGCTGGCGAGCAGGGCGCTGAAAGCGTCGGCATTAATTGCGCCGAGCGTTGCCAGCTGCCAGAAGATATAGGCGACCAGCGGAATGGCGCTACCGGTAATAAATACCCAGCGCAGCTTGCGCAAATCGCCGTTCAGGTAGCTGACAATGCTCGGCACGCTGCCATGAAAGCCGAACGAGGTAAAAATCACCGGAATGGCTGACAGCACCAGACCTTTTTCCAGCGGCAGCGTCAGCAGATTGGTGCGATGAATATGCGGCATCATCAATGCCAGCATCACAACCAGCAGAATGATCTTGGCGCTGAACAGCACGCGGTTGAACATATCCACCATATGGGTGCCGATACAGACCACGCCGCCGGCAACCAGTGTAAAGAGCAACACGCCGCCGCTGGTAGAGATCGAGACGGAAAACCATTCGCTCAGGCTCGCTGCCAACAGTTCGCCCGCACCGCTGATATAGGCGGCAGTAAGCGCATACATTAAAAACAGCATGCTGAAGCCGGTAAGCCACTGGCCCGGACGGCCAAGATAGCGGCGCGTCAGGGTGCCAAGACCGGTATCGGCCGGCGCGTGCTGATACACTTCAACCAGCAGCAGCGCGGTATAACACATCAATGCCCACAGACCGACCAGCAATAACAGCGTGACGCCAGGCCCAACCCCGGCGGCGGCCAACGGCATCGCCAACATGCCTGCGCCAATAGTGGTGCCGGCTACAATAAAAATACTGCCAAAAGTGCGATTCCTCACGCCTTCCCCTGAATAGTCGCTTCGCTTACAAGTTAATGCGCGCAGGGTAAGCGAAACTTTACACTCCGTCAAATCTTCATTACGCCTGCTGTTTATCGCTGCCGCTGATGACGGAAAGTGACCTTTTAAAGGGCGATAAACGCATCTGGTTACGCCGCAGCGGATGCTTTCCGCCGCCGGGGCCGCTAAAGTAAATAAAGAGATGAACTGGCTACCGGCGGGCCGTGGCGCCGCTGATTACAGAAGGGTAGAGCATGAAAAAAATCGGGTTTCTGTCGTTTGGCCACTGGGGCGCATCATTCCAGTCGGCGACGCGCAGCGCGGCAGATGCGCTACAGCAGTCGATCGAACTGGCCGTGGCGGCTGAAGATCTTGGCGCAGACGGCGCCTGGTTCCGCGTGCATCATTTTGCCCGCCAGCTTAGCGCGCCGTTTCCGCTGCTGGCGGCGATCGGTGCGCGCACAAAGCGTATAGAGATCGGTACCGGCGTCATTGATATGCGCTACGAAAATCCGCTTTATATGGCGGAAGATGCAGGGGTGGCGGATCTGATCAGCAACGGCCGCCTGCAGCTGGGCATCAGCCGCGGATCGCCGGAGCAGGTGATCGATGGCTGGCGCTATTTCGGCTATCAGCCGCAGGAGGGGGAAAGCGATGCGGAGATGGGCCGCCGCCACGCTGAAGTGTTGCTGGATGTACTGCGTGGCGAAGGATTTGCGAAGCCTAATCCGCAGCCGATGTTTGCCAACCCGCCCGGACTGCTGCGACCGGAGCCGTTTTCGGAAGGGCTGCGCGATCGCATCTGGTGGGGATCGGGATCCAACGCCACGGCGGTATGGGCAGCGAAGCGGGGCATGCATCTGCAAAGCTCGACGCTGAAGGATGATGAAACCGGCGAAGCGTTTCATATTCAGCAGGCGAAACAGATCCGCGCCTATCGCGCCGCCTGGCTGGAGGCGGGCCACGCGCGCGCGGCGCGCGTTTCCGTGAGCCGCAGCATCTTCCCGCTGATAAATGACAAAGATCGCGCTTACTTTGGCGCCAGCCGGGAAGAGGGCGATCAGGTCGGCTATCTTGATGAGAAGACGCGCGCTATTTTCGGCCGCAGCTACGCCGCCGAGCCGGAACGTCTGATTGCGCAGCTGAAGCAGGATGAGGCGATCGCCGAGGCGGATACGCTGCTGCTGACCATTCCCAATCAGCTTGGCGTCGATTACTGCGCCCACGTGATTGAAGCGGTGCTGACACAGGTAGCGCCAGCGCTGGGCTGGCGTTAACCGACAGGATGCCCGCCCGCAGGCGGGCCATCCACGTAACAGACGCTCTCCTTAACCGCATCTGGCGGTGGCTGATTATTGCGGATCGCTCACCCTTTTTTTCAGCTGTCTGGACAAATAGGGGGCGGTTAAGCTGTCAGCGGAACGGCTGACCTCTTCCGGCGTGCCGGCCGCAACGACGCGCCCGCCATTTATCCCGGATCCGGGGCCAAGATCGATGATCCAGTCAGCCTCTGAGGCTATTCTCATATCATGTTCCGCCATAATCACGCTATTGCCGCGCTGCACCAGCCGATCCAGCACCCGCATCAGTTTATCAACGTCCGATGGGTGTAAACCGGTTGAGGGCTCATCCAGCAGATAGAGCGTTTTACCGCGCTGCGTACGCTGAAGTTCCCAGGCAAGCTTAATGCGCTGGCACTCGCCGCCGGACAGCTCGGTGGCGGGCTGGCCTAATTTCAGATAGCCCAGACCGAGAGAAGCCAGCGCGGTAAGCGAACGCTGAATGGTTTCGTTATCCCGGAAAAGATCGGCTGCCTCATCTACCGTCAGATCAAGCACATCGGCAATGGTTCTGTTCTGCCAGCGCACCTCAAGCGTTTCCTCATTGTAGCGGCGGCCGCCGCAGGTAGCGCAGGGCGCGCTGGCCTGCGGCATAAACATCAGCTCGATGGTGATTTGCCCCTGTCCCTCGCAGGCCGGGCAGCGGCCTGCGGGCAGGTTGAAAGAAAAACGGCTGGCGTCGAAGCCGCGCTTTTTAGCCTCATCGGTATCGGCAAACAGCTTCCTTACCGTGTCAAAGAACCCGGTATAGGTAGCCAGGTTAGAGCGCGGCGTGCGTCCGATAGGGCGTTGATCGATGCGAACCAGCCGGTTTAGCGACGTGCCACCGGCGGTAATTTTTCCTGCCACATCCGGGCTAAGGCTCTCTTCATCGACTTCTTCATCCACGGGCGTTTTATCAAGGCGCGCCAGCAGCGCCGGCAGCACGCGGGTGAGCAGCGTGGATTTGCCCGAGCCGGATACGCCGGTAAGCACCGTCATGCTGCCAAGCGGTACCGACAGATCAAGATCATGGATATTATTGCAGGCAACCTGCTCAAGCCGGAGCCAGCGTTCAGGCCGCCGACGCTGACGCAGACCAGTATGTTGCGGGTTAAACAGATAGGCTGCCGTCGGCGATTGCGTCACATATTCAAGCCCGGCCGGCGATCCGTTATAAAGGATTTCGCCGCCCGCGCGGCCCGGACCCGGCCCGACTTCGGTCAGCCAGTCCGCTTCGGCGATAACGTCAAGGTTATGCTCAACGATGGCAAGGGAGTTGCCGGTCTGAATCAGGGCGCGCAGCGATGCGATCAGCGCGCGCACATCTTCCGGATGCAGCCCGGCCGCCGGTTCATCCAGCACATAGAGTACGCCGAAGAGCCGCGAGATCAGCTGCGTCGCCAGCCGGATGCGCTGCAGCTCACCGGATGAGAGCATCGTTGTCCGGCGGCCAAGTGAGAGATGGCCAAGGCCGAGCGTTTCCAGCTGGCCGAGTCGCTCGCAGATATCCGTAGTCATTCTGATCGCGGCTTCCCGTAATGCGGGCTCCTGCGGCAGGTGCGGAGAATCGCCTTCAGCGCAGGGCAGCAGCAGCGCTTTCAGCTGTGTCACCGTCAGTTCGCCCAGCTCGGCAATATCGTAACCGGCGAAGGTAAAAGAAAGGGCGGTCTGATTGAGCCTTTTGCCATGGCAGAGTTTGCAGGGCGCCACGGTAATAAAAGGGGCAAGACGTTTCCTTACCGACTCTTTGCCGCCGGCATAACTTTGCAGCACGTTTTTTCTGACGCTGGTATAGGTGCCGTTATAAGACGGTTCGAGACCGGCGCTAACCGCCTCTTTACGCTGCGCGACGCTCAGCCCGGCATAGATCGGCACGGAAGGCTGTTCCTCCGTGAACAATATCCATTCGCGATCCTGCTCTGACAGCGTTTTCCAGGGCGCATCGATATCGTAGCCCAGCGTTTCCAGGATCGATCGCAGGTTTTTCGCCTGCCAGCCGCCAGGCCAGGAGGCGATGGCGCCTTCGCGGATGCTTAATGCGGGATCCGGCACCAGCGCTTCCGCCTTAACCTCATGTACCATGCCGATACCCTGGCAGGCGGGACAGGCACCCTGCGGATTGTTGGGCGAAAACGCTTCGGCAGGCACAAACCCAACCCCGTCGGGGCGCTGGCCGGCGCGCGAAAGCAGCAGGCGGAGCGTAACGGCAATGCGCGTCAGGCTGCCGACCGTGGAACGCTCCTGAGCGCCCGCCCCGCTTTGCTGCAGCGCAACCGCAGGCGGCAGGCCGTCAATGTTATCAACATCCGGTATGGCGGCCTGTTCCATAAGGTGACGCACATGCGGCGCCACGGATTCCATAAACCGCCGCTGCGCTTCGGCAAAAATGGTATCAAAAGCCAGCGAGGATTTTCCCGAACCTGAAACCCCGGTAAAAACCACCATCGCATCACGGGGAAAGGAGAAAGAAACGTCTTTCAGATTATGTGTTCTCGCGCCGCGTACGCAGACATCAGGGGTGATGTCATCGCGTCGGGCGTTATTCCTGTTTTCATTTCCGTCTGACGGCATAGTATCCCCATAAAAAAGCGTGTAAAACTGCCTGTATATCCCTGGCGCGCCGCAGACGGCGGCGCTGTTCATGTTCGGCATCAACCGCGTGAAAAATGCAATGAGTACAAGGGTAGACATGGATCACAGATCCCACAATCGACTTATGCGCCCTGACGACATGGTGGCATCCATATCCGGCAGCGCTGTACATAAATTAAGCCGTTACGCCTGTTTTTTGGCGCGTCTACGTGAATTCTGCAGGGCTGGAGGGCTGCTGAGTTACCAGAATTGACGTAGCGCGATCTCTTTTATTTACCTTTTTAAAATCAATCAGTTAAACAGAGGAGGCCATTGATTATGCGTATGCATCGTACTGGCAGGCCAAAAATGCTTTATCGCGAGGTCAATACCACCACGCGGCACCGTTCGAATCATCCCGGCGGCGAGTACCGCTGGGAACGGCATAGCCATAAACGCATTGATGAACATGCGCCGCTGCGCGTTTCGATGCATGGCCGGGCGCAGCGGGGCCGCGATTACGCGCCGCTGTTTATGTTTCTGCTCAGCAAAGTGGGCCAGTGCTGGGATGCGGTTTACAGTGAAGCCGTTCGGCGTTTGGATAAACCGGAACCGATCTTCTGGCTGGTTGCGATGCATGAAGATGAGAAGCGGGAAATTGTCTGCTGTAATGAAAGCAGCTATTACCATGGTCTCTATGTTGATGAGGCGGGAAAACTGCAAAAGGTAAATCCGGCAATAGATGCCAGCGATGTGACGGTGCATTGTCGGTGTTGCACCCATACGTTTAACGGCGTTCCGCTAACCGCCTGCAAGGGAAGGGCAGACGATGCGGATCCACCGCCAACGGAATAAAGGGCGTTGATGTTTATCGCCGCTGATCCTGGCGGGCACCAGGATGAGGTAAGGAAGATTGAGGGAGAGAAAAGAGAGAGGAAATGGGGATAACGGACCGGTGCGTACGCTGATATCTAATTTAACATAATATACATTATGCGCACCTAAGTGCATTATGGCGGGATCCAGCTATTTGGCTCAGGCAACATCACCGGTTTTATTATTACGCGCGCCAGATGCTTCGCCTGTTAATCTTGGTGCTGAACGCCCGATGCTGGCTTATGCGTGACTTCACTTCATCATGCAAGGAAGGCTTTGGCATCATCTCAGCTCTACGAGGAAAGCTTGGTGCGTCATCTTTCGCGTTATGCTCTCATCTGATTACGGCCCTGACTGACTGCGGCTGAATGTTGATGCGCTTCTGACATTGCGGCGCCTGCGCACCCTGACGTGCGTCGCCGCTATCGGCGACGCGAACTGCATTTTTTAACGCTCACATTTTTAACGCCCAGCAGAAATCAGCACAGCTGCCTGGCTCACCGCGGTAATCGCTCTATGCTTCCTTGCGCACTTTACTGGCCGCCACGGAGGTGTGACCGGTTAACTGAATTTCCAGCTGCTCCAGCGATATCCCTTTTGTTTCTGGCACCTTTTTCATCACAAAGATAAAGCCCAGTGCGCAAATCAGGCCGTACAGCATAAAGCTGCCCGCCGCGCCCAGGTCCGCATTAAGTAAAGGAAAGGTATAGGTCAGAATAAAACAGGCGATCCAGAGCGCCAGCGTGCCGACGGACATCGCCAGTCCGCGTACGCGGTTTGGGAAAATTTCGGATAAAAGCACCCATGTCACTGGCGCCAGCGTTAAGGCGTAGATGGCGATCGCCGCCAGCACCAAAATAAGCACCGGCCAGCCAGGAATGCCGAGCAGATAGGCTGCGGCGATCAGAGAGTAACAGAGTGTTAACCCACCTGCCCCCAACAGCATCAGTTTACGGCGACCGAGGCGATCGACCAGCGGCAGTGCCAGCAGCGTCGCCAGCAAATTAATCAGGCCGGTAGCGACGATCGACTTCAACGTCCCATTGATATCAAAGCCCGCCGAGGCGAAGATCTCCTGCGCATAATTAAAGATGACATTGATGCCGCACCACTGCTGGAAGACCGCCAGCACCATGCCGACGATCATTACCGGCGCGATGCGCGGCTCAAACAGTGTGGCAAAGGTCGCGCGCTTCTGCGTTCTGTCTTTTTCCACCGCACTGGCAATTTCAGCAAGCGTCGTGCGGGCATAAGGCTCAGAACCCACTTTTTTCAGCATCGCGAACGCACGATCTTTTTTACCGGCCAGCATCAGCCAGCGCGGCGATTCCGGAACAAAAAACAGTAAAATCAGAAATGCTATTGACGGAATGCCGGCTGAAGCAAACATCCAGCGCCAGCCATATTCGCCATTCCAGCTGTGACGCAGCGCCTCCTGCGTCGCTTGGCTCGCAACAGGCTCGGCAATCAACAAATTCACCAGCTGCGCTGCCAGCACGCCTATCACGATCGTCAGCTGGTTAACCGCAACGAATTTGCCGCGTTTGTCGGCCGGACTTATTTCAGCGATATACATCGGGCTTAAGGCTGACGCGATGCCGATGCCAACCCCGCCTAAAATGCGGCACCAGATAAACATGTCAAAGCTGGTCGCTAAGGCGGTGCCAATTGATGTGGTGACAAACAGCAGCGCCGCAATCATTAACGGGATTTTGCGGCCAAACTTATCCGCTGACCAACCCGACGCCAGCGCGCCGAACACGCAGCCCACCAGCGCGGAACTCATCGCCCAGCCGGATGCGGCGGGATCGGTGATGCCGAACCACGCTTCGTAAAACGGCTTCGCCCCGCCGATCACCACCCAGTCGTAGCCGAAGAGCAATCCTCCGCAGGCCGCGACCAGGCAAATCCCCCATACGTAACGCATATTCAGATGTTGTTCGTTCTTCACGTTATCTCTCCGCACCAGAATCAAGGTGCGGCTATCTGAACATTGCTCAACCTGTGTGAAAGTCCAGAGGCTCACAGATCTTAGTTAAAGGAGTTTACTAAGCGGCGCGAGTTCGCCATTTTCAACATACAAATAGCCGATGCCCAGGAGCTGGCTGGCCCGATCCAGCAGCCCGAAATGAATATTGGTCGCCCTGTTTTTAAGGCTGTCGCGCGGATCGAAGGGGTTAAAATCGATCTGCTGAATAATGGTTTTGCGCCAGCTTTCGCCAAAGGCGCAGCTGCGGCCATACAACCATATTTGATTGATATTCAAGGTGTTAAGGAAGTTATATAAGCTCATGCCGATCGCTTCTGCCGCGTGATGCACCCAGTCGGCAATCCAGGGATCCCCGGCCTGCCATTGCGCCAGAAGCTGCCGGTTGGTCAGCGGTGGAAGTGCGCGGTTTCTTAAGCGCGCCGCCTGCTTCAACGCGCTGAGCGAGGCCACGGTTTCCAGACATCCCTGGCGGCCACAGCTGCAAAGGCTGCCGTGAGGCGCAATGATGGTATGACCAATCTGCCCGCTGCCGTAAAGATTGCCGCGGAATATTTCGCCATTGATCACGAAAGAGGAGCCGATGCCGTAATCGACGTTAATCACGCAAAACTCGCCCTGTTGATTGCGGTTCAGCCACTTTTCAGCCAGCGTCAGCATGATGCAGTCATTATCCACCCTCACCTCAATGCTCAGCCGCTCTTCAAGCAAATATTTCAGCTGCACCGGCGCCTTCCATGCGGCCTGAGGCATATGTTGCGAAACGCCAGTGACCGGATCGACCTGACCATGCACCGCCAGCGCCAGATTGATTTTTTTCTTCGGCCACTGCTGGCATACCTGCCGCCACAGCGCTTCGATCTCGTTCAGCAACGCATCCGGCGTGGCGGCGCTGATCGCTTTCTGCTGACATTCCCCTTTCGCCACCAGCTGCGCATCAGCCAGCTGAAATTCGATGCGCGTGGGAGTGATGCACATGCAAAGCGTCCAGGGGCCTGATTCGGGCAGCTGAAAACTGCCGCTGTTCAGCCCGCGATGACTTAAGGCGATAGCAGAATGGTCGATCTTTCCCTCGTCGATCAGTTCGTCAAGGATCTTGGTCGTGGCGGGGATGGTCAGTCCGCTTAGCTGCGCCAGCTGTGATTTACTTAACCGTTTATGACGCCACATAAACATCATAAACAGCGCCTTATTGTGTTTACGCACCTGGAAGTTATTTAAGCCGATCTGCTTCATCCGTTTTGCGCCTGTGGGTTAACGTTCACCCAGTATGCCTGTTTCACTAAACAGAGTTAACTGACTAATGTGACCTCCTCTTCAGCCCCTGATGTCCGCTTGCTTTACAGTCCGCTTTTATCAAGCATCAAGGAGATAACATGCCTTTTCTACTGCGTGACCCTGCCGTTCTGGCGGAGGAGCTGGCTAATACCCGGGTCGCTGAAAACATGCTGGCCATCTGGAGCCTTGGCCAGGCGGGCGTCATTATTAAAAATCACGTCGGTAATATGCTGGCGATCGACCCTTACCTTAGCGACGCTATCGAACGGCGCCATCCGGATAGCGAGTTTGTGCGACGCTTCCCGCCAGTGCTGCCGCCGGAAGCGCTGGCAATCTGCGATGCGATTCTGATTACCCATTTTCATGACGACCATATGGATTTGGCCACGCTTGAGCCGCTGGCCGCAAAGGCGCCCGATATGACGTTCTGGATCCCGGCGCCCGACGGCCGCGTCCTGCAGTCGGAAAATCCGCGGCTCGGTGTTCAGGTGCGCCTGGCGAAAACAGGAGAGGCGATTGAAACGGGACAATTCCATATTCTGCCCATCGCCGCAGCGCATAGCGACTATGAACGTGATGCCGCGGGCAACGACCGCTTTCTGGGTTATCACATCCGTTGCGGTGCGCTTAGTCTGTGGCACAGCGGCGATACGCTTGTTACGCCTGCGCTGCAGCAGCAGATGCAACAGCTGGGGCCTGACATCTGCGTTCTGCCGATCAACGGCGGCGATTATGCTCGCGGTGAGCGCGGCATTATGCCGAACATGCATTTCCGTGATGCGGCGGATTTGCATCACGCCATCGGCAGCGATCTGCTGTTGCCCTGCCATTACGATCTCTTTAGCTGCAACAGCGACAATCCTGCCTGGTTCGTTGACGACATGCTGACGCGCTATCCCGGTAAAAAATTTCATCTCCTGATGCCGGGAGAGCGCTTCGTTTACCTCAAATAAAACAAAACCCTACAATGGAATCACCTGCTATGAGACAAACAACACCAGCGGCAGCGCCCTCTTTTCTTGTCCGCATCGGCATTCCCCCCGCTCTGGCCTGGGGTTACGTAGCGGTACTGCTTTTTATGATCGGCGACGGCGTTGAATCAAACTATCTGGCGCCTTACCTGAGTCATAACGGCTTTACGCTTGATATTGCCGCGACGGTCATCACTTTTTACGGCGTCACCGTGACGCTGGGATCCTGGCTGGCCGGCTCGCTCTCTACCCTGATAGGCCCGCGTCAGGTGATGTTACTGGGCGGCGTGATCTGGATTGTCTTTGAGATCCTGTTCCTCGCTTTCGCCTTGCCCGCCAAAAGCGTCATCGGCATTGCGCTGACCTACGGTTTGCGTGGCCTGGCCTATCCGATGTTCGCCTATGCGTTTCTGGTATGGATACAGTCCGCTGCGCCGACGGAGATACGCGGATCGGCAACGGGCTGGTTTTGGCTCGCCTTTACTGGTGGATTACCGACGCTGGGCTCGTTAGTGGCGATCTTCTCCATCAGGCTGATCGGTGAATACGCCACTTTCTGGCTATCACTGATTCTGGTGGCGCTGGGCCTGATTATTATGCTGATCGCCGTGAAAGAGCGCAGTGGCTACCGCGCGCTACGAGATGAGCAACAGCGTAAACAGAGCGTCGGCCGCACGTTGCTGAGCGGTATTGACATACTGTGGCGTGAACCGCGCATCGCCGCCGCCGCCGTGGTGCGCATCATTAATACCACGCCCTACTTTGGTTTTTTTATCTTTCTTCCTGGCTTCTTCACCGAGCGCATCGGCTTCTCCCAGACCGAATATTTAAGCCTGATCACCATTATGGGCCTGGTGGGCATGAGCTTTAATCCGGTAATCGGCAAAATCAGTGACCATATCGGCTGGCGCAAGGTATTAACCTTCTTCGGCGGGCTGGGATCCGGCATCGCTATGCTGCTGATGTATTTTGTCCCACAGTGGAGCGGCGGCAGCTTTATTCTCAGCGTGATGTTTGCCTGCCTGTACGGCATTACCCTGTGCGGCTACGTGCCCGCCGCCGCGCTTTTCTCATCGCTTTGCGCCACCAAAGATAAAGGCAACGCCATGGCCATCTACTGCTTTGCCGCCGGGTTGTCCACGTTCTTTGGTCCGGCGTTATATAGCGGGCTGAACAAGCTGTTCGGCACCGAAGGGGTGATCTGGTGTTACGCCTTGCTCTATCTTGTCAGCGCCCTTATCTCCTGGTGTTTCCTGCTTAGCCCTCTCGACCCCGGCGAGCAAACTAACCCGGCAGCCCTGCGCCTGCGCAAACTCCATTCAGCCATATCGGAATAAAGGGACAGTAATGAACGTTTTTGACTACATCATCGTCGGCGGCGGCAGCGCAGGCTGCATTGTGGCGGCACGGCTGGTAAAAGAAACGCAGGCTCGCGTGCTGCTGTTGGAGGCGGGCAATGATGAATACCATCCGGTCTTAAAGATGCCCGCCGGCTATATGAAATACCTCGCCAGCGATAAATACCTGACGATGCACCAGACGCAGCCGCAACCGCAGCTGAACGGCCGTGGCGTGATCGTTCCTCAGGCGAAGGTGCTTGGCGGCGGCTCGACGGTTAACGCGATGGTCTATATGCGTGGTCACCGTCAGGACTATGAGGACTGGAACCGAGCGCTGCGGCATGAAGGCGTGGACTGGTCATGGGAGGCCCTGCTGCCGCATTACACCGCGATCGAAGATAACGATCATCTGGGGGCGCCTTATCACGGCGTTGGCGGTCCTCTTAAGGTTTCCCATCTCGGCCATGTTAGCCCGCTCAGCCGCGCTTATGTAAAAACCCTGCAGGCGATGGGCATTCCCTATACGCCCGATTTCAACACCGGTAATCCGTTCGGCGTCGGTTTTATGCAGCACACCATCGACTGGCAGACCCGCAAGCGCTGCAGCGTGGTCGATGCGTTTATTACGCCGTTACGCCATAACGACCGGCTGGTGATCGAAACCCAGGCGCAGGTGCAGGAGATCCTGTTCGAAGGAAACGAAGCGCGAGGCGTACGCTATCAGCGCCACGGCGCGGAACATCAGGCCTGGGCGAACAGCGAAGTGATTCTGGCGGCGGGCGCCTACCAGACGCCGAAGCTGCTGATGCTCTCCGGCGTGGGTCCGCAAAAGCATCTTGAAGAAAAAGGGATCGTTCTGCGACATCCACTTCCCGGCGTGGGTCAGAATCTGCAGGACCATTATGAAGTGCCGGTCGTGGCGGCCACGCGCGGCGCCTGGGGCTATTACGGTCAGGATCGTGGCTGGCCGCTGATAAAGGCGGGCGTGGAATACCTGCTGTTTAAAACCGGGCCGGTGACCACCACCGGCGTGGAGAGCTGCGCCTTTTTCAATCCGCTTGATTTTAGTGCGCCGCCCACCATTCAGATGTTCTGCGTGCCGACCATATACCTTGACCGTGATGTAATGGGACGCGATCCGGGTCATGGCGTAACCATTAACTCACTGCTGCTGCGGCCTAAAGCCACCGGCTACGTGACGCTGCGCGATGCGATGCCTGACTCGCTGCCGCTAATCGATACACAAATTTTCGGCCATCCCGACGATCTCGCCCAAACGCTGGCGGGTTTTCATTTTGCGCGTAAGGTCATCGCCGCCGCGCCCATCGACGGCATGGTGGAGCGGGAAATCTTCCCCGGCGTCGATGTGGAAAGCGAGGATGCGCTAGCTGAGCATTGCAAAAGGATGGTAAAAACCGGCTATCACCCGACAGGTACCTGCCGCATGGGCCATAAAGATGATCCACTGGCGGTGCTTACCTCCGATTTACGGGTGCGCGGTTTGCGCAAGCTGCGCGTCGTCGATGCGTCCATGATGCCGAATATCATCAGTGGAAACACCAATGCGGTGGTCATGGCGGTCGCCCACCGCGCCGCCGATCTGATTCTGGGACGGGAGACAACACCCGTTCGGGGGCTGCCGGCGGAGAGATTGCCATGAGCGAGAGACTTAAGCGATTACAGGCCAGCCTGGCCGACTGGCAGCTTGACGGGCTGCTGCTTACCCGGCGCGATAATATCGCCTGGCTGACTGAAGGCGCCAGCTACTATGTCGTCGAACGCGCAGAAACCGGGGTTGCCAGCCTGCTGATCATGCCCGATCGGGTGCTGCTACTCGCCCCGGAAAATGAGATGCCGCGCATCCTGGCGGAAGAGCCGCTACCCTTTGCGTGTGAAACGTACCGCTATCCGTGGTATGCCTCCCCAGAGGCGGCGCTGACAGCCTTCAGGCCGGCCCGATTAGGCAGTGATATGCCTGTCGCCTCGGCGCTGAACATTCAGGAGCGTATGCCGCCGCTGCGCCAGGGGTTAAATGAGACAGAAAAGCAGGCGTTTCGCGCATTGGGGCGCGAGGCGGCGCGGCTGGTCGAAGATATCGCTCGTCAGCTGCGGCCGGGCATCCGCGAGCGCGAGGTTGAGGCAGAAATCTTCAGGCGTAGCCTTGCGCGCGGGATTCGCCCCGTTTGTACCCTCATCGCGGCCGATGAACGTATCGCGGCCTATAAACATCCGGTGCCGGGCGATAAGCCGCTGGCGAAAAAAATGCTGATTACCTTAGGGGCGGAGCGTCAGGGGCTGAACGTTAGCCTGACCCGTATGGTGCAGTTCGGCGAGCCGGATGCCGAACTACGGCAGCGCATCCTGAGCCTGGCGGCGATTCATGCCGATATCCAGCACGCCGCCAGGCCGGGCTGGCGCTGGCAGGCGGTGTTTGCGGAGATTCAGCAGGCCTATCAGCGACATGGCTGGCCCGACGGCTGGCGCCACCATCATCAGGGCGGTCCGGCGGGCTATGGCTGCCGCGACTGGATCCTGACGCCTGACGCCGCAGGTCTCGTACTCCCCGATACCGCCCAGGCCTGGAACCCGACGCTGAGCGGAGTAAAAAGCGAAGATACCGCCCTGGTGACCGACGGCGAGACCGAGTGGCTGACCCGCAGCGGCCGTTGGCCGCTGATTGAAATTACCCGAGAAGGCCAGCGCTGGCAGTTTGCCGACTGGCTGGTTCTCCCTTGTTCATCATAAGGAAGCGAAAATGCCAGAGCGTCTACACCATAAAACCGCCGTCGTCACCGGCGCAGGCAGCGGTATCGGCAGCGCCATCGCCGCCCTGTTCGCCCGGGAAGGTGCCGATGTGGCCTTGCTCGATCTCACTACTGAGGCCACTGAGGCGCTGGCCGCGCAGCTGCAGCAGGAAACCGGCCAGCGCTGCCTGGCCTGCATTGCCGATGTCACTGACCCCGATCAGGTGCGAAGCGCTATCGACCAGGTGGAGAGCGCCTTTGGCCGCATCGATATTCTGGTTAACTGTGCCGGCGTGAATGTCTTCCGCGATCCGTTGACGCTCGCCAGTGAGGCGTGGCAGCGCTGTATGAACGTCAATCTGCAAGGGCCGTATAACGTCATCCGTAACGTGCTGCCGGGAATGCTGCAGCGCGAATATGGCCATATCGTTAATATCGCCTCGGTTCACGGCCATAAGATTATCCCCGGCGCCTTTCCCTATCCGGTCGCCAAGCATGGGCTGATCGGCCTGACACGATCGCTGGGCGTGGAGTACGCCAGCCGGGGAATTCGCATCAACAGCATCTCTCCGGGACTGATCATGACCCCCTCAGCGGAGGCCTGGCTGGCAAGCTGCCCGGATCCGGCGGCGGAGCGGCAAAGGCAGCAGGATTTACTGCCCTGCAAACGCATCGGAGAGCCGGAAGAAGTGGCCTATACCGCGCTATTTCTGGCTTCTGACGAAGCGCGCTTTATCAATGCTACCGATATCCTGATCGACGGCGGACGCAGCCAGATATATCACGAATAGCCTTATCGGCTGGCACAACAGAAACGCGCCTTGCAGCGCCAGTCCTGCTGCCGGGGCAAGCCTGGCGCTGAAAGGCGCCGCCCATGCTTTCCTGCGGTTAACCGCGTCATTACGGCGAGGCCGGTCGTTGCCTGACTATGTGCCGGCGCTTTTTCTGAAACCTTCTGCGGCATCATCTTCAATCGCTTTGCGGTCACCGGGATGTTTGCCGCTGAATAACCAGGCTGGCGATATTGACACGCTGCGCTTACCCTTTTGGGCTATCGCGCCTCCTGCTCACGCAGTGAACATCAGCCTTACCCCTGTGCGTTAACGTTTGCCCCTTCCGTCTATTTAACATAAAGCCTGACCATTCTCCTGGTGCTATGGCTTGCCTTTTCTTCCGCAGATAAAACCTGCCTGTCCCTCTGCGCCACCGCTCGCTTCTTCTCTGCTGATTTAAGCGGGAAAAGATGCCCATGCCTTGCCCATCACCGGTTTAAAACCCAGGCGGCGCATTTTTGCGCAATCGCATTTTTCACGGATGTACAGACGTCTGGATGTATATTATAGTGATTTTCTAACACAGATAAGGGAACACCATAAAATGAAAAAAACACTGCTCACGGCCCTTCTGGCGGCATCTGTCACGCTGCTCAGCGCCTGTAATAAAGACGATGACAGCAAAATTAAAGTGGCGATCAATACCGGCCCGGATCAGGCGCTGTGGGATACCGTCAAGCAGGTGGCGCACGATAAATATAAGCTGGATGTCGATGTCATCGCCTTTAATGACTACGTTCAGCCTAACGAAGCGCTGTTTAATAAAGATGTTGACGCCAACGCCTTCCAGAGCCTGCCCTATTTAGAGATGCAGTCCAAAGAGCGCGGCTACCGTTTCGCCGTGGTCACTCATACCTTTGTCTTTCCTATCGCCGGCTACTCGCGCAAGATTAAATCGCTGAAAGAGCTGCCGGATGGCGCCACCGTCACCCTCTCTAACGAGGCGACGACGCTGGGCCGCAGCCTGCTGTTATTACAGGCGCAGGGCCTGATTACCGTTAAGCCTGAGGCGGGCCTGCTGCCGACCACGCTGGACGTGACCTCCAACCCGAAAAAGCTGAAGTTTGTTGAGGTGGATACGCCGCAGCTGGCGCGCACGCTGGACGATCCGCAGGTCTATATCTCGATTATCAACAACAACTTTGCGGCACTGGTCAATCTCTCCGCCTCGCGTGATGGCATGTTTATGGAAGGTAAAGCTTCGCCTTACGTTAACGCCATTGTGGCGCGCGAAGATAACAAAGACAGCCCGAATATTCAGAAGCTGAAGCAGGCTTTCCAGTCACCGGAAGTGCTGAACAAAGCTAACGAGCTGTATAAAGGCGATATCATCAAAGGCTGGTAATCGCCTCTGGCCTGTCACGCTTTCTGATGAGTAAACCGTCCTGCGGGGCGGTTTTTTTATGCGCGCGATAACGCTTCGCTGAAACCCGCCTTTGCCGCCTGCCATTAATCTCACCCCATTGCTATGCGCTGCCGGATGAATGTAAAAATATATTTATCATTAATCGCGGTCATTCTTAGTCAACAGGTCGCCAGCCGCGCTCTTTATCTGCCGTTTTTAGCCATTTCGTGCGCTTAATCTGCCGCCTGCTGTTAACAAAATAAACGCAGCATCAACCATCTTCACGCTCTCATTCGGGTTTTCAGTGGACCGGCCAAACGACGCTAAACCAATTGTTACAGCCTGAGCGGTTGCCTTCGTAGACAGATAATCATTAATAAAGCTAATTATTTAAGGTCTTTTGGCAAGCGTTACTGATCCCTCACTATAAGGAAATGCACCGTGAATAAACTCTCTCGTCGTCATTTTATGGCCTTCGCCGCCGGCGGCACCGTCGCCCTTGCTGCCGGCTCGGTTCATGCGCACGGCACGCCGGTAAAAGGCATCGGCACGCCGCAGAAAGGCGGCAGCGATCCCGGCCCGCACGATCCGATCCGCGAGCAGGAGAACCCCGATATCGTCAACCCGCCGGCAACCGATAGCGGCACCCTGCCGAACCTGCGTTTTTCCTTTAGCGACGCGCACGTGCGCAAAGGCAGCGGCGGCTGGACGCGCCAGGTCACCCAGCGCGAGCTGGGCGTCTCTACCACCATCGCCGGTGTCGATATGCGCCTTAACGCCGGCGGCATCCGCGAGCTGCACTGGCACAAGGAGGGCGAATGGGCCTATATGCTCTACGGCAGCGCACGCATTACGGCGCTTGACAGTGACGGCGGCTGGTTTGTGGATGACGTCGGTAAGGGCGATCTCTGGTACTTCCCGCCGGGCGTACCGCACTCGATTCAGGGTCTGGGCCCTGACGGCTGCGAATTTCTGCTGGTGTTTGACGACGGCAATTTCGATGAGGACAGCACCTTCCTGCTTAGTGACTGGTTTAAACATGTGCCGCCGGAGATCCTGGCGAAAAACTTCGGCGTGCCGGCGGAGACCTTTAGCCAGCTGCCCTCACCAGAGGCGGAATATATCTTCGCTGGCAATACGCCTGGCGATTTGAAGAACGATGCTGTCGCCGGCGCGCCGAAGTCGCGCTTTACCTTCTCCCACCGCATGCTGGCGCAGCAGCCGATTACCCTGAAAGGCGGCACGGTACGCATCACCGACACCTCCGTTTTTCCGGTATCGAAAACCATCGCCGCCGCGCTGGTTGAGCTACAGCCCGGCGCGATGCGCGAGCTGCACTGGCATCCCAATAACGATGAGTGGCAATACTATCTGGAGGGCGAAGGACGTATGGGTGTCTTCGCCTCGTCAGGCCAGGCGCGCACCTTCGATTTTCGCGCCGGGGATGTCGGCTATGTGCCTTTCGCCATGGGCCACTATATTGAGAACACCGGCGATAAGCCGTTGCGCTTCCTTGAGCTGTTTAAAAGCGATCATTACGCCGATATCTCGCTGAATCAGTGGCTGGCCTCGACGCCGCCGGCGCTGGTTGAGCAGCATCTGCACCTGAACGCCGGGTTTATGCAGGCGCTCAGCACGCGCAAAAGCCCGATCGTCGGCGGCTGACGCTGCGGCAGAGCGGGCAGCGTTGCCCGCTCTGCATGTATACTAAGGTCAGGCTGACCTTAAGGATGTATTATGCTGACGCGCACCCTTTCCTCTTTTTCTTCCGGCAGGCAGAGCCTGGCGATCTTTGCCCTGCTTTTCGCGCTGCTGGCCGGGTTCTGTTGGTGGCACTGGAGCGCGTTTCTCGCCTGGAGCCTGACCACCCAAATTACGCTGCACCGCTATCTGGTGCTGCACCTGCTGCAGATCAATAACGGCCAGTATGGCGGCGGGCTGTGGCTGCTGTTCTTTACCTTTCTCTATGGCGTGCTGCACGCCGTCGGACCGGGCCATGGCAAGTTTGTGGTGACCACCTGGCTCAGCACGCAGCAGACGCCCTCATCCGGCGCGCTGCGCGCGGTGCCACTGGCCGGTTCGCTGTTGCAGGGCGTCAGCGCCATCCTGTTTGTGTTTATCCTGGCGGTGGGCTTTAACCTGGTGGCGGGCGATCTTAGTCTCGGCCGCTGGTATCTGGAAAAGGCCAGTGCCCTGTTGATCGCCGCTTTCGGCTTCTGGCTGCTGCTGCGCGGCCTGCGCGCGTTTCGTGCCGCCCCCCGGCACGCGCATCATCATGAAGCCTGCGGCTGCGGCCATCATCATCTTCCCACCCGTCAGCCTGCGGGCTGGAAAGAGCGGCTGAGCGTGATCGCCGCCATCGGCCTGCGGCCCTGTAGCGGCGCGATTACCGTGCTGCTCTTTTCCAACGCCATCGGCATTGTCAGCTGGGGGATGCTGGCGGTAATGACCATGGCGCTCGGTACCGGGCTCTCTCTGCTGCTGCTGTCGCTGGCGGTCAACCGCATGCGTGACACTGTCACTACTATCTGGCTGCGCGACTCTCCGGCGCGGCTGGATCGCCTGGTGGCGCTGGCGCGCGTGGCGGGCGGTCTGCTGTTGCTGTTCTTCGCGCTGATCCTGTTTCTCTCCGTGGTGCCGGTTAGCCCCAACGGCGACTTTATCGCGGCGGGCTGTTAACGAATGGTGAGCTGCCGGAACGCCTGCAGCAGCGCATCCACCTTTGGCAGCAGCTGCTTCTTGCGCGGCCAGACCAGGTAGAGCGGCAGGCCGTCCAGCGCCAGCTGCGGCAGAATGACCTGCACCCTGCCCGCCTGCTCTGCCTCCTGCAGCAGCCAGGTCGCCATCTGCGCGATGCCCAGCCCGGCGGCGACCGCGCTCAGCTGCGCTTCGCTGTCGCCGAACGCCAGCGCATGACTGACCGTGCGGCTGGCGATGCGGCCATCAGGGGCGATAAACCGCCAGGGCGTGGTTGAGCCGTCAACCCGCTCATAGGCGACGGCGCGATGCTGTTGCAGCTCATCCAGCTGCTGCGGCGTGCCGTGACGCTGCAGGTAGTCCGGCGAGGCGCAAAACACCAACCGTTCGTTACCCAGATGCCGTACGCCCAGCGAGGCGGGATAGTCCGCCGGGCCACCGATGCGCACCGCCACGTCCACCCCTTCGTCAAACAGATCCACAAAGCGATCGGCAAAGGTCATATTGATATGCAGATCGGGATGGCGGCGGCAAAAGGCGTTAATCACCGGCATCACATGGGTGCGGCCGAAGGTCATCGGTACCGCCACCCGCAGCCGCCCGACGGTATGGGTGCGCTGCGCCGCCAGCACCGCTTCCGCTTCGCTCAGCTCGTTTACCACACGCTGGCAGGTTTGATAATAGGCCTCGCCGGCGTCGGTCAGCTTCAGGCTGCGCGTGGTGCGCTCAAACAGTTGCGATCTACCGTTGCCACAAACGGCATAATCCCCTTCAGCAGATCGTTACCTATCATGATTTGTGAATCCTGTTCTGAAATCTTATGAATTTATACCTGAGATAAGAATTAAATTCCGCATTATGCTTACCAGTAACTGTTACAGGAGGCGTAATGAGCAAAAAAGCATTAATCGTGGGCGTGAGTGGCGTGGTCGGTAGCGCGCTGGCGGAGAAACTGCAGGCGGACGGCTGGCAGGTATACGGTCTTTCACGCGGCCGCGCGCCGGTGCCGCAGGGGTGCCACTCCCTTACCGCCGATCTGACGTCGCCGCAGTCGGTCAATGAGACGCTGAGCGGCCAGCAGTTCGACAGCATCTTCTTTAGCGTCTGGGCGCGTCAGGCCAATGAGAAAGAGAATATTCGCGTCAACGGCGCGATGGTGCGCAACGTGCTGGAAGCGCTGGGCGATCGCCTGAAAGGCAGCCATGTCGCACTGGTCACCGGCCTGAAGCACTATCTCGGCCCGTTCGACGCCTACGGCAAAGGCAGCGTGCCGATGACCCCGTTCCGCGAAGAACAGGGGCGCCAGCCGGTAGAGAACTTCTACTATGCGCAGGAGGATGAGCTGTTCGCCGCCGCGGAGAAATATGGCTGCACCTGGAGCGTACATCGTCCGCATACCATTATCGGCTATGCGCTGGGCAATGCGATGAACATGGGTCAGACGCTGGCAGTCTATGCGACCCTGTGTAAAGAGACCGGCAAGCCGTTTATCTTTCCCGGCTCTGAAGCGCAGTGGAACGGCGTTACCGATATGACCGACGCCGGCCTGCTGGCGGAGCAGCTGGAGTGGGCGGCGACCTCGCCCGCCGCGAAGAATGAAGATTTCAACGTGGTAAATGGCGACGTGTTCCGCTGGAAGTGGATGTGGCAGCAGATTGCCGACTACTTCGGTATTGAAGCCGCGCCGTTCCCGGGCGAAATGCAGCCGCTGGAAGGCCGCATGCTGGCTGCCGAAGATGACTGGCAACAGATTGCACAGAAATATCAGCTGCGCGAGGCGGATATCTCCCGCCTGGTCTCCTGGTGGCACACCGATGCCGATCTGGGACGCCCGATGGAGGTGTTCACCGACATCAGCAAGAGCCGTAACGCCGGTTTCACCGGTTACCGCTCAACGCGCGAAGCGTTCTTCGCCCTGTTTGATAAGCTGAAAGAAAACCGCATCATCCCTTCCTGATGCCTGCCGCCGCCGCGCCATCTGTGCCGGCGGCGCGCTTTTCCCCTTTCCCCTCTGTTACGCCGCGCTTTTTCCTTCTGGCCGTTGACGAAGCGACCACAACCCCCGATCATGCTGCGCCATTAGCTCACGTAACGGAGAGGAGTGCTGTGGCTGAACTCAGCAATGCTTTACTGGAAGAGATCCTGCATCAGGTACGTCCGCTGACCCGTCAGGGCAAGGTGGCCGACTATATCCCGGCGCTGGCGCAGGTGGAACCCGATGCGCTGGGCATCGCCGTGCTGACGCACGACGGCGCGCTTTATCAGGCGGGCGACGCTGAGCAGCGCTTCTCTATTCAGTCCATCTCCAAAGTGCTGTCGCTGACGCTGGCGCAAACGCGCTATCAGGAGCAGGAGATTTGGCAGCGCGTCGGCAAAGAGCCGTCGGGCCAGCCGTTTAACTCACTGGTGCAGCTGGAGCTGGAACGCGGCAAGCCGCGCAATCCCTTTATCAACGCCGGCGCGCTGGTGATTTGCGATATGCTGGAGACCCGCCTGACCGCGCCGCGCCAGCGGATGCTGGAGGTGGTGCGCCAGCTTTGCGGCGAGCCGTCCATTAATTATGACCGCCACGTCGCCCGCTCCGAGTTTGAACATTCCGCGCGCAATGCCGCCATCGCCTGGCTGATGAAATCGTTCGGCAACTTCGAAAACGATGTGCCGACGGTGCTGCAAACCTATTTCCACTACTGCGCGCTGTCGATGAGCTGTGTAGAGCTGGCGCGCTGCTTCTTTTATCTGGCGAACCAGGGCCGCCCGTTTGGCGAGGCGCCGCCGGTGCTGACGGTGCGCCAGACACGTCAGGTGAATGCCCTGCTGATCACCAGCGGCATGTATGACGGCGCGGGTGAGTTCGCCTGGCGCGTCGGCATGCCCGCGAAATCGGGCGTCGGCGGCGGGATTATCGCCGTGATCCCCGGCAAAATGACCCTTGCCGTCTGGTCGCCCGGCCTTGACGCTTCCGGCAATTCGCTGGCGGGCACCGCCGCGCTGGAGCGGCTGTCTGAACGGCTCGGCTACTCGATCTTCTGAGTTTTCAGTGAAACGAAGGTTTCAGCGCGCGCCCCGTTTTAGCGCGCGCTGCCCCGTTCAGGCGCAGTAAAGCGCCTGAGAAGGCGAAAATGCGTGCCCGCAGGCGCGCTGCAAGCTGGTACAAAAGTTGCAGTCTCTGTTTATCAACAGAAAGGAGACAGCAATGAAAGCGATCGTAATCGGTGGCGGGATCGGCGGCATGTGCGCGGCGCTGGCGCTGGAAAAAAGCGGCTATCAGACGGCAGTCTACGAGGCGGTCAGCGAGATCAAGCCGGTCGGCGCGGCGATCTCCATCTGGCCAAACGGCGTAAAGTGCCTTAACTACCTCGGGCTGGGCGCGCCGCTGCGGGCGCTGGGCGGCAATATGGCCTGGATGGCCTATCACGATTTCCGCCAGGGCGAGCGGCTTACCCGCTTCAGTCTGCAGCCGCTGGTGGAAAGCGTCGGCGAACGGCCTTATCCGGTGGCGCGCGCCGATCTGCAGGCGATGCTACTAAACCACTACGGCGCGCAGCGCGTCCATTTCGGCAAACGCGTCAGCCATATTGAGCAGGATGGTGACGGCGTGACCGCTTGGTTTACCGACGGCAGCGAGGCGCGCGGCGATTTCCTTATTGCCGCTGACGGTACCCATTCGGTGATCCGTCCGCAGGTGACCGGAGAGCCTGCCGAACGGCGTTATGCGGGCTACGTGAACTGGAACGGACTGGTGGCGATCGATGACAGCATCGCCCCTGCCGATCAGTGGACCACCTTTGTCGGCGAAGGCAAACGTGTCTCTCTGATGCCGGTGAGCGGCAACCGCTTCTACTTCTTTTTCGATGTGCCGCTGCCAAAAGGGCTGGCGGAAGATCGCAGCAGTGTGCGCGCCGATCTGACGCGCTACTTTAGCGGCTGGGCCGATCCGGTGCAGCAGCTGATTGCGGCGATTGATCCTACTACCACCAACCGCATTGAAATCCATGATATCGATCCTTTCCCTACGCTGGTTAACGGCCGCGTGGCGCTGCTGGGCGACGCCGGACACAGTACCACGCCCGATATCGGCCAGGGCGGCTGCGCCGCGATGGAAGATGCGGTCGTGCTGGCGATGACGCTACAGACCCATTCGCTGGGTATTGAGGATGCGCTGCGTCGCTATCAGGCGCGGCGGGCGGCACGGGTGGCGGATCTGGTGCTGAAGGCGCGCAAGCGCTGTGATGTGACGCACGGCATCGAGCCTGAGGCCACTCGCGCCTGGTATCAGGAGCTGAAGCAGGAGAGCGGCGAACGCATTCTTAACGGTATGCGCGAGACCATCCTTGGCGGCCCGCTGGCCTGAGCGGCCTGCTGCATCAGGCCGCTTTTCGCGCTCTGTCAGGCGAACTGGCGTGACGTTGTCACGTAAAAGGCGCGGATGACTGCCCTCTCCCTCATGGTGGCCTGACGCCGCCGGCGTAACGCCTGCCCGGCGACGTGCAATGACACCGTACTGGCGGCGCGCTGACGCGCTTGCCGCTCAGCGGCCTGGCTTTTAGTGGGCTAAGGCTGCAATAACCTGTCGCGTTGCCGATGCCAGCACCGCTTTGTTATTGGCGGCGTCCGCTTGCGACTGGATAAAGTAGACCGCCAGAATTTTCGGCGCGCCCTTTTCCGGCCAGAGAATGGCGAGATCATTGGTGGCGCCCCAGGCGCCCGCGCCGGTTTTATCACCTACCGTCCAGCCGGCCGGCACGCCGGCGCGAATGCTCTGATCGCCGGTGGTGTTCTGCTTCAGCCAGCTTATCAGCCGCTGACGCTGCGCTGTCGGCAGCGCCTTGCCCAGCGTCAGCGTCTGCAGGTTAGCGGCCATCGCGGCGGGCGTGCTGGTATCGCGCAGGTCGCCTGGCTGCGCGCTGTTCAGCGCCGGCTCCCGACGATCGAGACGCGTCAGCGTATCCCCTAACGAACGCGCATAGGCGGTGACGCCCTGTGGCCCGCCCAGCTCTTGCAGCAGGTAGTTGGCCGCCAGATTATCGCTGTACTCAATGGCGGCGGCGCACAGCGCGGCGATGCTCATCTCTTTACCGAAATAGTGGCCGGTCACCGGCGTCCAGGTCACCCGATCCGCCTCGCGAATGGGGATTTTTTTCTCCAGCAGCCCCGGTTGCGCGATGCTGTTGTGCAGAATGGCCGCCACCGCCAGCGTTTTAAAGGTGCTGGTCATCGGAAAGCGTTCATCGGCGCGGTAGCCGTAGCGCGCGCCGTCAGTATCGATCCAGGCGACGCCCAGCCGGCCGCCGGCCGATTTCTCCAGCGCCGCCAGCTGCTGCGTCAGCGCGGCGTGAGCGCCGTCGCTCTGCGCTGCCGTCGCCGCCAGGCTAATGTTCAGCAGGCCTGCCAGCATGACGCCGCGCCATAGGCTTTGATTACGCATCTTAATCTCCTTATTAAACGGGTATAAAAAAAGGGCATCGCTGCCCTTTTCATTTTTATTCTGCCGGGAGAAGCGTTACTGCGCCTCTTTTAGCCCCCGGTTGATCAGCATCGGCTCGATTTCAGGATCGTGGCCGCGCCAGTCGTGGTAAAGCTGCTTCAGATCGCTGCTGTTGCCGCGCGACAAAATCATATCACGGAAACGCTGGCCGTTTTCACGGGTCAGCCCGCCATGCTCTTTAAACCATCCGAAGCCGTCATCCGCCAGCATCTCGGTCCAGAGGTAGGCGTAGTAGCCCGCCGCGTAGCCGTTGCCCCAGATGTGCTGGAAGTAGCTGGAGCGGTAGCGCGGCGGTACCTGCGGCAGGTTGACCTTATCCTGCGCCAGCGCCGCCTGCTCAAACTGATCCACGTCCGGCAGCGGCTGTCCGGCGCTGATGCTGTGCCAGTGCATATCCAGCAGCGCCGCCGCCAGCAGCTCGGTCATGTCGTAGCCTTTGTTAAACTTATCCGCCTTGAGGATTTTATCGTGCAGCGCCTGCGGCATCGGCTCGCCGCTCTGGTAGTGACGGGCAAAGTGTTTAAACACCTTCTCATCGCTGGCCCAGTGTTCGTTAAACTGCGACGGGAACTCCACAAAGTCGCGCGGCGTGGCGGTGCCGGAGAGGCTCGGGTATTGCTGGTCGGCGAACATGCCGTGCAGCGCATGGCCGAACTCATGGAACATGGTGATCACATCATCCCATGAGAGCAGCGCCGGCTGACCCGCCGCCGGTTTGCTGAAGTTAGCGACGTTATAGATCACCGGTTTGGTGCCGAGCAGACGCGACTGGTCGACGAAATTGCTCATCCACGCGCCGCCGCCCTTGTTATCGCGTTTAAAGAAGTCGGTGTAGAACAGCGCCAGCGAACTGCCGTCCTTATCGAAGACTTCATAGACGCGCACATCGGGCTGATATACCGGAATATCTTTGCGCTGCTTAAAGGTCAGGCCGTACAGCTGGTTGGCGGCGTAGAAGACGCCATTCTCCAGCACGTTGTTCAGTTCGAAGTAAGGGCGGATCTGCGCTTCGTCGAGATCATATTTGGCGCGGCGCACCTGTTCGGCGTAGAAAGTCCAGTCCCAGGGCGCAACCTTAAAGCCGCCTTTCTGCTGATCGATCACCGCCTGGATATCCGCCGTCTCGCGCGTGGCGCGCGCGGTGGCGGCCGGTACGATGTTGCGCATAAAGTCGAGCGCCGCCTGCGGCGTTTTCGCCATCTGATCCTGCAGCTTCCACTCGGCGTAGCTGTTAAAGCCCAGCAGCTTCGCCTGCTGCGCCCGCACCGCCGCCAGGCGCGCGATCAGCTGGCGTGTATCGTTGCCGTCACCTTTCTCTGCGCGGTTCCAGGAGGCGTTAAACAGCACTTCGCGCGTGCTGCGTGTCGACAGGCTTTGCAGCGCCGGCTGCTGGGTGGTGTTCTGCAGCGCCAGCAGCCACTGGTTTTTCAGGCCGCGCGCCTCGGCCGCTTCCGCCGCCGCCGCGATTTCGCCTTCGCTCAGGCCGGCGAGCGCCGCCTTATCGGAAACCGCCAGCCCGCCCGCTTTGGTCGCCGCCAGCAGGCGGTTAGTAAACTGGGTGCTGAGCGTCGCCGCTTCCTGGTTCAGCGCCTTCAGCTCGGTTTTCTGCTGATCGCTGAGGCTGGCGCCCGCCAGCTGGAACGACTGCCAGGTGACTTCCACCAGGCGACGCGACTCCGCATCCAGCTGCAGCCGATCGCGCTGCTGATATACCGCGTCAAGACGGGCAAACAGCTGGCTGTTAAGGTGGATTTCATCATCCAGCGCCGCCAGTTTCGGCGCGGTCTCTTCATCGATTTTCTGCAGGTTATCGTTGGTATTGGCGGAGGTCATCGCGCCGAACACGTTCATCACGCGCTGCAGCAGCTGGCCGCTTTTCTCCAGCGCCACGTAGGTGTTTTCAAAGGTTGGCGGCTGCGGATCACTGGCGATGCGCGCCACCTCCTGCTGTTTCTCAGCCATGCCCGCTTCGATGGCGGGCAGATAATCGCTCTCGCTGATGCGGTCGAAAGGCGGGGCCTGGAAAGGCAATGTGCTGGGCTGACTGAAGGGATTGTGCTGAAGTGACATGTTTTTCTCCCGAACATGGTCTGCTGTCGCATCGGCCGCCAGAGCGTTGCCGCTCAGCGCCAGACCGACGGCGAAAAATAACACCGATAACCGCATATCCTTACTCTCCTGTTCCTTGCCTGTAAAGTCAGAATCATAGGTGCAGTTACCCGCCGGTGCCACCCTGCTGCGCCTGTTGGTAAACGGCAATAATTTCTGCCGCGACGGCCACGGCGATTTCCGCCGGCAGTTTGCCCTTCACTTCCGGCAGCCCGATCGGACAGCGCAGGCGCGCCAGCTGCTGCGCGCTGAAACCTTTGCCGCCGAGGCGATATTCAAAGCGCTGGCGCTTGGTTTGCGAGCCGATCACCCCGGCGTAGCGGTAGTCGTCGCGCCGCAGGATCGCCTCGCAGATCGCCAGGTCGAGCGGATGATGGTGCGTCATCACCACAAAATAGCTGTCGGCGGGCAGCTGGCTGACCCAGGCGGCCGGATCGTCGCTGTGGCAGACGGTAACGCCTTCCGGTGCGTCGGCAAGGCAGGCGGCGCGCTCGTCGATCCAGTGGATGTGACAGGGTAACGTATGCAGTAGCCTGACCAGCGCCTGCCCGACGTGGCCTGCGCCGAACACCGCAATCTGCGGCTGATTTACCGGCAGTGGCTCAAACAAAATGGTGGTCGCGCCGCCACAGCACTGCCCCAGCCGCGCGCCGAGGCTGAACGGCTCGCAGTGCGGCAGCGCGCGCCCCTGTGCCAGCATCGCGCGCGCCATCTCAATACACTGAAACTCCAGATGGCCGCCGCCGATGGTGAAAAATTGCTGATCGGCGGTGACGATCATTTTACTACCGCGATCGCGCGGCACCGATCCGCGTTCGTTCAGCACGGTGATCAGCACGCAGCCGCACCGCTGCCTCCGCAACTGATGCAGCGTCTCTATCCATTCATAGGGCGCCATCCGCATCCCCCTTCAGCCGTTCGACCGCCCAGAAGACCCGCTCCGGCGTGGCGGGCGCATCCAGATGCGGGTGATGCTGATAGTCGGCGACGCTGGCTACCGCATCCTGCAGCGCGCTCCAGACCGAGATCCCCAGCATAAACGGCGGCTCGCCCACCGCTTTGGAATGAAACACTGTCTGCTGCGGATTTTTGCGGTTTTCCAGCAGCGACACGCGCAGGTCGGCGGGGATGTCGCCGATGGTCGGAATTTTGTAGCTGGCCGGGCCGTCGGTCAGCAGCTGGCCCTGCGCGTTCCAGACCAGCTCTTCGCAGGTCAGCCAGCCCATGCCCTGCACAAAGCCGCCCTCCACCTGACCAATATCGATGGCGGGGTTCAGCGAGGCGCCGACGTCATGCAGAATATCGGCGCGCAGCAGACGATATTCGCCGGTTAGCGTATCGATCACCACTTCGCTGCAGGCGGCGCCGTAAGAGAAGTAATAGAACGGCTGGCCGCGCCCCGCCTGACGATCGTAATGGATGCCCGGCACGCGGTAGTAGCCGGTGGCGGAGAGCGGCACCTGGTTCAGCCATGCCAGCTGCGCCACTTCGGCAAAGGTGAAATGCTGCTGACGCACCCGGACGATACCGTTGCTGAAGCTCACCTCCTGCGGCGGGCACTGATGCAGACGGCAGAGCATCTCCGTCAGCCGCTGGCGCAGGGTCTCTGCCGCCTGCTGCGCCGCCTTGCCGTTGAGATCGGTGCCGCTGGACGCGGCGGTCGGCGAGGTATTGGGCACTTTGCCGGTATCGGTGGCGGTAATACGAATGGCGGCCATGTCGATCTGCAGCACCTCCGCGACGATCTGCGCCACTTTGGTATGCAACCCCTGGCCCATTTCGGTGCCGCCGTGGTTCAGCTGCAGCGTGCCGTCGGTATAAAGCAGGATCAGCGCGCCCGCCTGGTTGAGAAAGCTGGAGGTAAAGGAGATGCCGAACTTTACCGGCGTCAGCGCGAGGCCGCGCTTCAGAAAGGGGCTGGCGGCGTTAAACTGCCGCACCGCCGCGCGCCGCGCCTGATAGTCGGCGCTCTGCTCCAGCTGCGCGGTGATCTCCTCCAGCAGGTTATCTTCGACCCGCTGATGATAGTGGGTGACGTTGCGCGTTTCGCGGCCATAGTAGTTACGTTTGCGTACCGTCAGCGGATCCAGCCCGCGCTGGCGCGCTACCGCATCAATGATCTGCTCAATCGCCACCATGCCCTGCGGCCCGCCGAAGCCACGGTAGGCGGTATTGGAGGCCAGGTTAGTGCGGCAGCGGTAGCCGGTAATGCGCGCGTCGCCAAGGTAGTAGGCGTTATCGGCATGAAACATCGCCCGATCAACGATCGACCCGGAGAGATCAAGCGAGCAGCCGCAGTTGCCCGCCAGCGCAATATCCACCCCGCAGAAGCGCCCTTCGTCGTCAAAGCCGACATCGTAGCGCACAAAGAAAGGATGGCGCTTGCCGGTGATGCGCATATCGTCGCGGCGCGCCAGGCGCATTTTCGCCGGCCGGCCGGTTTTGTGCGCCGCCAGCGCGCACAGGCAGGCGACGCCCGCGGCCTGGGTCTCTTTACCGCCGAAGCCGCCCCCCATGCGACGCATATCGATCGTGACGTTATGCATGCCGGTGCCCATCACCGAGGCGACCAGCTTTTGCACCTCTGTCGGGTTTTGCGTCGAGGACCAGACCTGAAAGGTGCGATCTTCGCCGGGCGCGACCAGCGCGATTTGGGTTTCCAGATAGAAATGCTCCTGGCCGCCGATATGAAACGCGCCCTGCAGACGGTGCGGCGCGCGCGCCAGCGCCGCCTCAACGTCGCCGCGCTGGTGGATATGTGGCTCCTGCACAAAGTGACGCTGCGCCAGCGCCTCTTCCACGTCGATAATCGCCGGCAGCGGCGCGTAGTCGATACGCGCGGCCTCTGCACCGGCACGCGCCGCCGCTTCGCTTTCCGCCGCCACCACCAGAACGATCTGTCCAGCGTACTGCACGGTATCGCGCGCCAGCAGCGGATCGCCCGGCTCCAGCGGCCCGATATCCAGCTCGCCCGGCACGTCGCGCCAGGTCAGCACCTCAATTACGCCGGGTATGGCGTAACAGGGCGCGACGTCAACCGCCAGAATGCGCGCGTGGGCATGATCGCTCAGGCGCGGAGCGAGATGCAGCAGGCCGGGAAAAGCTAACCCGTCATCAATATACTGTGCCTCACCGGTGACATGCTTTTCCGCGCTCTCATGACGCCGGTTTTTGCCGACGCCGTGTTGCAGATCCGCCAGGTACTGCGCTTCCAGGATGTTTTGTTCCAGCGCGGGACGATTATGGGACATAGCGCGATACCTCGGTGACGGCCAGTTCGCCGTTTAGCTGATGGAAATAGCGGCGCAGCAGGTTTTTCGCCAGCTGCATGCGCCAGGCGGCGCTGCCGCGCGCGTCGCTCAACGGCTGGAAATCCTGCTCCAGCGCGCGGCAGGCGCGTGCCAGCGTGGCGGCGCTCCACTCTGCGCCGGTCAGCGCGGCTTCACAGGCGACGGCGCGGCGCGGCGTTGCCGCCATGCCGCCGAAGGCGATGCGCGCCAGCGTGACCCGATCGCCGCTGCGCTGCAGGTTAAAGGCGGCGAACACCGCTGAGATATCATCTTCACTGCGTTTCGACACCTTCCAGGCGCGAATATCGGGTGACAGTGTCACCTTAGGGATAACAATCGACCGAATAAACTCCCCTGGCTGCAGCGCGGTGCGACGATAGCCGAGGAAAAAATCGCTCAGCGGCAGCCGGCGTATGATCTCGCCGCGCTGCAGCTCCAGCCCGGCGTCGAGCGCCAGTAGCAGCGGAGAAGCGTCGCCTATCGGCGAACCGTTGGCGATATTGCCGCCCAGCGTGCCGCGATTACGGATTTGCAATGAGGCGAAGCGGTGGAGCATCTCGCTGAAGGCGGGCACGCTCTGTTGCAGACGGCGCTGACATTCGCTGAGCGGCACGGCGGCACCGATGGTTATCGCCTCGTCGCTCTCCTGCCAGGCGCGCAGCTCCGTTACCGCTTCCAGCGCAATGATCAGCGGCAGATGCTGATGCTGCTGAGTAATGCGTAGCGCCAGGTCGGTGCCGCCCGCCAGCAGTACCGCTTCCGGATGCGCCAGATATAATTCCGCCAGCTGGGTACAGTTGTGCGGCAGCACGCAGCGGCTATTCTCCGTGACAACGTCACTCATGATCGTCTGGCGCAACGCCTTCAGCTTTTCTACGGTTTCCGCTTCGCGCTGACTGAAGCTGTCGCTCTCCGGCCGTTCGCAGGCGATACGAGCCGCCTCGACGATCGGACGATAGCCGGTGCAACGACAGAGGTTGCCCGCCAGCGCGCTTTCGGCGCGCGCGCGATCCCAGCTCTCGCCCTGCTTTTGCAGCGCAAACAGTGACATCACGAAACCGGGGGTGCAGAAACCGCACTGCGAGGCGTGGCTCTCCACCATCGCCTGCTGTACGCCGTGCAGCCGATCGCCCTGATGCAGATCCTCAACGGTGATCAGCTGCTTGCCGTCCAGCGCGCCGATCGGCAGCAGGCAGCTGTTAACCGTCTCATAGACCAGTTTGCCTGCCACGACGCGGCCAAGCGCCACGGTGCAGGCGCCGCAGTCGCCGGAGGCACAGCCCTCTTTTGTGCCGCAGCGCCCTTTATGCTGACGTAGCCAGTTCAGCACCGTGGTATTGGCATCGAGCTGCTGCTCGCTCACTAACGTCTGGTTTAACAGAAACTGAATCACAGGTTCTCCTCCGTGCCGTCGCGCCGCCAGGCGCGCTGACCATTGACCCAGGTTTCGGCGATGGTGCGATCGTCGCCCAGCGTCATCAGTACAAACAGCTTTTCCCAGATATCGCGGCTGTTGCCCCAGCGCAGCGCCTGAAGCGGCGTCGCCGTCGGCTGCAGCATCACGAAATCCGCCTCTTTGCCGGGCATAAAGTTGCCGATCAGATGATCGAGGCTCAGCGCCCGCGCGCCGCCAAGCGTGGCGTGGTAGAAGGCTTCGCAGGCGTGCAGTTTGTAGTTCTGCAGCTGGCCCACTTTGTAGGCCTCGCCCAGGGTTTGCAGCATGTTAAAGGTGGTGCCTGCGCCGATGTCGGTACCGATCCCCAGCCTTACCTGCTGCTGCCAGCTGCGCTGCAGGTTAAACAGGCCGCTGCCAAGAAACAGATTGGAAGTCGGACAAAAGGCGATGGCGGAATCGGTTTGCTGCAGGCAGTGCCACTCTTCCTCCTCCAGATGCAGGCAGTGAGCGAAAACGCTGCGTGCGCCGGTAAGACGATAGTGGTGATAGACATCCAGGTAACCGCGCTGCGCCGGGAACAGGCGTTTTACCCATGCTACCTCCTGCGGGTTTTCCGCCAGGTGGGTGTGGATCCAGGTGTCCGGAAATTCCTGATGCAGCTGCGACACCCTTTCCAGCAGCGCGGGCGACGAGGTAGGCGCAAAGCGCGGCGTCAGCGCATAGCCGAGGCGACCGCGTCCGTGCCAGCGGCGGATCAGCGCGCGCGTCTGCCGGTAACTCTCTTCCGGCGTTTCCAGCAGATCGTCCGGCGCGTGACGATCCATCATCACTTTACCGGCAATAAGGCGCATTGCGTGTCGTTCGGCGGCCTGAAACAGCGCCTCGACCGATTCAGGATGGACGGTGCCGAATACCAGCGCGCTGGTGGTGCCGTTGCGCAGCAGCTGCTGCAGAAAAAATTCCGACATCGCGGCCGCGTGCTGCGGCGAACGGTAGTGGCTCTCTGTCGGGAAGGTGTAGTTCTCCAGCCAGCTCAACAGCTGTTCGCCAAACGCGCCCACCATTTCGGTCTGCGGATAGTGAATATGGCAATCGATAAAACCGGGGACAATCAGCATGCCGCGCCGATCGATAATCGCGCAGCCGGGCAGCGCGGCCTCCGCCTCCAGCCAGGGACGCAGGCTGACGATCTTGCCGTGCTTAACTTCCAGCAGGCCCTCTTCCAGATAGCGCGCCTGCGCTTCGATCGCCGCCGGATCGCTGGCCGTGGCGCGAATATCGAAAAAGCTGCTGCGGATGGCGTAGTGTTCAGGGCTAACATAAGGCTTCCTTTGCTATCAGGCGGGTTTCTTTTGTTATTGCAGCCGGGCTGCTGAAGAGCAAATTGCAAGAGTCGTGCCAGCTGCTATTTTCTTTAAATTTCTTCTAAATCAGTAAATTAAATAAAATGACTGCGCAATTCTCCCGGTGAAACGGTTGCGCAAACGCTTGCCTGTGGCGTGAAGGCGATGTCTGCTCTGCGATCGGCCTGTGATTTGCTGGCAGTAGCGAGCGAGACGGAAAACGTGCGACCGCCCCGCTGACTGCTGCACGGTTAACGGGCAGGCGCACGGTGCAAAGCACCAAAATGCGCCGCTGAGAGCGTCGGTCCACCGACGCTGGGCAGCGGCAAAACGAAGTGTTATGGTGTTTAACCTGGAAAATCTGTTGAGGAACAGTGAGATGATTATTTTTGTTACCGGCGCTACCGCTGGCTTTGGTCAAAGCATTACCCGCCGTTTTATCGCGGCGGGCCATAAGGTTATCGCCACCGGACGCCGCCAGGATCGTCTGGATGCCCTGAAGGCGGAGCTGGGCGACAGCCTCTATACCCTGCGGTTTGACGTGCGCGATCGCGCTGCCATTGAAGCGGCAGTCGCGACGCTACCGACGGAATGGCGCCAGATCGATATTCTGGTGAACAACGCCGGGCTGGCGTTGGGCGTTGAGCCGGCGCACAAGGCGAGCATCGATGACTGGGAAACCATGATCGACACCAACAACAAGGGGCTGGTCTATATGACCCGTACCCTGCTGCCGGCGATGGTGGAGCGCAATGTTGGCCACATCATTAATATCGGTTCCACTGCCGGCAACTGGCCTTACAAAGGCGGCAACGTCTATGGCGCCAGCAAAGCTTTTGTACGTCAGTTCAGCCTTAACCTGCGCACTGACCTGCACGGCACCGCGCTGCGCGTGACCGATATCGAACCGGGCCTGGTTGGCGGCACCGAATTTTCCAACGTGCGCTTTAAGGGCGACGACAGCCGCGCGGAAGGTGTCTATGCGGGTACCACCGCGCTGACGCCGGAAGATGTTACCGAGGCGGTGTTCTGGGTGGCGACGCTGCCGGCACATGTCAATATCAATACGCTGGAGATGATGCCGGTGAGCCAGACCACCGCCGGATTGACCGTGGCGAAAAACGTCTGACTGCGTGGGGGAGCGGCCCTCCCCCTGCTTTTTCGCCTCGCTGTTCCCTATACCTTGCCCCATCCCGCTACGATAATCAGCATGCCGCAGAACGCCACCGCCGCGCCCAGCCAGTCGTAGGGGCTTAAGCGCACCCCGTCAACCCAGCGCAGCCACAGCAGCGCCGTCACCACATAAACCCCGCCGTAGGCGGCGTAGACGCGCCCACTGGCGGCCGGATGCAGCGTCAGCAGCCAGACGAACAGCGCCAGGCTCAGGGCCGCAGGCAGCAACAGCAGCGGCGACGCCCCTTTGCGCAGCCAGAGAAAAGGCAGAAAGCAGCCGATAATTTCCGCCAGCGCGGTAACAAAAAAGAGCAACGCGATTTTCAGCATGAAAAAGTTTCCAAAAGCTAAACGAAGCGCTCAGCCTGCTGGTGAGTAAATAAGCGGCGATGATATACTAAAACGACTGCCACCTCATGGCGGGTCGCTATGAAAGAGAAGGATGAAAAGATGAAAACCTTGACTCAACGTCTGGCCGTGGCGCTGCTGCCCCTGACCCTGCTCGGCGCCCTGGCGCTTTCCGCGCCGGCGCAGGCGCGCACCGATCGCGTGATTATTGAAAACGGCAGCAACGCGCTCAGCAATGAAGAGGCGCGTCAGAACAAAGAGCAATGGGACGATACCCGCATGCTGCGTAAAAAAGTGAACAGCCGCGTGGAGAAAGAGTTCGACAAGAGCGACCGCGCCTTTGATACGCGCGATGCCTGCGAACAGAGCTATAACGTCAACGCCTACTGGGAAGCCAACACCCTGCGCTGTCTCGATCGGCGCACCGGACGCCCGGTTACGCCCTGATCCTGCAGAGCTGCTATAGTTACCGCTGGTTTTGTTGCAAAAGGATGATGTGATGAGAGCGAAGAAGTGGATGTTAAGCGCCCTGCTGGTTGCCGCTCCGCTGGCTGCCCAGGCGTCCTGCGAGTCGGTAAAGGCGGATATCAGCCAGAAGATTATCAATAATGGCGTGCCGGAATCGGGCTTTACTTTAGATATCGTGCCCAACGATCAGGCGGATGCCGCCGGCGGTCAGGTTGTCGGACACTGCGAAAACGACAGCCAGAAAATCGTCTATAAGCGCACCGGCGTTGACGGCGACACCAACGTGCCGGCCAATGCGGGCACCACTCAGGATGCGCCCGCCCAGTAAAATCTCCCCCGGCACCGCTTGCGCGGTGCCTTCTTTTTACCGGCTATTCCGGGCGCCGCCGCGGCATTCGCCAGGCGATAAACAGCGTGCCCACCGCAATCAACAGCGAAACGATAAACACCCAGTGCAGCGATGCCGCAATCTGCGCGATCATCTGCTGCAGCGTGCTGCTGTCCAGCGCCTGCCGCCGGTCGGGCGACATGATCTGCTGTACCGGATCGCGCGCTTCCGGCAGCCGCAGCATCAGGTTGTAATTCAGCACCGCACCCATCACCGCCGTGCCGATGGCCGATCCCAGCATGCGGCTAAACATGATTGAGGCGGTGCAGATGCCGCGAATGGCGAAGTCGGCGCTGTTCTGCACCGAGACCAGAAACGTGGTGCTGGTCATGCCCATGCCGGTGCCGATGACGAACGCGGCGAAGCCCGCCTGAATCAGGCTGCTGTCGGCGTGCAGCGTCAGCAGCAGCGCGGTGCCGGCGATCAGCAAAAACGCGCCCAGCTGGGCGGTAAAGCGGTAAGAGGTGCGCAGCATTAGCCTGCCGCTCAGGGTGCTGGCCAGCGGCCAGCCGATCGACATCATCGCCAGCGCGCTGCCCGCCTGCAGCGGCGACCCGCCGTTAACGCCCTGGATCCAGGTGGGCAGAAAGGCGCTGATGCCCATCATCGCCGCGCCAATAATCAGGTTGCCCGCATTGCCGGCGAGGATCACCCGGCTGCGCCAGATAGCCAGCGGAAACAGCGGCGCTTCCGCCGCCTTTTCATGGCGCAGCAGAATAAACCCGGCCAGCAGTGCCACCGCTAAAAACAGCAACAGCCAGTAGCCGAGCGCCTCCGCCTGCAGCAGCGCCACCAACAGCGCGCTGACGCTCAGCATCAGCCAGGCGCTGCCGGAGACGTTGAGCCGCTGACCGCCTTCTGTCGGGTGCGCCGGCAGCCAGCGCGCCAGCATCAGCATCGAGACGATCCCAAGCGGCACGTTGACCCAGAAAACCAGCGCCCAGCTGAAGTGTTGCACGATCCACGCGCCGGTCAGCGGGCCGATGATCGCCGCCACGCCCCAGACGCTGGAGAGCCAGCCCTGAATGCCCGCTCTTTCGCGCGGCGAATAGATATCGGCGACGATGGTGGAGGTCAGCGGCATGATGGCGCCGGCGCCCAGCCCCTGAAAGGCGCGGAACAGGATCAGCCAGCCCATGCTGTCGGCGAAGCCGCACAGCACCGAGCCCAGCAGAAACAGCGTGGCGCCGATAAAAAACATCCGTTTGCGGCCCCAGAGATCGGCCAGCCTGCCGTAAATCGGCACGCTTACCGCCTGCGTCAGCAGATAGATGGAAAACACCCAGCCAAACTGCGAAAAGCCGCCGAGCTGGGCGATGATGGTCGGCATGGCGGTGGCGACGATGGTGACTTCGATCGCCGCCATAAACATCGCCAGCATACAGGCGATTAAGATCAAATGGCGGTGCGCGACCGGCTGATGTGCGTTCTCTGGCATGGTTCCCCTTCCTGTCAATTCCCTAAGCGTAGCCCACCCGGTGACGCAGCGCGTCGCGTTCTGCTTGTTAATACGGCCCGATTTGGCCAACTGCCGAAAATAGCGCCGTTTACGCCGCAAAAAACAAAAGTATCCTGCTGATTTTAACGCCAAAACTGGCGCAGCTGCCCCGCCGCTGCTATAGGTTTAAGGCACTGCGTTTGTTTTTGCTGATAAAGAGGCATAAATCAGCATTTTATATCGAGCGCGCGCGCGGCCGACGGACGCCCTTTCCATCCGGCCGACGCCCGCTGATTACTATAACAATGGCGCCGTCTTGCAGAAGGCGCTTCAGGTTATTCCCGGGAGAACCCTGTCCATGCACTTTTCTTCGACGATGAAGCGGATCTTGCTGGCGCTGCTGGCGATCGCGCCGGTCGCCGCGCTGCTGATCTACGGCATAGGTCTGGATGTGATTAAAGCGCGTCAGGTCGATTTGATCTATCTCGGCAGGCAGCACCTCTGGCTGGTGGGCTGGTCGATGCTGTTCGCGCTGCTGATCGGCATTCCCAGCGGCATCCTGCTCAGCCGTCCCTTTGCCCGCCGCTGGGCGGAATATATCATGCAGATTTTCAATGTCGGCAACACCTTGCCGCCGCTGGCCGTGCTGGCGCTGGCAATGGTGGTGATCGGCATCGGCGATCGTCCGGCGATTATCGCCCTGTTCCTCGCCTCGCTGCTGCCGGTGGTGCGCAATACCTATGCCGGGCTGATCGGCGTGCCCGATTCGCTGCTGGAGGCGGCTAACGGCATCGGCATGACCAAAATGCAGCGCCTGCGCCAGGTAGAACTGCCGAATGCCTGGCCGGTGATGCTTTCCGGCATCCGCATCGCCATGGCGATCAATGTTGGTACCGCGCCGCTGGCGTTTCTTATCGGCGCCAGCAGCTACGGTGAGCTGATTTTCCCCGGTATCTACCTCAACGACTTCCCGGTGCTGATCCTCGGCGCGGTGGCGACGGCGCTGTTCGCGCTGATACTTGACGTGCTGCTGGCCGCCCTTGGCCGCTGGCTCAGTCCGCATGCGCTGTAACAGGAGACGCAGATGATCCTACTACGTACCTTCACGCGCGCGCTGGCGCTGTGCGGCTTGCTGGCGTTCGCCGCTGGCGCGGCAACCGCCCGGCCGATCACCATGGCGACCAAGGGCTTTACCGAACAGCACATTTTATCGGCAATGACCACGCTCTGGCTGAGCAAAAAAGGGTTTGAGGTGATCCCTAAAACCAATATCGCGGTCTCTATCAGCCGCAGCGCGATGCTCAATAAGCAGATCGATATGACGTGGGAATATACCGGCTCGTCGCTGATTATTTTCAACCGCATCAAAGAGCGGATGTCCTCTAAAGAGGCGTACGAAACCGTGCGGCGGCTTGACGGCAAGCTGGGGCTGGTCTGGCTGGATCCGGCGCCGATGAACAATACCTACGCCTTCGCCATGCAGCGTACGCGCGCCGAACGAGAGCATATCAGCACGGTGTCGCAGCTGGTGGCGCGTATCGAAGAGATTCGCCGGCGCGATCCCGACCATAACTGGATGCTGGGGCTGGATCTGGAATTTGCTGGCCGTTCCGACGGCCTGAAGCCGCTGCAGCAGCTTTACGGCCTGACGCTTGACCGCCCGCAGATCCGTCAGATGGATCCGGGCCTGGTCTATAACGCCATCCGCGACGGCTTTGTCGACGCCGGGCTGGTCTATACCACCGACGGCCGCGTTAAGGGCTTCGATCTGAAAATCCTTGAAGATGATAAGCACTTCTTCCCCAGCTATAACGTGACGCCGGTGGTGCGTAAAGAGGTGCTGGCGGCGCATCCGGGTCTGGATACGGCGCTGAATCAGCTCTCGGCGCTTATCACTGATGAGGCGATCACCGAGCTGAATAAGCGCGTCGATATCGATCATCAGTCGCCGCAGCAGGTGGCGCGCGATTTCCTGCAATCGAAAGGCATGCTGTAAGGAGAGGCTATGGATACCATTCACTATATGATCGGCAACTGGCCCTACCTGCTTGGACTCACGTGGCAGCACCTGTGGCTGGTGCTGGTGGCGGTGGGCTGCGCTATTCTCGCGGGCGTGCCGCTGGGCGTGCTGATCGTCCGTTTTAAATGGCTGGCGACGCCGGTGCTGGGGATCGCGACCATTGTGCTGACCATTCCCTCTATCGCTCTGTTCGGCCTGATGATCCCGCTGTTTTCGCTGATCGGCCAGGGCATCGGCGTGGTGCCGGCGATCACCGCGGTATTTCTCTATTCGCTGCTGCCTATTGTGCGCAACACCCATACCGCGCTGGAGAATATCCCGCCCGGCATGCGCGAGGCGGGACGCGGCATCGGCATGACTTTTCTGCAGCGTCTGCGCTGGGTGGAGATCCCGCTGGCGCTGCCGGTGATTTTCGGCGGCATCCGCACCGCCGTGGTGATGAACGTCGGCGTGATGGCGATTGCCGCGGTTATCGGCGCGGGCGGCTTAGGGCTGCTGCTGCTGGACGGCATCAGCAGCAGCGATATCCGCCAGCTGATCGCCGGCGCGCTGCTGATCTGTTTACTGGCGATTGTGCTTGACTGGCTGCTGCACCGCCTGCAGCGGGTGCTGACACCTAAGGGGATTCGATAATGATAAAACTGGAAAACCTGACTAAAACCTTTACCCAGAAAAACGGCGCCACGATAAATGCGGTGGACAATGTCAGCCTGCATGTGCCCGCCGGAGAGATGTGCGTGTTGCTCGGCCCCTCCGGCTGCGGCAAAACCACCACCCTAAAGATGATTAACCGCCTGATCCCGGCGACTCGGGGTAAAATCACCATTAACGGCGAAGATACCAGCACGCAGGATACCGTCACCCTGCGGCGCAATATCGGCTATGTTATCCAGCAGATCGGCCTGTTCCCCAATATGACCATTGAGGAGAACATCACCGTGGTGCCGCGTATGCTGGGCTGGGATAAAAAACGCTGCCGCGAGCGCGCCAGCGAGCTGATGACTATGGTGGCGCTCGACCCGCATAAGTTTCTGCATCGCTATCCGAAAGAGATGTCCGGCGGCCAGCAGCAGCGTATCGGCGTTATCCGTGCCCTTGCCGCCGATCCGCCGGTCCTGCTGATGGATGAGCCATTCGGCGCGGTCGACCCGATCAACCGCGAGGCAATTCAGAATGAGTTTCTGGAAATGCAGCGCCAGCTGAAGAAAACCGTGATGCTGGTCAGCCACGATATCGATGAGGCGCTGAAGCTGGGCGACCGGATCGCGGTGTTCGGTCAGGGCAAAATTGTGCAGTGTGCCACCCCTGACGAGCTGCTGGCGAAACCGGCCAATGAGTTTGTCGGCTCTTTTGTCGGTCAGGATCGCACCCTGAAGCGCCTGCTGCTGGTGCAGGCGGGCGACGTAACCGATCAACAGCAGACGCTGACGGTGAAGCGCTCTACCTCGCTGGCGGAGGCGTTCGCGCTGATGGATGATAACGATATGCGCTCGGTCACCGTGGTGGATAACGACGGCCGTCCGCTCGGTTTTGTGAAGCGGCGCGAGGCGCGCGGCGCCAGCGGCAACTGCGAACAGCTGCTGCACAACTTTAAGATCACCGGCAGAGCGGAAGAGAACCTGCGCGTGGTGCTGTCGAAGCTCTATGAACACAACTCGGTCTGGATGCCGATTGTGGATGAAGATGGCCGCTACAGCGGGGAGATTTCGCAGGATTATATCGCCGACTATCTCAGCTCCGGCCGGACGCGCCGCTCGCTGAACCGCTAAAGGCGGCGCGGCCGCCATTCCCGGCTATCAGGCGCGCACCGGCGCGCCTTTTTTATGTTCAGGCCACCGCCTGCGGTGTGGTGAGCGCCGCGAGGTCAATATAGCCCGCCAGATCGCGCTGTTCGGCGCGCGGCAAATAAGGCAGCTCGCCCAGCAGCGGCGCCGGGATCTTCTCCTGCAGCACCTCGATAATATCCGCATAGTGCGCAAGCCCCGGGTTGATGCGGTTTGCCACCCAGCCCAGCAGCGGCAGACCATCATTGATAATCGCCTGCGCCGTCAGCAGCGCATGGCTGATGCAGCCCAGCTTGATGCCGACCACCAATACCACCGGCAGCTGCTCCTGAATCACCCAGTCCGACAGCGGACGCAAATCGTTCATCAGGCTGCGCCAGCCGCCGGTGCCCTCGATCACCACGACATCCGCCTGCGCCTGCAGCGCCTGCAGCCCGCTGCTCAGGCGCGCGTAGTTGATGGTTTCGCCGCGATGGGTGCTGATCTCATCTTCCAGCAGCGTAATCGGATTGACCGCTTCATAAGGCATCTGCAGCGTGGAAGCCTGCTGCAGCACCAGCGCATCTTTGTTGCGCGGCCCTTCCGGCGTCATCTGGCTGCTTTTGGCCACCGGCTTGTAGCCAACGACGACAGCATGATTTTCCGCCAGCTTTTGCATCAGGGCGCGGGTAATGACAGTTTTACCGACGGCGGTATCCGTACCGGTAATGAAAAGACGACTCAGCATAGCAACACTCCGGCAGGCTGACGGCCTGAAATAGTTAAACTTTAATCATCGGTTTACGCCGGACAGTGTAGGAAATCGCGTGTGATAACAGCTTGCGTTAGCGCAATTTTTTGCGGGATAGCGAAGGTTTGATTAGCCCTGTAACAGTTTGACCAGCAGTTCGCCGTTGTACATCGCGTTTTTTACCAGCGCGGCGCCCGGCATGGTGCCCAGATTGGCGAATTCGGTCGGCTCGACCTGAATTTCGGCGCTATAGGCGGGCAGCGCCTGCTGGCGGATTGAGGCGCCAATGGCGGGATAAAGCACCGCGGCAGCGCGATTCAGCGGCGAACCGATAAGGATTTTTTCCGGATTGAACAGGTTGACCATGATCGCCAGGATGCGCCCGACGCTGTTGCCGATGCCGGTGATGATGTCGCGCGCCAGCGGATCGCCGTTGAGCGCCGCGTCACAGAGCGAATCCACGCTCAGCGGCTGATAATGCAGGCTGGAGCTGGGCGCCGACGGCATACGCTGCGCGGCCAGTTCGAGAATACTGCCGATGCTGGCGACCGTTTCCAGACAGCCGTGGTTACCGCAGTAACACTGCTTGCCGTAGGCATCGACCTGAGTGTGGCCAATTTCGACCAGCGAGCTGCGGCTGTTGTGCAACAGGCGTCCGCCGGTAATCACCCCTGCGCCGACATTATCGTCAATCACAATCTGGATCACATCGCTGGCGCCGCGCGAGGCGCCGAACAGCGATTCGGCGATGGTCCAGGCGCAGACATCGTGCTGAATATAGACCGGCAGGCCGGTGTGCGCTGCCAGTTCCGGCCCCAGCGGCATATCGGCCACGTCGTAAAATGGCATGCGATGCACGATGCCGCTGCCGGTGTGGATAATGCCGGGTAAGGTGATGGCGATGGCAGTCAGGCGCTCAAGCAGGCGCTGATGGCGAATAAAAAAGTGATCGACTTCGACGGTGACGCGGGTCAGCAGCGGCGTTTCGCTTTCAACCGGCAGCGGCCGCGTCTCTTCTGTCACCAGCTTACTGCTGAGATCGCGCAGCGCGAGGGTGATTTCGCCGTGGCTGATGCGGATCGACAGATAGTGCCAGGCGACGGTATCCAGAATTAAACCGACCGCCGGCCGGCCGCGACTGCCCGGCTCCTGATATTCGGTTTCCTGCACCAAATGCGCTTCCAGCATTTCGCGCACGATTTTGGTGATGCTGGCCGGCGCCAGCTGCGCCCGCCGGGAAAGCTCAATACGCGATATCGGGCCAAACTGGTCGATCAGGCGATATACAGCCCCAGCGTTTGTCTGCTTGATCTGGTCAATATGACCAGGTTGACTGTCCGCTATCACTCCCCCTGCTCCCACTTATTTTCGCGCTTCAAAATAAACCTGCTCAGGCTATGGTGGAGCAGTTATTCAAGGCCGTCAACTATTTGATTCGATATGTGATTTACCGCACAAAAACGGCCGCTGGCGGAGAAAATTATGCCTGTTCTTTGCCCAACAGCAGCGCTTTCATATGGGCCATCACCGCGCTGGTTTCGCGCTGACGCGACCAGACCAGCCACATTTCTGACCAGGCGTCCGGCTCTGCCAGCGGCAGCCAGACCAGCTGCGCCAGCTGCGCGCGCTGAAACGAGGCGGGCAGAATAGAGATGCCGAGGCCGGTCGCCACCAGGCCGAGAATGGTCATCGCTTCGCCCACTTCCTGAGTGATATAAGGCTGAATTTGATAGCGATGCAGTAGCGCCATGGTTTCGCCATACAGCGCCGTGCCGCTTTGCGCGTCGAAGAAGACAAATGGCTCCTGCGCCAGCTCCCGTACCGAGACCTGTGAGCGGCGCGCCAGCGGATGCGCCTGATGCACCACGCAGCAGAGCGGCTCGCGCAGCAGTAGCTGCCAGGCGAGCGTATCGGGCAGCGGCGTATTGCGCATCACGCCGAGATCCAGCCGACCGTCGCCGAGCGGCGTCAGCTGCTGACGGGTATTCATCTCCTGCATCTGGATATGCACCTGCGGATAGCGCTGGCGAAAGGTGAACAGCGCATCGGAGACGGCGGCGATAAAGGGTGCGGAGGAGGTAAAGCCGATGCGGATCTCCCCCTCCTCGCCCTGATGCAGACGCGCGGCGCGGCTTGCCGCCTGATCGACCTCCAGCAGAATGGCGCGCGCATCCAGCAGGAACTGACGTCCGGCGGCGGTCAGCTGCACGCTGCGGTTCGTGCGCGCCAGCAGACGCGCGCCGATCTGCTTTTCCAGCAGCTGGATCTGCTGGCTCAGCGGCGGCTGGGATATATTCAGCCGCAGCGCGGCACGACCGAAATGCAGCTCTTCCGCGACGGCGATAAAGTAACGCAGGTGACGCAGCTCAATATTCATATGCTGTAAGTATCAATTCAGATTATTAATATATTAGACAGTATATTCTCCCGCGCCCACAATTAAGCGATTGATGTTTAAACCAAGGAACCGTTGTGGATCGCTCATCTCATACTGCGTCCCTGCCCGCCGATAGCGCGCAGCCCGCCTCTTCTCTTCCCGTTCACAGGCATCGCTATATTAAACGCGGCACGCCGCAGTTTATGCGCGTGACGCTGGCGCTGTTTTCGGCGGGATTGGCCACTTTCGCCCTGCTTTACTGCGTACAGCCGATCCTGCCGGTGCTGTCGCAGGAGTTCGGCGTCTCGCCAGCGGCGAGCAGTATTTCACTGTCGATCTCTACTGCATTGATGGCGCTGGGGCTGCTGGTGACCGGGCCGCTTTCCGATGCGATCGGCCGTAAGCCAGTGATGGTGGTCGCCCTGCTGCTGGCGGCGATTTTTACCCTGCTTTCCGCCGCGATGAGCAGCTGGCATGGCATTTTGATGATGCGCGCATTAACCGGCCTGGCGCTGAGCGGCGTGGCAGCGGTGGGCATGACCTATCTCAGTGAAGAGATCCATCCCAGCGTTATCGCCTTCTCGATGGGCCTTTATATCAGCGGCAACTCTATCGGCGGCATGAGTGGACGCCTGATTAGCGGCGTTATCACCGATTTTAGCTCCTGGCGCGTGGCAATCGCCTTTATCGGCTGCTTCGCACTCGCCGCGGCGCTGATGTTCTGGAAAATTCTGCCGGCGTCGCGGCATTTCCGCCCCGCGTCGCTCAATCCGCGCAGCCTGATGATTAACTTTCGTTTGCACTGGCGCGATCGCGGCCTGCCGCTGCTGTTTGCCGAAGGCTTTCTGCTGATGGGCGCCTTTGTGACGCTGTTTAACTATATCGGTTACCGGCTACTGAGCGCCCCCTGGTCGCTGAGCCAGGCGGTGGTCGGCCTGTTGTCAGTGGTCTACCTTACTGGCTCCTGGAGTTCGCCGAAAGCGGGCGCAATGACCGCCCGTTACGGACGCGGACCGGTACTGATCTTCTCTACCGCGATGATGCTGATCGGCCTGCTGATAACGCTGGCGCCGTCGCTCTGGCTGATTTTTCCCGGCATGATGTTGTTCACCGCCGGCTTTTTTGCCGCACATTCGGTGGCAAGCGGCTGGATTGGTCCGCGCGCGCGTCGGGCCAAAGGCCAGGCTTCCTCGCTCTATCTTTTTAGCTACTACACCGGATCCAGCGTGGCCGGCACCCTTGGCGGGCTGTTCTGGCACCGTTACGGCTGGACGGGCATTACCGCCTTTATCGCCCTGCTGCTGCTGCTGGCGCTGTTTGTTGGCAGGCAGCTGCATACCCGCAAGCTGTAATCATCCAGGCCGTCTGCGGGCGGCTTTTTTCTGTCTGACTGGTTTTTTTACCGTTGCTGAGGTATGGTTAATTAAACAGATAATTTGTATGTTGTAACTAATAATCACCCTGCACAGGAGCCGCCATGAGCCGCTACGATTTAGTGGAAGATCTGCGCCGCTGCGCAAATCAGCTGGAAGAGGAACTCGCCGTGCTGCAACAGCAGCTGACGGCGTTGCCACTGCTGGTCGGTCGCGTTTTCTCCCTGCCACCGGTGGCGAAAGGCGAAGAGCATGATCCGGTGACGCAAATCAGCGTAACGCAGCACCTTGGCGATGAGGCACGCCAGCGGGCGTTGCAGCACTACTGCCGGCTGTTTATCCAGCATCAGTCGGAGAATATCAGCACTAAGGCGGCAGTACGCCTGCCCGGCGCGCTCTGCTTCGAGGCGGACGACCACCAGCACGCCCTTCTCCACCAGCAGGTTGAGACGATCAATCAGCTGAAAGCGACGCTGGAGCAGATCATTACCGTTGAATCCGGCCTGCCCAGCGAGGCGCGCTTCGATTTCGTGCATACGCACCTGCGCGGCCTGCTAACGCTGAACGCCTATCGCGCCATTACCCTGCTCGATGCGCCCGACAGCGTGCGCTTCGGCTGGGCCAACAAGCATGTGATTAAAAACGTCACGCAGCAGGAGGTGGTCGGGCGGCTGGAGAAAAGCCTGAAGGCGGGACGCGCGCAGGCGCCCTGGACGCGCGAGCAGTGGGCGGAAAAAGTGCAGCAGGAGCTGGAGGCGGTGCGTTCGTTGCCGAAAGGGGCGCGGCTGAAAATCAAGCGGCCGGTCAAGGTGCAGCCGATCGCGCGCATCTGGGACAAGGAACAGCAAAAGCAGACGCAGCTGGCCTGCCCCTCCCCGCTGTTGGTGCTTTGTCCGAACCGACAACAGGTGCCGACGCTGGGTGAGTTGCTGAACTATGATGCAGAGAATATTACCCACCGCTATAAGCCGCAGGCGCAACAGCTGTGGCTATTGATCCCGCGTCTGCATCTTTACTGTGATCGGCCGGTAAGCGAGGTGTACTGAGTGACAGCGGGGAAAACGCGCAAGAGACGCTGCGCGTTTTAGTCAGAAAAAACGGGGCCGTGGCGGCCCCGTTTGTCATCTTTACTGCTTCATGCTGCCGACCATCTCTTCCGGACGCACCCAGGCGTCAAACTCTTCTTCGGTGAGATAGCCCAGCTTCAGCGCCGAGGCCTTCAGCGTCAGCCCCTCTTTATGCGCTTTCTTGGCGATTTCCGCCGCCTTGTCGTAACCGATATGGGTATTGAGCGCGGTCACCAGCATCAGCGACTCGTTCAGCAGCTGAGTGATGCGATCGCGGTTCGGCTCAATGCCGACGGCGCAGTGATGGTTAAAGCTGTCCATGCCGTCCGCCAGCAGGCGAATAGACTGCAGGAAGTTATGGATCACCATCGGACGGAAGACGTTCAGCTCGAAGTTGCCGGAGGCGCCGCCGATATTGATCGCCACATCATTGCCCATTACCTGGCAGCAGAGCATGGTCATCGCTTCGCACTGCGTCGGGTTAACTTTGCCCGGCATAATGGAGCTGCCCGGCTCGTTTTCCGGGATGGCGATTTCGCCGATGCCGCAGCGCGGGCCGGACGAGAGCCAGCGCACATCGTTGGCGATTTTCATCAACGAGGCCGCCAGACCTTTCAGCGCGCCGTGCGCATGCACCAGCGCGTCGCAGGTCGCCAGCGCTTCGAATTTGTTCGGCGCGGTCACGAACGGCTGGCGGGTGAGCGAGGCCAGCTCTTCCGCCACGCGCACCGCATATTCCGGGTGGGTATTCAGGCCGGTACCGACCGCAGTGCCGCCCAGCGCCAGCTCCGCCACGTGCGGAATGCTCTGCTCGATATGCTTCAGATTATGCTCCAGCATCGCTACCCAGCCGGAGATCTCCTGGCCCAGCGTCAACGGCGTAGCATCCTGCAGGTGGGTACGGCCGATTTTGACGATATCTTTAAAGGCTTCCGCTTTGGCCTGCAGCGTCTGCTTCAGGGTATTCAGCTGCGGGATAAGATGTTCGCGCACCGCGATCACCGCCGCGACGTGCATCGCGGTCGGGAAGACGTCATTGGAGCTTTGGCTCTTGTTCACGTCGTCGTTGGGATGCACCAGGCGCGACATGCCGCGCTCGCCGCCGAGGATCTCGCTGGCGCGGTTCGCCAGCACCTCGTTCATGTTCATATTGGTTTGTGTGCCGGATCCGGTCTGCCAGATCGCCAGCGGGAATTCGGTGGTGTGCTTGTCCGCCAGCACTTCATCGGCAGCCTGAATAATCGCCTGCGCTCTCTCCTGCGGCAGCAGCCCCAGGTCGCTGTTGACTTTGGCAGCGGCGCGCTTGGTCAGCGCCAGCGCATGCACCAGTTCGGCAGGCATTTTTTCCGTAGAGATGCGGAAGTGTTCCAGCGAGCGCTGCGTCTGCGCGCCCCACAGTTTATCAGCCGGTACGTCGATGGGTCCCATTGAATCTTTTTCAATGCGGTTGGCTGCCATTACTTCTCTCCTTAAGCACAAACGTATGATTTAAATAGCTCTGACCTGTGCGTATCCGGCACAGCGAGCGCGGGCCATAGTGTGACATACAATAATTTAACATTATGCGAGCCAGTCGTCCTTATTTGACTTGCGTCGTGGTTTAACAAAACGGTTCTGCTTTAATAGTGAGCAATTAACGGCCCGCGGAAAGGGAGAAACCATGTTTAAGCTTCACAACGCCTTGCAAAATTACGCCTGGGGTAGCACGCACGCTTTAACCGATCTCTACGGCATTGAGAATCCGTCGCAGCAGCCAATGGCTGAACTCTGGATGGGGGCGCATCCGAAAAGCAGTTCGGCGCTGCTGATTGACGGGGAGCGGCGATCGCTACGGGAGGCGATCGACGCCGATAAAACCGGCATGCTCGGTGAAAAAGTGGCAGCGCGCTTCGGCGAGCTGCCTTTTTTATTTAAGGTGCTGTGTGCCGCGCAGCCGTTATCGATTCAGGTGCATCCAGGCAAAGCGGCGGCGGAGGCGGGTTTCGCCCGGGAAAACGCGGCGGGCGTGCCGCTTAACGCACCGGAGCGCAACTATAAGGACGCCAATCATAAGCCGGAGCTGGTCTACGCGCTGACGCCCTTCCAGGCGATCAATGGCTTTCGCACGCTGCGCGAGATTGTATCGCTGCTGCAGCCGGTGGCAGGCGCGCATCCCGCCATCGCCCATTTTCTGCAGCAGCCGGACGAACAGCATCTGGCGACACTGTTTTCTACTCTGCTCTCCTTACGCGGCGAGGAGAAAGCGCGCGCCATCGATCTCCTGACCGCCACGCTGCAGAGCCGCAGCGGCGAGCCGTGGGAGAGCATCCGCCGCATCGCCGCGTTCTGGCCGGACGATAGCGGGCTGTTCTCACCGCTGCTGCTGAACGTGATTGAGCTGCAGCCGGGCGAAGCGATGTTCCTGTTCGCCGAAACGCCGCACGCCTATCTGCATGGCGTGGCGCTGGAGGTGATGGCGAACTCTGACAACGTGCTGCGTGCCGGGCTGACGCCCAAACATATCGACGTGCCGGAGCTGATGGCGAACGTCAAATTTACCCCGCGTGCCGGCGACACGCTGCTCACCACGCCGGTACGCAACGGCGACGAGCTGCAGTTTCCGGTGCCGGTTGAGGATTTCGCCTTTTCGGTACATCTGCTTAACGAGGCGCCGGCGACGCTCGACCAGCAAAGCGCCGCCATCCTGTTCTGTATCGAGGGAAAAGCGCAGCTGGCGCACGGCCCGCAGCGCCTGACGCTGAATCCCGGTGAATCGTGCTTTGTCGCCGCCGGCGAATCGCCGGTCACTGTAGAGGGAGAGGGGCGCCTGGCGCGGGTTTATAACCGCCTGGGCTGACGGCTTCGCCAGTAAATGCTATGATTATTCAAGAAATTAAATCAGGCATTGATGCTGGCAAAAGGACGAATCGATGAAAAAGACGAAAATTGCGGTCGGCGTGGTGATCGCTCTGGGCGTGATCTGGACGGGCGCCGCCTGGATGACGGGCAAACAGATCGAAAGCCATATGGATCAAATGGTGCAGAACGCCAACGCGCAGCTGACGCAGATGGCGCCCGACAGCCGCCTGAAGGTGAGCTACCAGAACTATCAGCGCGGTATCTTCACCAGCCGTACACAGCTGGTGGTGCAGGCCAGCTCGCAAACGGAAGATAACGCGCTGTTGAAGCCGGGACAGAGCGTAGTGCTGAATGAAACCATCGATCACGGTCCCTTCCCCTTCGCCCAGCTGAAGAAATTCAACCTGATCCCGAGCATGGCTTCAGTACACAGTGAACTGGAAAATACCCCGGCGCTGAAAAAACTGTTTGAGCTGAGCAAAGGCAAATCGGTCATTGAAGCGGATACGCGCATCGGCTACAGCGGCGCAACCGCTTCGGCGATCCGCCTGCTGCCGCTTGATTACCAGAATGCGCAGAGTGGCGAGCGCTACGCCTGGAACGGCGGTACGCTGGGCATCGACAGCGACAGCAAAGGTGACCACGTTAACTTTGACAGCGATATCGACAGCATCGCGCTGACGGTGAAAAACGAGGCGAACCTGCCGGTCCTCTTTACCCTTAACGGCATCACCCTGAACGGTAATACCCGTCTCAGCCCGCAGGGCGTGCGCATCGGCGATCAGCATTTGGCGCTGAAGAAATTCTCCGCCAGCGTCAACGGCCAGGAAGCCGCTGTGCTGGAAGGCACCGATCTCAAGACCCAGTTCGACGCCAACGGCAACGCCATCTCTGGCCAGATGGATTACGTTATCGATAGCCTGAAGCTGGAGAATCGCCCTTTTGGCTCCGGCAAGCTGACCATGAAGCTGTCGCAGTTTGATGGCCAGGCGCTGAAAGCCTTCGGGGATAACTACAATAGCCAGATGCAGGCGCTGCTTAACCAGCCCGGCATCGATAAAGATCCGGCGCGCTATCAGGAAGGCATGCGCCAGATCCTGGCGGCCAACCTGCCGCTGCTGCTGAAAGGCGATCCGGTTGTCACCATCGCGCCGCTGAGCTGGAAAAACGATAAGGGCGAAAGCACCTTCAACCTGGCGGCGCACTTTAAAGATCCGGCAACCGCGCAGGGCGACGCGCAGACGCTCTCCGATGCGCTGAACCGCGTATTGAAGACGCTGGACGGCAAGCTGGTGGTCAGCATGCCGATGGCGACGGAAATGATGAAACAGGTGGCGATGGCGGAAGGCTATCAGGAAGGAGACGCGGTTAAGCTGGCGGATCAGCAGGTGAAAGGCCTGGCGGCGATGGGCCAGATGTTCCGTCTGACCACCCAGCAGGATGATAATATTGTCACCAGTCTGCAGTATAACGGCGCGCAGGTGACGATGAACGGCGAGAAGATGCCGCTGGAAGGCTTCCTCTCCCGCTATATGCTGGGCGCACCGGTCGGCGGACTGCCGGAGTAAGGCAAACGCCAGCAGGCTATTTAAACAGGGCGACTTCAGGTCGCCCTTTTTTATGCGTCGAAAGCGCCATGTTCCGCCAGCGCAGCGGGTAAAATGATGCTCTGCGCGCCGCTTTGCGGCTGGTCAAGACGATGTAACAGACGCAGCGCCGCCTGGCGTCCCATCTCCCGCGCCGGAATGGAAACGCGCGTTAACGGCAGATCATGCATCTCTGCCTGCGGCGCATCGCCGAAGCCCACCAGCGCCACCTGCTGGCCATACCAGCTTTCCACCGCGCCTTCGCCCGGCGTGCGCCCGGCGCGCAGCGCGCCGAAATAGCAGCTCAGCGCCACCGTCATGTTGTGGCAGAGAATGGCTGTGATCGAGGGAAAGGCGTGAAACAGCGCCTCGGTGCGCGCGGCGATCGCCGGTCGTTCGCATTCGATAATCCATTCCGGGCGAAACGGCAGGCCGTACTGCATCAGGGTGGCGCAGTAGCCGCCGATACGCTCCGCCCGCGTCAGCGAGCTGCCCGACCCGCCCAGCCAGGCAATACGGCGATGCCCCTGCTTAATCAGGTATTCCGTCGCCATTCGCGCTGCCTGCATATTATCAGGGCGAATGGCGTCCACCTCTTCCAGGCTGCTGGCGCGCGCCGCGCAGACCAGCGCAATGCCCGCCTCCTGCGCCAGCGCCGGCAGCGCGCCCGCTTTCTCCGCGCCGCCGCCTAACACGATGCCGTCGACGCCCTGCGCCAGCAGCGAATCGAAGCAGCGCTGCAGATTCTGCCCGGCGGCGCCGCTTTGCGTCAGCACCAGAATCTTGCCCTGCGCTTCCAGCACCTCGCTCAGCCCTGCTGTCATTTCGGCATAAAAAGGGTGGCAGATATCGCGTACGATCAGGCCAATTATCCCGCTTTCGCCGCCGCGCAGGCTGGCGGCAGACCGGTTGCGCACGTAACCCAGCGCATCAATCGCCTCGCTGACACGCTGCGCGGTGAGGGTCGAGATACGCCCTTTGCCCGACAGCACCAGCGATACCGTGGTGACGGAGACGCCTGCCCGTTCGGCGACGTCATGAATGGTGATCTTTTTCTGCGACATACGGCTCCTGCCTGACTGCGATACATAACGCTAAAACGTTACATCTTTTCGTCGCCAGCTGAAACCCGCAGCGCGCTTTGGATTGTGACTGGCTACTCATTAATCGATGGTAAAACGTTTTATCCTATTTTACCTCAGGCGCCGCGGTGCGGCTATATCAGGAGAAAGAGATGGCCAGAAAGCAAAAAATCACCCTGTGGGAATTCTTTCAGGGGCTGGGTAAAACTTTTATGTTGCCGGTGGCGCTGCTCTCGTTCTGCGGGATCATGCTCGGGATCGGCAGTTCGCTCAGCAGCCGCGATGTGATCAACTTGATCCCGCTGCTTGGACACCCTTCTTTACAGCTGGTCTTTATCTGAATGAGCAAAACCGGCGCCTTCGCGTTTAGCTTTTTGCCGGTAATGTTCGCCATCGCCATTCCGCTGGGGATGGCGCGGGAAAATAAAGGCGTCGCCGCCTTCTCCGGTTTTGTCGGCTATGCGGTAATGAACCTGGCGATTAACTTCTGGCTGACGGTGAAAGGGATCTTGCCCACCAGCGACGCGGCGCTGCTGAAAGCGAACGCTATTCAGAACGTGCTGGGCATTCAGTCGATCGATACCGGCATTCTCGGCGCGGTGCTGATCGGCATTCTGGTGTTCTGGCTGCATGAGCGTTTTCATACTATCCGCCTGCCTGACGCGCTGGCCTTCTTTGGCGGCACGCGCTTTGTGCCGATCGTCACGCTGGTGGCGACCGGGCTGGCGGGCCTGCTGGTGCCGTTAATCTGGCCGTGGTTCGCCGCCGCGATCCGCGGGCTGGGCTGGATCATCAACGGCGCCGGCGACTGGGGGCCGATGATCTTCGGCACCGGCGAACGTTTGCTGCTGCCGTTCGGCCTGCAGCATATTCTGGTGGCGATTATTCGCTTCACCGACGCCGGCGGCACGCTCGATGTCTGTGGTCAGAGCGTCAGCGGCGCGCTGACCATCTTCCAGGCGCAGCTCTCCTGCCCTACCACCAGCGGCTTCGCTGAGAGCGCCACGCGCTTTCTGTCGCAGGGTAAAATGCCCGCCTTCCTTGGCGGCCTGCCGGGCGCCGCGCTGGCGATCTATCACTGCGCCCGTCCTGAGAACCGCCATAAAATTAAAGGCCTGCTGATCTCAGGCGTGGTGGCCTGCGTGGTCGGCGGCACCACGGAGCCGGTAGAGTTTCTGTTTCTGTTTGTCGCGCCGGCGCTCTATCTGATCCATGCCCTGCTCACCGGCCTCGGCTTTAGCGTGATCGCCATGCTGGGCGTCACCATCGGCAACACCGACGGCAATATTATCGATTTCGTGGTGTTCGGCATCCTGCACGGCCTGGGCACCAAATGGTACTGGGTGCCGGCGGTCGCGGCGCTATGGTTCACCCTCTACTACCTGCTGTTCCGTTTCGCTATTGTACGTTTCAATATCAAAACGCCGGGACGCGACGTGGACACCCCGCAGTTTGAGAAAACGCTGACGGCGGCGGGCAGCGGGCGCTCCGGCTATAACACCCCGGCAATCCTCGCCGCGCTGGGCGGCATCGATAACATTACCGCGCTGGATAACTGCCTGACACGCCTGCGCCTGTCGGTCGTCGACAGTAGCCGGGTGGATGACGCGGCGCTGAAGGCGCACGGCGCCATCGGCGTGGTGCATCTCAATCAGCACAGCCTGCAGGTGGTGATGGGCCCGCAGGTACAGTCGGTAAAAGATGAGCTGTCGGCGCTGATGAATCTCAGCCCGGCCTGACCGCGCACTGGAGCGATAAACCATGTTTGATTTCGGTAAGCCGATCGATCGTCACGGCAGCTGGTCGACCCAGTGGGATTTTGTTGCGGATCGCTTCGGCACCGCCGATCTGCTGCCTTTTACCATTTCCGATATGGATTTCGCCGTGGCGCCGGCGCTACGGGCGGCGCTGCAGCAGCGGCTGGATCATGGCATTTTCGGCTACAGCCGCTGGCAGCATGATGACTTTCTCGGCGCGATTGTTGCCTGGTACCGGCAGCGTTTCGATCTGGACATCGATCGCGCGCAGATCGTCTACAGCCCGTCGGTGATCTATATGGTGGCGCAGCTGCTGCGGCTCTGGAGCGCGCCCGGCGACGGCGTAGTGGTGCATACCCCGCCTACGACGCCTTTTATCAGGTTATCGAAGCGAATCAGCGACAGCTGCTGGCGTCGCCGTTGATCAAAACCGGCAACAGCTGGACGTGCGATTTCGCCCAGCTGGAGCGCCTGCTGGCGCGCGAAGAGTGTAAAATCCTGCTGCTGTGCAGCCCGCATAATCCCACCGGCAAAATCTGGACGCGCGAAGAGCTGGAGACGCTCGCCGCCTGCTGCGCCCGCCATCAGGTCAGGGTGATCAGTGATGAGATCCATATGGATATAGTGACCGGCGATGAAAAACATATCCCGTGGCACGCCGTGGCGCGCGGACGCTGGGCGGTCGCCACTTCTGCCTCCAAGAGCTTTAATATTCCCGCGCTAACCGGCGCCTATGGCTTTATCAGCGACGAACCGGATCGTCAGGCGTGGTTTCGTCAGCTGAAACAGGCGGACGGCCTCTCCTCGCCGCCGGTGATGGCGATCGCCGCCCATATCGCCGCCTATCGGCAAGGCGCGCCCTGGCTCGACGCGCTGCGCCGCTATTTACGCGACAACCTGGCGCTGATCGCCCGGCGGCTAAACCACGCCTTTCCACAGCTTGACTGGCAGCCGCCGCCGGCGACCTATCTGGCGTGGATCGATCTGCGGCCGCTGGGGCTGGAGATGCACTCGCTGCAGCGGGTGCTGATTGAGCAGCAAAAGGTGGCGATAATGCCGGGCGAGACCTACGGCGCGGCGGGCAATGGCTTTATTCGGCTGAACGCGGGCTGTCCGCGCGCGAAACTGGAGGAAGGTGTGCAAAGGCTGATTGCCGGGATAGCGACACTGCGTGACGTATCGCGCTGAGAACAGGCCGTAAAAGAGCCGGCAGGCGCTGCCTGCCGGGAACAAAGGTTAGCCCGCCACGCGCTGACGGATGCGCTGTTTCTCCTCTTCGCTGAGGAAGGCGATAGTCAGGCCGTTTTCCTGCGCCTGGCGAATGTGCGCAGCGGAGAGACCCGCCTGCGGCGCGGCCACCTGATACTCGTGACCGATCTCAATGCCCTGCACTGCCGGATCGTCGGTATTGAGCGTGGCGAGAATGTTGTGGTCGAGGAATTTCACCAGCGGATGGTGCGACAGGTGCGCCACGGTGCTGGTCTGGATATTGGAGGTGAGGCAGGATTCAATGCCGATGCGGTGTTCCGCCAGGAAATCCATCAGTGCCGGATCTTCCACCGCCTTCACGCCGTGGCCGATACGCTCGGCGCCCAGCTCGCGGATCGCCTGCCAGATGCTCTCGGCGCCTGCCGCTTCGCCCGCATGCACGGTCACGCGGAAACCGGCGTCGCGCGCGCGGTTAAAGTGGCTGAGAAACTCGCTGCCAGGAAAGCCCAGCTCATCGCCGGCCAGATCGACGGCGGTAATGCCGTCGCGGTGCGCCAGCAGGCCATCCAGCTCATTCAGGCACGCCTCTTCGCCGAAGGTACGGCTCATAATGCCGATCAGACGCACCTCGATATCATGCTGCTGGCAGCCGGCGCGCACGCCGTCAATCACCGCTTCCACCACGCCAGCGATCGGCAAATGATGGGCCATCGCCATATAGCCCGGCGAAAAGCGCAGTTCGGCGTAGTGAATGCCGGCGCGCGCGGCGTCCTCCACGTTTTCCAGCGCCACGCGGCGGCAGGCGTCCAGCGATCCCAGCACCTTCACACCCCAGTCCAGCTTCTGCAGGAAGCTGACCAGGTCAGGCTGGTTTTCCACCACCTGCACATGCGGACGCAGCGCGTCGAGGCTGCTGGCGGGCAGCGCGATATTGAATTCGCGGCCTAAATCGAGAATGGTCGCAGCGCGGATATTGCCATCAAGGTGGCGATGAATGTCGGTAAGCGGCAGGCGGGCGTCAATCATGAAGCACTCTCTTTCACAGGTTAAGATAAAGTGCAGAGTAGTATAAAAATAAGTTGCGCAACTATGCCAGATAATTGCGCAAGATGTCAGGTCAACTGCTGGTTAATTGCCCGTCGGCGCCCTTCCGCGCCGCCGGTTGCCCTATTCCCCGGCGCGGCGCGGCAGCTGCCAGGTCTCCTGCGCCACCAGCGCGTCGTGCGCGTCCTGGCTGCGGCGGCGAAAATCGCTCGGGCTGACGCCGACGCGTTTGCGGAACACGCGCGAAAAATAGAGCTGATCGTCATAGCCCACCTCGCGGCCAATCGAGGCGATCGGCTCCTGGGTGGTTTGCAGCAGCAGCTTGGCGCGGATCACACGCTGATCTTCGCGCCAGCGCAGCAGGTTGACGCCCATCTGCTCGCGGAAAAGATGCGCAAGCCGTGAAGGCGACAGGCAGACATGTTTCGCCACCGCCTCGATTTTCAGCTCGCCCGCCAGATTGCTGGTGACATACTGGCACGCTTCGATAATGCGCGGATCGCGGATCTGCTGATGTGAACGCGGATCCTCCTCCACCGCCCGCAGCAGCAGCCGCTCAAGCAGATTCATCGCCAGCTCTTCGGCAAAGCGCCGCCCGGAGTTGTGCGTCTGTTCGATATTGGCAAACAGGCGATCAAACTCGCCGCGCAGCGATTCCGGCAGGCGCAGGCGGCCCACGCCGTGGGTCTCATCCTGCCAGCGCAGCCAGTCGTGCCAGTAGGCGCGCGGACGGAAATAGATCCAGCGGTGATACCAGCTGTCGCTTTCCGGCGCGCGCCCGTAAAAATGCGGCGTTTTTGGCTGGAACAGCAGCATATCGCCCGGCTCGCAGTCGAACGCCCTGTCGCCCTCAAATACGCGCCCGCGTCCTCTTATCGTCAGGTTGATAATGTAGCCTTTCATGCCGTGCGGACGATCGATACTGAAATCGAGCGCGCCGCCGGCGCTGATCGGCGTCAGTCCGGCCACCAGCCAGGCGTTGAAGGGGTAGCCCGGCAGCAGGGGGTTGGGCTGTGACTCAATCGGTTGACGATGGTACATAATAATCCTCGTAGCGAAGCGTCAGGTAGGGCGGGCAGCCCGGCTGCCCGCGACGATCAGGCCGCTTTATGGCTCTGTTTGTAGCGGTCGAAAATCACCGCCGCCAACAGTATCAGACCACGCACCACATACTGTGAGAAGGGTGAGATATTCAGCAAATTCATCGCATTCTCAACGGTGCCAAGGATCAGCACCCCCGCCACCACGTAGGAGATCTTGCCAATGCCGCCCTTCAGCGATACACCGCCCAGCACGCAGGCGGAGATGACGATCAGCTCATAGCCCAGCGAGGTCATCGGCTGGCCGCTGGTCATACGCGATGCCAGGATAATGCCTGCCGCCGCCGAGACCAGGCCGGAGAGAATAAAGATGATGATACGGGTACGCACCACCGGCACGCCCGCCAGCCGCGCCGCCTCTTCATTGCCGCCAATCGCCAGGGTATTACGTCCGAAGGTGGTTTTATTCAGCAGGAAGCCGAAGATGATCATGGTGCCGATAGTCAGCCAGATCGGCGCCGGCAGGCCAAACCAGGTGGCGTAGCCCAGCTCGAAGAAGCGCTCATCTTCGATGCCGACCGCTTTGCCGTCGGAGAAGATATAGGCCAGGCCGCGCACGATCTGCATCGTCGCCAGCGTAGTGATCAGGGCGTTGATTTTCAGCCTGGCGATAACGAAGCCGTTAACGAAGCCGCAGATCACACCAAGCAGCAGCCCGGCACCGATGCCGAGCCACAGGCTTTCACTCATATTGATCACCACTGCGGTGGTGACGCCCGCGCAGGCGATAACCGAAGCGACAGAGAGATCGAAATCCCCGGACGCCAGGCAGAACAGCATGCCGCAGGCGACCATACCGGACATCGACATCGCCAGCCCCAGCCCTTTCATATTGATAAATGAGCCGAAGTTGGGAATAAACAGCACGCAGGCGAGAAACAGCACGGCAAAAACCACCAGCATACCGAAGTTGTCCCAGATACGGCCGAAGCGGAAACCGGAGCGCGACACCGGCGGCGTATTTGAAGTCGTGGATGAAGACATAACATTACTCCTGCATCAGGCCACGGCGGCCGTCTGTTGCGTGTTTTTCGGCATGGCAAGGCTCAGCGTCAGCTGTTCCGTTGCCTCATCATGTAACAGTTCCCCGGCGATCTCGCCTTCGCGCATCACGAGGATGCGGTCAGCCAGCCCCATCACTTCGGGCAGATCGCTGGAAGCGAACAGCACGGCAATACCCTGCTGCGCCAGCGCATAAATCAGGTTGTAGATCTCATGTTTGGCCCCGACGTCGATGCCGCGCGTCGGCTCGTCGAGCAGGATCACCTTCATCTCCTCCGACAGCCAGCGGCCCAGGATCGCCTTCTGCTGGTTGCCACCGGAAAGGTTCATGATCAGCTGATCGGCGGTGGGCGTTTTGATATTCAGCGAACGGATATGTTTGTCGGCGTTGTGCGACTCCCAGCGGTGGTCGATCAGGCAGCCCGCCGTCAGGTTATTGCGGCGCGCGGAAATATTGATGTTGTCGCGCACCGAATGCACCGGAATGATGCCGTCCGCCTTGCGATCTTCCGGGCAGAGCATAATCCCGGCGCGAATGGCGTCGGAAGGCGCGCTAATGGCCAGCGGCTGGCCGTCGAGCAGCACGCGGCCCGCCTTCAGGCGCGTGGCGCCGAACAGCCCTTTCATCAGTTCGCTGCGCCCGGCGCCCACCAGGCCGAACAGCCCAACGATTTCGCCGGCGCGCACGCTGAGCGAGACCGGCGCTCTGACGCCGATCGCATGCACGCCCTCCAGCTGCAAACGCACCGGCCCCTGCTCGCGCGGCGCATAGCCGTAAACATCGCCCAAATCGCGGCCAACCATCGCCTGCACCAGCATGTCATGGCTGGTGTTGGGCACATCGTCGAAGGTACGTACGTAGCGGCCATCTTTAAACACGGTAATCGCATCGCTGAGAGCGAAAATCTCCTCCATGCGGTGCGAGACATACAGCACCACCCGCCCCTCAGCGCGCAGCTGGCGGATAACGCGGAACAGCTGTTCGATTTCGCGCGCCGAGAGCGAGCTGGTCGGTTCATCGAAGGCGATAATTTTGGCGTTGCGCGCCAGCGCCTTGGCGATCTCAACCATCTGCCACTGGCCGAGCGAGAGATATTTCAGCGGCGTATCGGGATCGATATCCATCCCTAAGTTTTTCAGCTGCAGGCTCGCCTCGTAACGCAGCAGCTTACGGTTCACCAGCCCGCCGCGCTGCGGCAGCTGACCGAGATAGATGTTTTCCGCCACGCTCATCTCCGGCACCAGATGCAGCTCCTGGTAGATGATGGCAACGCCGGCGTTAAGCGCGTCGGTGGTATGGCCGAAGTTGACCGGCCGCCCCTGGATCTGGATTTCGCCGCCGCTTGGCTGATAGCTGCCGCTAAGGATCTTCAGCAGCGTCGATTTCCCGGCCCCGTTCTCGCCCATCAGCGCATGCACTTCGCCGGCGCGACAGTGGAAGCTGATATCCTGCAGCGCCTTCACGCCGGGAAAGGTTTTACTGATGCCATGAAACGACAGAAAGGCTGAATCAGTGTTCATGGTGTCTCCGCATTGCCTGGTCATAATGAACGCCGGCGAACCGGCGCGTGATAAAACGGGCGCGTCGCGCCCAACGGTGACAGAACGGCTTACATCAACCCTTTTTTCGCCAGCTCGGCTTTAAAGTTGTCGCGGGTGATCAGCACCACATCGGTGACTTCGGTGAATTTTGCCGGCTCCGCGCCCTTGGTGGTCCAGTTGTAGAGCATCTGGATACTCTTATAGCCGTGAACGTCCGGGCTTGGCAGCAGCGAGCCGTAGAAGCCCGTCGCCTGGCCTTTGGAGAGTTCGCTGATGGCGTCGACGCCGTTGATGCCGATGCCGACTACGTCCGGCGCTTTGAAGCCCTGCCCTTCGGTGGCGCGCACGCCGCCCAGCACGGTGTTGTCGTTCATGCCGACGATCAGCCAGTGCTTCACTTCCGGGTGCTGCACCAGCAGCGAGTTGGCGGCGTCAAACGCGCCGGGGATATCGTTTGATTTGGTCGGCACCTGGTAGATCTGTTGCGCCGGGAAGCCGGCCGCCTTCAGCGCCTCGATGGAACCGGAGGTGCGGCGACGCGCGGTATCCAGCTCGTTGGCGGTGATCGCCATTACCGCCGAGGTCTTCACATCCCAGCCGCGTTTCTGCATCTCTTTATAGAGTTCCTGGCCCTGGCGCTCGCCGATTTTGGTCGCCGCCATCATCACCAGCGGCACGGTCTCCATCGGTTTGCCTTTGGCGGTGACAAACTGATCGTCCACCGCAATCACTTTTAAGTCGTAGCTGCGCGCTTTCGCCATGATTGCCGAACCGAGTTTCGGGTCCGGCGTACAGATAACGAAACCCTTAGCGCCGCTGGCCGCCAGGCTATCGATGGCGTTCAGCGTTTTTTCGCCATCCGGCACGGCGATTTTAATCACCTCAAAGCCGAGATCTTTGCCCGCCTTATCCGCGAACTTCCATTCGGTCTGGAACCAGGGCTCTTCCGGCTGCTTTACCAGGAAGCCCAGCTTCATGGTTTCGGCGATAGCGGATTGTGACATAACGGCAGCCAGGCCAACGGCGGCTAACGCTTTAGTGAATTTGTGCATGATGCTCTCCGGCGCAGTGTTGTTTTTTCGTTGTGCGCAACGAAACGGTGTAAACGGTACCAATCGGATTAAAAGCTATACAAAAACGACAAATCAGAGAATTAGCGCGGCGATTGCCTGTTAACTGAGCAAACGCTGGGCTAGTTTTAGCGGGAAACGTTGCACGAAATGTAGAGCGGTATCACATCGCGAAACTACAGCAAGAAGATCCATAGATTCAGCAATTTTAACCGCACGTTAACTTTTGACCCACTTCACATAACCCGCGACGACGGCAGAAAAGTGCATATTTGCAGCTTCCCAGGGCTAACGGAAAAACCGCACGCTTTTTAGTGTTAGAGCCTGCGATTGTTCATTAACAGGAGAGCCCGAATGCGTGCTGGTGCCATAACGATTGGTCTGGACTTTGGCAGCGATTCGGTTCGCGCCCTGGCGGTAGACTGCCAAAGCGGCGAAGAACTACAGAAAGAGGTGGCGCCCTATACGCGCTGGATGGCGGGACGCTACTCGGTGCCGCAGACAAGCCAGTTCCGTCATCACCCGCTGGACTATATTGAAGCGCTGGAGAAAGCGATTCGCGGCGTAGTGTCGCGCCTGAGCCCGGAGCAGCGCGCGGCGGTGGTCGGCATTGGCGTTGACTCCACCGGCTCGACCCCGGCGCCCATCGACCGCGACGGCAATGTGCTGGCGCTGCGTCCTGAATTTGCCGATAACCCGAACGCAATGTTTGTGCTATGGAAAGATCATACCGCCATTGAAGAAGCGGAGGAGATTAACCAGCTCTGCCGCAGCGGCCGTTTTGAGGACTATTCGCGCTATATCGGCGGCGTATACTCCTCCGAATGGTTCTGGGCGAAAATTCTCCATATTTCACGCGCCGACGCGGCGGTACGCGACGCCGCCGTCTCCTGGATCGAGCTGTGCGACTGGGTGCCCGCCCTGCTGAGCGGCACCACCGCGCCGGCGGCTATCCGCCGCGGCCGCTGCGCCGCCGGGCATAAATCGCTCTGGCACCCGCAGTGGGACGGCCTGCCACAGGCAGCGTTCTTCAATGCCCTCGACCCGCTGCTGACCACGCAGCTCGACTACCCGCTGTTCAGCGACACCTTTACCGCCGAAAAACCGGTCGGCACCCTCACCGACGAGTGGGCGATGCGGCTAGGCCTCTCTACCGATGTCACCCTTTCCGGCGGCGCTTTCGACTGCCATATGGGCGCGGTCGGCGCCGGTGCGCAGCCCTATACGCTGGTGAAAGTGATCGGCACCTCGACCTGCGACATTCTGATCGCCGATGCGGAGCGGGTCGGCACGCGCGCCATTGAGGGCATCTGCGGCCAGGTAGACGGCAGCGTGACGCCGGGCGTCATCGGTCTGGAGGCAGGTCAGTCAGCGTTTGGCGATATGTACGCCTGGTTCAGCCGTCTGCTTAACTGGCCATTGCAGCTGGCGGCGCAGCAGCAGCCGGAACTGAAGCCGCAGCTCGATGCGCTGTCGCAGGATCTGCTGCGCCAGCTGACCGAGGCCTGGGTAGCTAATCCGCAGCTCGACCATCTGCCGGTGGTGCTGGACTGGTTTAACGGCCGCCGTACCCCCTTCGCCAACCAGCGCCTGAAAGGCGTCATTACTGACCTGAATCTTGGCACCGACGCGCCGACGCTGTTCGGCGGCTTTATCGCCGCCACCGCCTTCGGCGCGCGCGCCATTATGGAGTGTTTCGAACAGCAGCAGATCCCGGTGGAAAACATCCTGACGCTGGGCGGCATTGCCCGTAAATCCCCGGCGATTATGCAGGTCTGCTGCGACGTGATGAACCGTCCGCTGGATATCGTCGCCTCTGATGAGTGTTGCGCCCTCGGCGCGGCGATCTTTGCCGCCGTAGCGGCAGGCGTCTATGACGACGTGCCCGCCGCACAGCAGAAGATGGCCAGCCCGGTGGAGCGTACCCTGCAGCCCGACGCGGCGCGCGTGGCGCGCTTCCAGCAGCTTTATGAACGTTATCAACAGTGGTGTGCCTCGGCCGAACCGAATTATGCCGCACGCCCGTCTTCCACAATTTAAGGAGTTTGTATGCAACAGTTTGATTCGCTGAGCGTCTGGTTTGTTATCGGCACCCAGCATCTGTATGGACCGGAAACGCTGCGTCAGGTCGCCGACCATGCGCAGCAGGTGGTGGACGGGCTGAATCGCGAAGCGGGCTTGCCGGTGAAGCTGCAGCTGAAGCCAATGGTGAAAAGCCCTGACGAGGCGCTGGCGCTCTGCCGCGACGCCAACCATGACAACAGCTGTATCGGCATCATCACCTGGCTGCACACCTTCTCGCCGGCGAAAATGTGGATTGGCGGACTGTCGGTGCTGAACAAGCCGCTGCTGCAGTTCCATACCCAGTTCAACGCGGAAATTCCGTGGGACAGCATGGATATGGACTTTATGAACCTGAACCAGACCGCACACGGCGGCCGTGAGTTCGGCTTTATCGGCGCGCGCATGGGCCTGGCGCACAGCGTGATCACCGGACACTGGCAGGATAGCCACTGCCACCAGCGTCTCGGCAAGTGGATGCGCGGCGCCGCGGCGCGTCACGCCAGCCAGCAGCTGAAGGTGGCGCGCTTCGGCGATAATATGCGTGAAGTGGCGGTTACCGAAGGCGATAAGGTGGCGGCGCAGATCCAGTTCGGCTATGCGGTGAACGGCTGGGGCGTGGGCGATCTGGTAGAGGTGATCAATCAGGTCAGTGATGGCGACGTTAACGCGCTGGTCGATGAGTATGAAAGCCAGTATCGCTTCAGCGCGGTGGCGGCAGTCAACGGCGAAAAACGTCAGAACGTGCTGGACGCCGCGCGCATCGAGCTGGGCATGAAGCGCTTCCTGGATGATGAAGGCTGCCGTGCCTTTACCACCAATTTCCAGACACTGCATGGTATGACGCAGCTGCCGGGCCTGGCGGTACAGCGTCTGATGGCGCAGGGTTACGGCTTCGCCGGCGAAGGCGACTGGAAAACTGCCGCCCTGCTGCACATTTTCAAAATCATGGCGGGCGATCGTCCGGGCGGCACCTCCTTTATGGAGGATTACACCTACCACTTCTCGCCGGGCAATGAGCTGGTGCTGGGTTCCCATATGCTGGAAGTCTGTCCCTCTATCGCCAAAGAAGAGAAGCCGCTGCTGGATGTGCAGTTCCTCGGCATCGGCGGCAAGGCCGATCCGGCCCGCCTGATCTTCTCTACCCCGGCCGGCCCGGCGGTAAACGCCAGCGTGATCGATATGGGTGACCGTTTCCGCCTGCTGGTTAACGTGGTGGATACCATTGAGCAGCCGCAGCCGCTGCCGAAACTGCCGGTAGCGCGCGCGCTGTGGAAGGCACAGCCCTCGCTGGCGACCGCCTCTGAAGCGTGGATTCTGGGTGGCGGCGCGCACCATACTGTCTTCAGTCAGGCGCTGGATGTCGAGGATATGCGCCTGTACGGCGAGATGCACGGTATCGAAGTGATGGTCATTGATAACGACACCACGCTGCCCGCGTTTAAAGATGCGCTGCGCTGGAACGAGGTCTACTACCGTATTAACCGTTAATCGTCAGGTTGAACGTAAGCCGCATCCCTCCCGATGCGGCTTTTTTTTGTGCCGCTTGTGGCGGCAGGACGGCGTACGACGCCCGACAGCCTGCTGGCCTCATTTCCTCTGCGCCATCCTGCAAACGCGCGGGCCCCGCTTTTCTCTGTAGCACCTGGGCGCCCTGCTGGTGCCGCTTTCTCTCTGGCCCCGGTAACCAAGCTGGTGCCGCTTTCTCCCTGACTCCGGTAACCCTGCTGGCCCGGCGCTCTTCTGCAAAGCGAGGCAGACGCGGTTGTTGAGCTATCTGGTTTTATCTCTTCTTTAGTATGTTGTAACTAATAAAAGCGCTAAAAAAGCGCTCCGTTCCCAGAGCGCCTGGCGCTCACCGCCTCACCCGGCGGCTACTGCGGCGTTACCCGCTCCACCGGCGCGTTCTGCTGCCGGTCCCACATCACTGTCAGCAACCGCTGCAGCGCGATAAAGGCGAACAGCAACACGCCGATGGCGATTTTGGTCCACCATGAGCTGAGCGTGCCGTCGAAGTTAATCCAGGTCTGAATCAGCCCCTGGATCAGTACGCCGAACAGCGTGCCCAGCACCGTTCCGACGCCGCCGGAGAGCAGCGTGCCGCCGATCACGACCGACGCGATAGCGTCCAGCTCCACGCCCAGCCCCGCCAGCGCATAGCCCGCCGAGGTATAGAGCGAAAAAACAATTCCCGCCAGCGTCGCCAGAAAAGTGGAAAGCATATAGATCTTCACCGTGGTGGCGCGCGTCGAGACGCCCATCAGCTGCGCGGAGTGCATATTGCCGCCGACGGCGTAAACCTGATTGCCGAAACGGGTGCGGTGCGCCAGCACAATGCCCAGCGCCACTACCACCAGCATGACCAGCGCCATCAGGCTGAGCCGTCCCCCACCCGGCATCTTCCACGCCATGCTGGAGAGCGTGCCGTACAGCGGATGATCGATGGGAATCGAGCTTTCGGCAATCAGGTAGCTACAGCCGCGCAGAAAGAACATGCCTGCCAGGGTGATGATAAAAGCGGGGATCTTCAGCGCGTCGATCAGCCAGCCCATCAGCGCGCCGAAGATCGCCCCCGCCAGCAAGATAATACCGAACGCCAGCCACGGCGACAGGTGCAGATCGCCGATCGCTCGCGCGAGAAAGACACCGGTAAAGGCGATAACCGCCCCTACCGACAGATCGATGCCGCCGGAGAGAATGACAAAGGTCATGCCGACGGCGATGATGCCGAGAAAGGCGTTATCGGTGAGGATATTGCCGATAACGCGCGTTGAGGCGAAGCCGGGAAACTGCGACAGGCAGAAAAGATAGCCTGCGACGAACACCAGCAGCGTAATGGTTAAGGGCAAGTGACGTTTCAACATTTCAGCCTCTCCGCTTCAGTAACTGCAAAAAACGCGGCGACTGCAGCAGCAGTACCGCCATCACCACCACCGCTTTGACCACCTGGTTCAGCTCCGGCGGAAAACCGGAGAGCAGGATGCCGGTATTCATCGCCTGAATGATCAGCGCGCCCAGCAGCGACAGCAGCAGATTGAAGCGTCCGCCCATCAGCGAGGCGCCGCCGATCACCACCGCAAGGATGGCGTCCAGCTCCAGCCAGAGCCCGGCGTTATTGGCGTCGGCACCGCGAATATCCGCCGCGACGATCAGCCCCGCCACCGCCGCGCAGAAGCCGCTGATCAGGTAGGCGGACATCACCACCAGCCAGCCGTTGACCCCGGCGTTACGCGCGGCGCGCAGGTTGATGCCCACCGCCTCGATAAACAGCCCGAGGGCGGTTTTGCGCGTCAGCAGCCAGACCAGCAGCGCCATTACCGCGGCGATCCAGACCGGCACCGGCAATAGCGCGAACGATCCGCTGCCGATCCAGCCAAGCGCGTCGCTATCGAAGGTCACAATCTGCCCCTGGGTGATCAGCTGTGCGATGCCGCGCCCCGCCACCATCAAAATCAGCGTGGCGACGAACGGCTGGATCTTCAGCAACGCCACGAGGATGCCATTCCACAGCCCGCACAGCACGCCGCTGGCCAGCGTCGCCAGAATAATCACCGGCAGGCTGTGGCCCGCCACCGTTAGCGTCGCCGCCGTCGCGCCGGCGATCGCCATAATGGCCCCGACCGAGAGATCGATGCCGCCGGTGGCGATCACCAGCGTCATGCCGATAGCAAGCAGCGCCACCGGCACCGCGCGGTTAAGGATATCGATCGGGCTGCCGAACAGGCGGCCATCCTGCAGATGCAGCGCAAAGAAATTATTCGCTACCAGGCTGTCTACCAGCAGCACCAAAATCAACGCCGCCAGCTGCGGCATTCCGGGCGGAAGTTTACGCTTTAACACGGGGGGCTTCTCCGGCAGTACGTGACTTTCAGGCATGACGCGCTCCTCCATCCGCGATAGCGCCAACGATGGCTGCCACCGAGAGTTTTTCCAGCGGGATTTCCGCGACCTGCTGGCGATCGCGCAGGATCACCACACGATCGGCATAGCCGACCAGTTCTTCCAGCTCCGATGAGATCACCAGCAGCGCCAGGCCGTCGGCGCACAGCGATTCAATCAGACGAATGATCTCCGCATGGGCGCCCACGTCGATGCCACGCGTCGGCTCATCCAGGATCAGAAACTGCGGGCGGGTCACCAGCCAGCGCGACAGCAGCACCTTTTGCTGGTTGCCGCCGGAGAGCAGCTCTATCGGCTGCTCGGCGTGCGGGGTGCGGATCCCCAACTGGCGGATAAAGCGCTGAGCGATATCGGTCTGCTCGCGCTTGCTGATGGGACGCAGCCAGCCGCGCTGAGCCTGCAGGGCGAGGATAATGTTCTCGCGCACCGACGCGGCGCCGATAATGCCGTCGGTTTTGCGATCTTCCGGGCAGAAGCCCATGCCGAGCCGCGACGCCTGCGCCGGGGTACGGATAGTCTGTTTTTTGCCGCGGATAAAGGCGGTGCCGCTGTCGGCGCGCCGCACGCCAAACAGCACCTCTGCGGTTTCGGTACGGCCGGAGCCGAGCAGGCCCGCGAGGCCGACCGCTTCGCCAGGGCGCACCGCCAGGCTGAACGGCTCGATAGTGCCCTTCTTGCTGTAGTGTTGAAACTCCACCACCGGCTTCTCGCTTTTCAGCGTTCGCCCGGCGCGTTGTAGCGCGGTTTCCATCAGCTCGCGCCCCAGCATCAGCTTGATCAGCTCCAGCTGCGGCAGCGTATCGGCATCGCGGGTGGCGATATACTGGCCATTACGCAGGATGGTGATGCGATCGCAGACGCGATACACCTGATCGAGAAAATGGGTGACGAAAATCAGGCTCATCCCCTTCGCCTTCAGCTGGTTCATGAGCGTAAACAGCATCTCTACTTCGCTGGCGTCGAGGCTGGCAGTCGGCTCATCGAGAATCAGCACCTGGGCGGAGAGATCGACCGCGCGGCAGATGGCGATAATCTGCTGCATCGCCACCGAATAGTGGCCCAGCGGCCGGTTGACGTCGAGCGAGAAGCCGTAGCGGTTAAGCAGCGCGCGCGCCTGACGCGCCATCGCCTTGCGATCCACCATGCCGAAGCGCTTAGGCTCGCGGCCAATAAACAGGTTGTCCGCCACCGACATATTGGGCAGCAGGTTGACCTCCTGATAGACGGTGCCGATGCCCGCCTGTTGCGCCTGGGCGGTGTTGCGCGGCGCGATCGCCGCGCCGTTGAGCAGCACGTCGCCGGCGTCGCGCTGATAGACGCCGGTCAGCACCTTGATCAGCGTCGATTTGCCCGCCCCGTTCTCTCCCAGCAGCGCCATGATCTCGCCGCGCTGCAGGCTGAACGAGACGTTATCCAGCGCCTTGACGCCGGGGAAAAATTTACTGACGCCGCGTATATCCAGCAGCTTTTCTGTTTGCACAGTCATAATACGCCTCGGTGAATAACAACGGCGTCGGCCAGTACGTCCCGCGGGACGCCTGGCCGACGGCGGCGATGAAATGCGGATCAGTAGCCCATATTTTTCTTCTTATCGAGTTCGCTTTGCGCGTCGGCGGGCAGCCAGAGTTTGGTTTCGGTTTTAATCACTTTCGGCGGCACGGTGCCGTTCTGTTTCAGTTTCTCCAGCGCATCGAACGCCGGGCCGGCCATATTCGGCGTCAGCTCGACGTTAGCGTTGGCTTCGCCCGCCAGCATCGCTTTATAAATATCGGGCACACCATCAATCGAGCCGGTAAGAATATCTTTGCCCGGTTTCAGCCCCGCCTCTTTAATCGCCTGGATGGCGCCGATCGCCATATCGTCGTTATGGGCGTACACCATGCAGATATTTTTGCCGTTATTTTCCGCCTTGATAAAGCTCTCCATCACCTCTTTGCCTTTGCTGCGGGTAAAGTCACCCGACTGCGAACGGATCACTTTGATGGTCGGCGTATTGGCAATCGCTTCGGCAAAGCCTTTTTTACGGTCGATGGCGACGCTGGCACCGACGGTGCCCTGCAGCTCAACCACGTTGCACGGCTTGCCGTTCATCTGCTTCACCAGCCATTCGCCGATCAGGCGGCCCTCCAGCACGTTATCTGCGGTGATCACGGAGGTGTAGAGCGAGTTATCTTTCACCACGATGGCGCGGTCGAGCAGGAACACCGGAATATTGGCGTCTTTCGCCTCTTCCAGCACCGGCTCCCAGCCAGTCTGCACCACCGGCGCGATAAAGATGGCATCAACGCCCTGGGCGATAAACGAGCGCACCGCCTTGATTTGGTTCTCCTGCTTCTGCTGGCCATCGGCAATTTTCAGCGTGATGCCGCGCTTCGCCGCTTCGCTTTTCGCTACGCTGGTTTCCGCCGCACGCCAGCCCGATTCCGAGCCGACCTGCGAGAAACCTACGGTCATATTTGCCGCCAGCGACGGCGCGGCGAGCGTAGCGCTCACCATCGCGGATAAAAGTAAACGCTTCCACATAGTCTTATTCCTCTGGTGGGATTTCACAGCCTGGGTACAAGTGCGTTTACAGCCTGGCGGATTCAGCTACGGGAGTTTTCGACCTGGTTCACAAAATTCAATTAATTAAATGGGTTACCTGTTTCGCTGCGGTGCAATACGGGTAAATGATATGGAAAAAACGCCTGAAATGATTTTTCAAAACTGTTAAATAAGTGTAATAAACATAAGTGGTTAGCCAGTACAGGTTTTGGTAGCGATTACAAAGACGTGTAAACTTCAGTCATGTTGATCCGCCTGACGCGCGCCGCGTTAAATCACATATTTGTGACGCTTCGCACAATGCTGCTCTTTGCGCTTTTTTCGGCAAATGTTAAACATTTTCGCTTAACCGTGTAAAAAACAGGTTTATTCAATTTTTAGCGTGACAGTTTTATTGTCACCTTTTCCCGCTATGCAACGGCGCAGGCCAATCTCTATTTACTCAGAATATTCCTGGCGCGACGGCGCATTTTTCAGGGTTAAGAGAAAAAGAATGCGGCGTAACCGAGGTATAAGTTTTTAAAAGTATAAATTTGCATTTCATCCGCTGACGGACAGCGCTATTTTCTGAATTTCGCGTTTTTTTGCCTGGCGGGATCTGGACAGACGCCGCGGCCTCCCTATACTGAGTCGCTCAACCTTCTCTCCATTATTATGGTTATTATGACAGCGCAAGATTACCTGTTGAAATTTCGTAAAGTGAATACCTCAGAAAGCCTGGAAAAGTTATTTGATCATCTTAATTACTCCCTGACCGATGATACTGAATTGATGAATATGTATCGCGCTGCCGATCATCGTCGCGCCGAGCTGGTATCCGGCGGAAAACTGTTCAATTTAGGCGAAGTGCCGAAATCGGTCTGGCGCTACGTGGTTTAAATCCTGCCTGTTCCCTCTTCCGCTTTTCCGTATAATACCGGGTCCCTATCGGGCGTGACTGGTTTGGCCATCTCCTGCCTCACGCCGCCGTTTCGCTCTACAAGGAATGCCGTATGTCATTAACGTCCCCCGCGCCACGCCTCGGCGGCTGGCTGCTGCTGCCGCTCGCCTGGCTGATCCTGACCGTGCTGACCAGCGCGCTGGTGGTGGTGATGTATCTCGGCGCGCTGTTCAACCCCGCCTGGCGCGACGCGCTGTTCAGCCATGACCACGCGTTTCTGACGCAGTGGGGGCTGTCGCTGGCCACGTCGCTGGCGGTCTGGATCTACAGCGGCTGGGTGACCTGGCTTTTCTGCCGCCGCTCGCGCCGTCTGCCGCGCCACTACATTATCTGGCTGCTGCTGACCGTGGTGCTGGCGTTGAAAACCTTCGCTTTCTCGCCGGTCGCCGATGGCGCGGCGGTGCGTTCCCTGCTGCTGTCGCTGCTGGCGGCAGCCACCATGGTGCCCTATTTCCGCCGCGCGCAGCGGGTGAAAAATACCTTTATCGCCCCCTGAGCGGCGCGAAAAAGCGCAATAATTTAATCCTGAGTGCTTTTGTCGCCGTTCCCGCCGCCCGGCGCCGTTGTGATGGCGCCGGGAATGACTGATAATAAGCACCTTTTGTAACCCCGGGCGATACGATGACCGATTATCTGCTTCTTTTCGTCGGCACAGTGCTGGTGAACAACTTCGTTCTGGTGAAGTTCCTTGGCCTCTGTCCCTTTATGGGCGTTTCCAAAAAACTGGAAACGGCGATAGGCATGGGGCTTGCGACCACATTTGTTATCACCCTGGCCTCGATCTGCGCCTGGGTGGTGAACCATCTGATTCTGGTGCCGCTGGATCTGGTGTATCTGCGTACGCTGGCCTATATCCTCGTTATCGCCGTTACCGTGCAGTTTACGGAGATGGTAGTGCGTAAAACCAGCCCGGCGCTCTATCGCCTGCTGGGCATCTTTCTGCCGCTGATCACCACTAACTGCGCGGTGCTGGCGGTGCCGCTGCTGAGCGTTAACCTTAACCACACCTTTTTGCAGGCGGCGCTTTACGGCTTCAGCGCTTCGCTCGGCTTTTCGCTGGTGATGGTGCTGTTTGCCGGCATGCGCGAACGGCTGGTGCTGGCCAACGTGCCGGCGCCGTTTAAAGGTTCCTCTATCGCGCTGATTACCGCCGGCCTGATGGCGCTGGCCTTTATGGGCTTTACTGGTCTGGTGAAATTCTGATGACCGCTATCTGGATAGCTATTGCTGCAATAAGCGCTCTGAGCCTGATCTTCGGCGGGCTGTTGGGCTATGCATCACGCCGCTTTAAAGTGGAAGCGGATCCGATCGTTGAGCAAATCGATGCCGTGCTGCCGCAGAGCCAGTGCGGGCAGTGCGGCTATCCCGGCTGCCGCCCCTATGCGGAAGCGGTGGGCAATAACGGCGAGGCGATCAATAAATGCGCCCCCGGCGGCGAGCAGACGATGCTGAAGCTGGCGGGCCTGCTCAATGTCGAGCCGCAACCGATCGACGGCGACGAAAGCGCCAAAGAGCCGGTACGCACCGTGGCGTGGATCGACGAAGCGAACTGCATCGGCTGCACCAAGTGCATCCAGGCCTGTCCGGTCGATGCCATCGTCGGCGCCACGCGCGCCATGCACACTGTGCTGAGCGACGTCTGCACCGGTTGCGATCTCTGTGTCGCGCCCTGCCCGACCGACTGTATTGAAATGCGTCCGGTTGCCACCACTACGGCAAACTGGAAATGGGATCTGCACACCATCCCGGTACGGGTCATTCCTGTGGAAAGTCATGCTTAACCTACTGAATATATTCCGTAAAGATAAGATTTGGGATTTTGACGGCGGCATTCATCCGCCGGAAATGAAGACCCAGTCCAACGGCACGCCGCTGCGCCAGCTACCGCTGGCGGATCGCTTTATCATTCCGCTGAAACAGCATATCGGCCATGAGGGCGAGCTGTGCGTTAAACCCGGCGATCACGTGCTGCGCGGCCAGCCGCTGACCTTCGGCGCCGGACGGATGCTGCCGGTGCATGCGCCGACGTCAGGCGTCATTGAAGCCATCGGCCCGCATATGACCGCGCACCCTTCCGGGCTGGCGGAGATTTCGGTTTTTATCGTGCCGGATGGCGAGGATCGCTGGATTGAACGCGACGGCGTGGCGGACTATCGCCAGCTGACGCGCGAAGAAGTGATCAAACGCATCCATCTGGCGGGCGTCGCCGGGCTGGGCGGCGCCGGTTTTCCTACCGCCACCAAACTGAAAGGCGGGCTGGACAGCACCCGTACGCTGATCATTAACGCCGCCGAGTGCGAACCCTATATTACCGCCGACGACCGGCTGATGCAGGACTGCGCCGAAGAGGTGCTTGAGGGCAGCCGCATTCTTGCCTGGGTGCTGCAGGCGGAGCGTGTGCTGATCGGCATTGAAGACAATAAACCGCAGGCGATCGCCGCGCTGAAGCGCGCGCTGGGCGGCGCCAACGATCTGCAGCTGCGCGTTATCCCTACCAAATACCCTTCCGGCGGCGCGAAGCAGCTGACCAAAATTCTGACCGGTAAAGAAGTGCCGCACGGCGGACGATCTTCCGATATCGGCGTGCTGATGCAGAACGTCGGCACCGCCTGGGCCGTGAAGCGCGCCATTATCGACGGTGAACCGCTGACCGAGCGCGTCGTCACGCTGACCGGCGAAGCGGTAGCGCAGCCGGGCAACGTCTGGGGACGGCTCGGCACGCCGGTCAGCCATCTGTTGCACCATGCGGGCTTTCAGCCGCAGCCGAAGCAGATGGTGATCATGGGCGGCCCGCTGATGGGCTTTACCCTGCCCGCGCTGGACGTGCCGGTAGTGAAAATCACTAACTGTCTGCTGGCCCCCTCCGCCAGCGAAATGGGCGAGCCGCAGCAGGAGCTTTCCTGCATCCGCTGCAGCGCCTGCGCCGATGCCTGCCCGGCCAACCTGCTGCCGCAGCAGCTCTACTGGTACAGCCAGGGCGCCGATCACGATAAGGCGCGCGCCTACCATATTGAAGATTGCATCGAATGCGGCGCCTGCGCCTGGGTTTGCCCGAGCAATATTCCGCTGGTGCAATATTACCGTCAAGAGAAAGCGGAACTGCGCGCCATCGATCTGGAAGCGAAGCGCACCGCCGAAGCGAAGGCGCGCTTTGAAGCGCGTCAGGCGCGCCTGGAGCGGGAAAAACTGGCGCGTGAAGCGCGTCATGCGCAGGCGAAACGTAAAGTCAGCGCCAGTGAACAGGATGAGATCGCCGCCGCGCTGGCGCGCGTGAAAGCGAAGAAAGCGACCGGGATCGAAGACAATGCGGACGCAGCGCCTGATAACGCCGCGGCTATCGCCCAGCGCGAGGCGCGTAAGGCGCTGGCGCGCCAGCGCCAGGCAGAAAAACAGGCTGAGACCGAGCCGCTGTCGCGTCAGGCGGGCGATCCGCGTAAAGCCGCAGTAGAAGCGGCCATCGCGCGCGCCAAAGCGAAAAAAGCGCAGCAGGAACAGGACGCTGAAAGCCAGGCGGCCGACGGCATCGATCCGCGTAAAGCCGCAGTAGAAGCGGCTATCGCGCGCGCCAAAGCGAAAAAAGCGCAGCAGGCGCAGGCGACGACGGAAAGCGCAGACGCGTCTGAAGCGGTCGATCCGCGTAAGGCGGCAGTAGAAGCGGCCGTCGCCCGCGCCAAAGCGAAAAAAGCGCAGCAGGCGCAGGCGGCAGCGGAAAGCGCAGACGCGTCTGAAGCGGTCGATCCGCGTAAGGCGGCAGTCGAAGCGGCTATCGCACGCGCCAAAGCGAAAAAAGCGCAGCAGGCGCAGGCGACGACGGAAAACGCAGACGCGTCTGAAGCGGTCGATCCGCGTAAGGCGGCAGTCGAAGCGGCCGTCGCGCGCGCCAAAGCGAAAAAAGCGCAGCAGGCGCAGGCGGCGACGGAAAGCGCAGACGCGACTGAAGCGGTCGATCCGCGTAAGGCCGCGGTAGAAGCGGCTATCGCGCGCGCCAAAGCGAAAAAAGCGCAGCAGGCGCAGGCGGCGACGGAAAGCGCAGACGCGTCTGAAGCGGTCGATCCGCGTAAGGCCGCGGTAGAAGCGGCTATCGCGCGCGCCAAAGCGAAAAAAGCGCAGCAGGCGCAGGCGGCGGCAGAAAGCGCAGATGCGTCTGAGGAAGCGGCCGCGCCGGAAAACGCGCGCGCCGCCGAAGCGGCTGATGCGCGTAAGGTCGCGGTCGCCGACGCCGTGGCGCGCGCCAAAGCGAAAAAGGCGCAGCAGGCAACGGCGGAGAAACATCACGCCGCCGCAGAAGCGGAGACGGAAAGCCAGAGCGTGCCGTCAACGGATGCGATGACGCCAGAAAGCGAAAGCGTGCCTTTAGCCGCCGCCGAGCCGGAAAGCGCCGACGCCGCGCCGGTTGACGCGCTGGTTGACGCGCGCAAAGCGGCGATTGAAGCGGCCGTCGCCCGCGCCAAAGCGAAAAAAGCACAACACCAGGCGGCAGAAAGCGCCGACACGGATGATGCGGAGGCGCGCCGCAAAGCCGCAGTGGCCGCCGCCGTTGCGCGCGCCAAAGCGCGTAAAGCACAGCAGCAGACAGGCTTAGAGGATTAAATGGCTTTTCGTATTGCAAGTTCCCCTTACACCCATAACCACCGTGCCACCAGCCGCATCATGCTGCTGGTGCTGCTGGCGGCGCTGCCTGGCATGGCCGCCCAGTGGTACTTTTTCGGCTACGGTAACCTGATTCAGGTGGCGCTGGCGGCGCTGACCGCCTGGGGCACCGAAGCGGCGATCCTGCACCTGCGCAAACAGCCGGTGCTGGCCAACCTCGGCGACCACTCCGCGCTGCTGACCGCTCTGCTGCTGGGCGTCAGTCTGCCGCCGCTGGCGCCCTGGTGGCTGATCGTCATCGGCACCGCCTTCGCCATTATTATCGCCAAGCAGCTGTATGGCGGTCTCGGACAGAATCCCTTCAACCCGGCAATGATCGGTTATGTGGTGCTGCTGATCTCTTTCCCGGTACAGATGACCAGCTGGCTGCCGCCGCAGGCGCTGCAGGCGGTGACGCCTGGCCTGCTCGATTCGCTGAGCATGATTTTCACCCATCACACGCTGGCGGGCGACACCCTTCAGCAGCTGCAGATGGGCGCGGACGGCGTCAGCCAGGCGACGCCGCTCGATACCTTTAAAACCGGGCTGCGCGCCGGCCACAGCGCCGAACAGCTGCTGGCGCAGCCGATTTTCGGCGGCGCTATCGCCGGCATCGGCTGGCAGTGGGTCAATATTGGCTTCCTGCTGGGCGGCCTGTTCCTGCTGCTGACGAATACCATTCGCTGGCATATCCCGGTCAGTTTTCTCGCCTCGCTGGCGGTCTGCGCCACGCTGGGCTGGTTCTTCTCGCCGGGCACTCTCGCCTCGCCGCTGATCCACCTCTTCTCCGGCGCAACGATGCTGGGGCCTTTTTTATCGCCACTGACCCGATTACCGCCTCGACCACCAATAAGGGCCGGCTGATCTTCGGCGTGCTGATCGGCATGCTGGTATGGCTAATCCGCAGCTTCGGTGGCTATCCGGACGGCGTGGCGTTCGCTGTGCTGTTGGCCAACATCTGCGTGCCGCTGATCGATTACTACACCCAGCCGCGCGTGTACGGCCATCGCAAGGAGTAAGCCATGCTGGATACCATACGTAAAAATGGCGTGACGCTGGCGCTGTTCGCCGCCGTCACCACCGGCCTGACCGCGGTAATTAACACAGTGACCAAACCGACCATCGCCCATCAGACCTCAGTGCAGCAGAAGCTGCTGCTGGATCAGGTGGTGCCGCCGGAACTGTACGATAACGTGATGCAGCATGAATGTTACGTTGTCACGGATAGCGCGCTGGGTAACGATAAGCCGCATCGGCTCTATGTGGCGCGGAAAGCTAACCAGCCGGTGGCGGCAGCGCTTGAGACTACCGCGCCGGACGGCTATTCTGGCGCGATTCAGATGCTGGTCGGCGCGGATTTCCAGGGCAAGGTGCTGGGGGTACGGGTGGTGGAGCATCATGAAACGCCGGGCCTCGGCGATAAAATTGAGCTGCGCATTTCCGACTGGATCACCCGCTTTAGCGGTGTGCAGCTGCATGGCGCGCATGACGCGCATTTCGCGGTGAAAAAAGATGGCGGCGATTTTGATCAGTTTACCGGCGCCACCATTACTCCGCGCGCGGTGGTGAACGCCGCCAAACGCACTACGCTGCTTATTGAAACGCTGCCGGAGAAACTCTCTTCGCTACCCGACTGTGGAGATGCAAATGAGTGAAGCTAAAAATTTATTGATCGGCGGACTGTGGAAAAACAACTCCGCGCTGGTGCAGCTGCTGGGCCTCTGCCCGCTGCTGGCGGTCACCTCGACCGCCACTAACGCGCTGGGCCTTGGCCTGGCGACCACGCTGGTGCTGACCATCACCAATAGCGCGATCTCCGCTTCGCGCCGCTGGGTGCCGTCGGAAATCCGTATCCCGATTTACGTCATGATCATCGCCTCGGTGGTGAGCTGCGTGCAGATGCTGATCAACGCCTACGCCTACGGTCTCTATCAGTCGCTGGGGATTTTTATTCCGCTGATTGTCACCAACTGCATCGTGGTGGGCCGTGCCGAGGCGGTGGCGTCGAAAAGCAGCATTCCGCTCTCGGCGCTGGACGGTTTCGCTATCGGTATGGGTGCCACCAGCGCGATGTTCGTGCTGGGATCGCTGCGCGAGATTATCGGCAACGGCACCCTATTCAACGGCGCCGATCAGCTGCTTGGCCCGTGGGCGAAGGTGTTGCGCGTGGAGGTGGTTCACTTCGATTCGCCGATGCTGCTGGCAATGCTGCCGCCGGGCGCCTTTATCGGCCTCGGCATGCTGCTGGCGGCCAAATATCTGCTTGATAAAAAACTGAAAGCGCGCGCCGCCGCCCGTCGCGACAGCGCGCTGCCGCAGGGCCAGACTGAGAAAGCGGTGTGAATAAAGAAAAACGCTACGAAATTCTGTCGCGGCTGCGGGCCAACAACCCGCATCCGACCACCGAGCTGAACTTTACCTCCCCTTTTGAACTGCTGATCGCCGTGCTGCTCTCGGCGCAGGCCACCGACGTCAGCGTCAATAAGGCGACGGCGAAGCTCTATCCGGTGGCCAATACGCCCGCCGCGATGCTGGAGCTGGGGGTCGAAGGGGTAAAAAGCTATATCAGGACCATCGGCCTGTTTAACAGCAAAGCGGAGAATGTGATTAAAACCTGCCGCATTCTGCTGGAGAAGCATCAGGGCGAGGTGCCGGAGGATCGCGCCGCGCTGGAGGCGCTGCCCGGCGTCGGCAGGAAAACCGCCAACGTGGTGCTGAACACCGCCTTCGGCTGGCCGACTATCGCCGTCGACACCCATATTTTCCGCGTCTGCAACCGCACTCACTTCGCGCCCGGCAAGAATGTCGAGCAGGTTGAGGAGAAGCTGCTGAAGGTGGTGCCGAAGGAGTTTAAGGTCGACTGTCACCACTGGCTGATCCTGCATGGCCGTTACACCTGCATCGCGCGTAAGCCGCGCTGTGGCTCCTGCCTGATTGAAGATCTCTGCGAATATAAAGAGAAAACCGATCTGTAACGCCGCGCGGGCATAAAAAAGCCGGTCTGATGACCGGCTTTTTTTATGGCGTCGCCTGAATCCCGGGCGATGGCCGCCGCGTCAGGCGCTTTCCGCTGCGTCCGCCGCGGCAATTTCCTGCTCGCGCTGCAGCCGATAGTAATCCGCCTGCGACGGCGCCAGCGGCGCACGCCCGCGAATGATGTCAGACATCTTCTCGGCGATCATCACCGTCGGCGCATTCAGGTTGCCGGTGGTAATTTGCGGCATGATCGAGGCATCCACCACGCGCAGGCGCTGCAGGCCATGCACGCGACCCTGATCGTCGACCACGTCCATCTCGCCATAGCCCATGGCGCAGCTGCCGCACGGGTGATAGGCAGTTTCCGCATGCTCGCGGATAAAGGCGTCGATCTGCTCGTCGCTCTGCACCGCGAAGCCCGGCTGGATCTCCGCGCCGCAGTAAGGCTCCAGCGCCGGCTGGCGCATGATTTCACGGGTCAGGCGCACCGCCGCGCGGAACTCCACCCAGTCGCGGGTTTCCGACATATAGTTGAAAAAGATCGAGGGCGCGTCATAGGGATCTTTCGATTTGAGCTTAATGCGCCCGCGGCTCATGGAGCGCATCGGCCCGACGTGCGCCTGAAAGCCATGCTGTTTAACCGGGCTACTGCCGTTGTAGTTAATCGCCACCGGCAGGAAGTGATATTGCAGATCGGGCCACTCCGGGTGATTATCGCTGCGGATAAAGCCGCCCGCCTCGAACTGGTTGCTGGCGCCGATGCCGGTGCCTTTCAGCAGCCATTCTGCGCCGATCGCCGGCTGGTTCCACCACTTTAGCGCCGGATAGAGCGAGATCGGCTCTTTGCAGCGGTACTGCATATAGATTTCCAGATGATCCTGCAGGTTACGGCCGACGCCCGGCAGCGCATGCACCACGTCGATATCCAGTTCGCGCAGCCACTCTTCCGGGCCGACGCCGGAGCGCTGCAGGATCTGCGGCGAGGCGATTGCGCCGGCGCAGAGCAGCACTTCGCGCGTGGCGGTCGCCTGCTGGCGCTGCCCTTTGCGCAGCCAGGTGACGCCGGTGGCGGTTTTGCCCTCAAACAGGATACGATCGGTCTGCGCACGGGTGACAATAGTCAGGTTCGGCCGCGTTTTCGCCACGTCGAGATAGCCGCGCGCGGTGCTGGAGCGCCGTCCCTGCGGCGTGACGGTGCGATCCATCGGCCCAAAACCATCCTGACGGTAGCCGTTCAGATCGTCGGTTTCATGATGCCCCGCCTGCTTCGCCGCTTCGATAAAGGCGCGGTAGAGCGGATTGTTGCCCACCTTCGGCGTGGTGACGCTCAGGTAGCCTTCGCCGCCGTGATAGTCATTCTCGCCAATGTCGCGCTTCTCCGCGCGGCGGAAATAGGGCAGACAGTGCAGATAGGACCACTGTTCCAGCCCCTCTTTTTTCGCCCAGCCGTCGTAGTCGAGCGCGTTGCCGCGGATATAACACATGCCGTTGATCAGCGAAGAGCCGCCCAGCCCTTTTCCGCGTCCGCACTCCATGCGGCGGTTGTTCATCTGCGGTTCCGGCTCGGTCTCGTAGGCCCAGTTATAGCGTTTACCCTGCAGCGGATAAGCCAAAGCGGCTGGCATTTGGGTACGGAAGTCCCAGCGGTGATCGCGCCCGCCCGCTTCCAGTAACAGTACCGATACGTCAGCATCCTCGGTAAGGCGCGTGGCCAGTACATTGCCCGCAGAGCCTGCGCCGATAATGATGTAGTCAAATTTCTGCATTAAACCTCCGGAAACCGGCGGGCCAGGCCGCCGGGTTAGTCATTAAAACGCTGACGGGTAATCTCCCATCTCGATCAGCACGGATTTGGTGCGGGTGTAGTGCATCAGGGTATCGAGGCCGTTTTCACGCCCCACGCCCGAGAGCTTATAGCCGCCAACCGGCATCGGCGCCGGGGATTCGCCCCAGCTGTTCACCCAACAGATGCCCGCTTCCAGCTGATGGATCACGCGGTGCGCGCGGTTCAGCGACTGGGTGAAAACGCCGCCCGCCAGGCCATAGCCGGTGGCGTTGGCGCGCGTGATAGCTTCCTCTTCGTCATCAAACGCCAGGATGCTCATCACCGGGCCGAAGATCTCTTCACGTACGAGGCGCATTCCGTCGTGGCAGTCGCTGAATACTGTCGGCTCGACGTAGTAGCCCTGCGCCAGCGCGCCTTCGGTAATGCGGTTGCCGCCCGCCAGCAGACGCGCGCCCTCTTCTTTACCCAGCTGCAGGTAAGAGACCACTTTTTCACAGTGCTGCGCGCTGACCAGCGGACCGAAGTTCACGGACGGATCGCGCGGGTCACCGGTTTTGATGCGCGCCATTTTCTCCAGTAGCCGCTTTTCAAATGCCGGCAGCAGCGAACGCTGGACGAATACCCGCGTGCCGTTGGTGCAGACCTGGCCGCTGCTGTAGAAGTTGGCCATCATCGCGCCGTCGACCGCCCGCTCCAGGTCGGCGTCGTCAAAGACGATCAGCGGCGATTTGCCGCCCAGCTCCAGGGTAACCTCTTTCAGGTTAGCCAGCGCCGCGTCCGCCATCACCCGCTTGCCGGTATTGACCTCGCCGGTAAAGGAGATTTTTTCAATCTGCGGATGCTGGCTCAGCGCCTGTCCCACTTCCGCCGCGCCCTGCACCACGTTGAACACGCCGGCCGGCAGGCCCGCTTCGCTGTAGATTTTCGCCAGCTCCAGCGCGCTCAGCGGCGTTACTTCGCTCGGTTTGAAGATCATCGCATTGCCGGCCGCCAGCGCCGGAGCGCTTTTCCACAGAGCGATCTGGATCGGGTAGTTCCAGGCGCCGATGCCGGCGCAGACGCCCAGCGGTTCGCGGCGGGTATAGACCAGCGCGCTGTCGCGCAGCGGGATCTGTTCGCCCTGCAGCGCCGGCGCCAGCCCGGCGTAGTACTCCAGCACGTCGGCGCCGGTAACGATATCCACCGCCGCGGTTTCGCTAATCGGCTTGCCGGTATCGGCCGTCTCCAGCTCCGCCAGCGCCTGATTGCGCTCGCGCAGCAGGGCGACCGCCTTCAGCAGCACACGGCTGCGCTCTACCGGCGTATAGCTGCGCCAGATACGCTGGCCCGCCAGCGCGCTTTCGACGGCACGATCCACGTCCGCCCGGCTGGCGGCGGCGATCTCCGCCAGCGCCCTGCCGTTGGCCGGATTCACCGTGGTGAAGATCTCGCCCTGACCCTGCTCTTCGCGGCCATTGATGTAGTTGCCGCGGCGTGGTAGCTCTGCCATGTTTTCTCCTGTTAATGCATGTTCTGCGCCGGCTGTAGCCAGAGCGCAAGATTCTGGTAACAGATTGAACGCGCCCGCTCGAGCCCGTCCGCCATCGGCTGCGGCGCCAGCGTCATACGCAGCCACAGCCCGTCGATCAGCGCCGCCATGCAGCTGCCGGCGGCGCGCGCCTGTTCGCGCGGCATGACGCGGGCGAACTGCGCCGTCAGGTTCGACCAGAGACGACGGTCGTTAATGGTCTGCAGCCGCTGTAGGTTGTGCTGATGCAGGCTGTTGGTCCAGAACACCAGCCAGGTTTTCAGCACCGGCGCGTCAATCTGCGAAATATCAAAATTGCCGTCGATAATGGCGCGGATCTGCGCCTCCGGCGTATCCGGCGCCTGCCGCCGCTGCCGCTCCACCGCCAGGTAGAGGTCGGCGAGGATCTGGCGCATACAGGCGTCCAGCAGGCCGTTTTTATCGCCGAAATAGTGGCTGACGATGCCGGTGGACACGCCCGCCTCTTTGGCGATTACCGCGAGGCTCGCTTCCGCCAGCCCTACCCGATCGATTACCGTCAGGGTGGCTTTAATTAGCTGCGCCTGGCGTATGGCCTTCATTCCAACTTTTGGCATCGTCCCGTCACTCTTAACGACTTATGTGGCTATAGCCTAGCTTTTTTATATTGAACGTTCAATCAATAAAAACTAGACTTGATAACAATTGAATAACAAAACCATGCGTTTAGCAGGGATTTTCAGGCAGGGATGTTTCACGCAACAGAATGAGGAGCTTGCATGCCGGGGTCACAGGACCGTCAGACAATTCAGGCAGTTAAACTTAACCGCGCGGTGTTTTTCGGCGCCGCGCTGATCATCACGCTCTTTTCCGGCAGTGTGCTGGCCTTTCCGCAACAGGCCAGTTCGCTGCTGGGTCGGGCGCAGGCCTGGGCTTCCGCCACCTTCGGCTGGTACTACATGCTGGTGGTCGCCTTTTATCTCGGCTTCGTGCTGTTTGTCGCCCTTTCGCGCTATGGCGACATCAAGCTTGGGCCGGATCACGCCACGCCCGACTTCAGTTATGGCACCTGGGCAGCGATGCTATTTTCCGCCGGCATCGGTTCCGAGTTGCTGTTCTATGGCGCATCAGAGCCGCTTGATCACCTGCTGCAGCCGCCGGAAGGGGTGGCGGGTTCGGCGCAGGCGGCGCGCGACGGCATGGTGCTGACGATGATGCACTGGGGGCTGCACGGCTGGGGCATCTATACGCTGGTGGCGATGGCGCTGGCCTACTTCGCCTATCGCCATAACCTGCCACTGGCGCTGCGCTCTGCGTTCTATCCGCTGATCGGCGATCGCATTAACGGGCCGATTGGCCATGCGGTAGATATTTTCGGCATCGTCGGTACCATGTTCGGCCTGGCGACCAGCCTTGGCATTGGCGTGATGCAGATTAACTCCGGCATCAGTTTTCTGACCGGCATCGCGCAGAGCCACACCATGCAGGTGATTTTGATTGTGGTGGTGATGGGCGCCGCGACGCTTTCCGCCGTCAGCGGCGTGGATAAGGGCATTCGCCGCATGTCGGAGCTGAATATGCTGCTGGCGCTGCTGATGTTCTTTTTCGTGCTGTTCGCCGGGCCGACCGGCCATCTGCTGAACGCGCTGGTGCAGAACTTCGGCGACTATTTCACCAGTCTGCCGCGCAAAACCTTCGATCTCTACGCCTACAGCAGCACCAGCCGCGACAGCTGGCTCGGCAGCTGGACAGTATTCTACTGGGCATGGTGGATCGCGTGGTCGCCGTTTGTCGGCATGTTTATCGCCCGCATCTCGCGTGGCCGCACCCTGCGTGAGTTCGTTATCGGCGTATTGCTGATCCCGATGGGCTTTACCCTTGCGTGGCTGTCGGTGTTCGGCAACAGCGCCCTGACCTTTTTCCAGCACGGTATGAAGGAGTTGGGCGATATCGCCCTGAGCGAGCCGGCGATGGCGGTATACCATATGCTGGCCAGCTATCCGCTGGCGACGCCGGTGACGGTGCTGGCGGTGGTGATCTGCTTTATCTTTTTTGTCACCTCCGCCGATTCCGGCGCGCTGGTGGTGGCCAACCTCTCCTGCACCAGCGACAGCAGCAGTGATGCGCCCAACTGGCTGCGCATTTTCTGGGCGGCGGCGGTCTGTATGCTGACGCTCTCCCTGCTGTTCGCCGGCGACTATACCTCGCTGCAGACCGCAGTGGTACTGAGCGCCCTGCCTTTCTCGCTGGTGCTGGTGCTGTTCGTGCTGGCGATGTACCGCGCGCTGCATCATGAGAAACAGCGCGACCGCAGCCGCTCGCTGGCAATCGCCTCGCCGCTGCTGACCGCGCGTTACCGTCCAGGCCACACCAGCAGCTGGCGCCGCCGTCTGAACCGCGCCATCTCTTATCCGGGCCGCGATATGGTCTATCGTTTTATGGATGAGACGGTGCGCCCGGCGCTGGGCAAAGTGGTGCAGGTGCTGGAAGAGAAAGGTCTGCAGGTAGAGAGTGACCTGTCACCGCAGGATTTCACGATGAGCATTCGCGTGGCGCACGGTGAGGAAGCGCCTTTCGTCTACGGCGTGCAGATGCAGGGCTACAGCACGCCGTCATTTATGCGCCGCGGCGGTAATTTGCCGACCGCCAGCCGCTATTATCGTGCTGAAGTGCATCTGTGGGAGGGCAGCCAGGAATACGATCTGGTGGGCTATACCGAAGAGCAGATCATTAACGATATTCTCGATCACTATGAGCGCCATCTGCAGTTCCTGCATCTGGTGCGTTAACGGACCCTTCGGCGGCCGGGCGCGCGCGCTTACCCGGTCGCCTTTTCCCGCCGTCACAGGCATCCATGCTTATTTTTCGCCCTAAATTATTGTTTTAAAGCGTGATCTTGCTCACGACTCGCGCGCAACGCGCGATCGCCCCCGCGCAAGCCGTTATAAAGCCTCAACAAACGGCAAATAGTGCGCATTAAATAGTCATTTATTCTGCATTATCAGGCAATATTTTGTCCCTGTATCGTCAAACAGGGGCTTAGCGAATAATTGCCCTTTTTCGATCCCGCCGGTAGGTAAACAGAGAGATTATTCTGACAATAAAATCGCAAACCGAATTTAACACTAATTAACAAGCGAGACCCCTGCCCTTAACCCTGATCCCGCCGCTATCTTCAGCAAATAAAAAAACACTTGCCACCCGTGGCGGGATAAGCGAAATTAACCGCCGTTTTTTCTGATTTTATTACAGAACCGTGCGTTGGCTTCGCCCGCGACGCGGTCTTATTTCCTGATGAAAATCAGGTTGAAACAACAGAGGTAACAGTGTCTACAGCAAACAAACACACTGACGAGGCAGTCAGCCTCAATGCGTTCAAGCAGCCAAAAGCGTTTTATTTGATCTTTTCTATCGAACTGTGGGAACGATTTGGTTATTACGGCCTGCAGGCCATCATGGCGGTCTACCTGGTTAAACAGCTGGGGATGTCCGAAGCCGATTCCATCACCCTTTTCTCCTCTTTCAGCGCGCTGGTGTACGGTCTCACCGCTATCGGCGGCTGGCTGGGCGATAAGGTGCTGGGCACCAAACGGGTGATTATTCTCGGCGCGCTGGTGCTGTGCGTCGGCTACGGGCTGGTCGCCTGGTCTGGTCATGATGTGTCGATGGTCTATATCGGCATGGCAACGGTGGCAATGGGCAGCGGGCTGTTTAAAGCTAACCCGGCCTCCCTGCTGTCAACCTGCTACGACAAAGACGATCCGCGTCTCGACGGCGCCTTCACCATGTTCTATATGTCGATCAACGTCGGCTCGCTGGTGTCCATGATGCTGACGCCGTGGCTGGCGGCGCGCTACGGCTGGAGCGTGGCGTTTTCGCTCTCCGTGGTCGGCCTGGCAATTACCGTGGTCAACTTCCTGCTCTGTCAGAAGATGGTGAAGAACTACGGCTCTAAGCCGGATTTCGCGCCGCTGAACCTCGGCAAGCTGCTGATGACGCTGGTCGGCGTAGTGGTGCTGATCACGGTCGCCACCTGGCTGCTGCATCACCAGTTTATCGCCCGCATCGTGCTGGGGGTGATCGCGCTGGGCATCATTCTGGTGTTCGCTAAAGAAGCGTTCGCGCTGCAGGGCGCCGCGCGCCGCAAAATGATCGTCGCCTTCCTGCTGATGGTGGAAGCGATCGTCTTCTTCGTGCTTTATATGCAGATGCCGACCTCGCTTAACTTCTTCGCTATCCGCAACGTTGAACATACCATTCTGGGCATCGCCTTCGAGCCGGAGCAGTATCAGGCGCTGAACCCGTTCTGGATCATGGTCGCCAGCCCGATTCTGGCCGCCATCTATAACAAGCTGGGCGATCGTATGCCGATGCCGCACAAGTTCGCTTTCGGCATGGTGCTTTGCTCCGGCGCGTTCCTCGTGCTGCCGCTGGGCGCCAGCTTTGCCACCCAGCAGGGTATCGTGTCGGTCAACTGGCTGATCCTGAGCTATGCGCTGCAGAGCATCGGCGAGCTGATGATCTCCGGCCTCGGCCTGGCGATGGTGGCGCAGCTGGTGCCGCAGCGCCTGATGGGCTTTATCATGGGCTCCTGGTTCCTGACCACCGCCGGCGCCGCGATGATTGCCGGCAAGGTCGCCAACCTGATGGCGGTGCCGGAAAACGTGACCGATCCGCTGCAGTCGCTGCAGGTTTACAGCGACGTGTTTAAGCAGATCGGCATCGTGACCGGGGTTATCGCCGTTCTGATGCTGCTGACCGCTCCGCTACTGAACCGGATGACGGTGGATCGCGAAGCGGCGGCGAAACAGGCCGCGGAAAGCCACAGCTGATTCAGCGCGTGGAGTGAAAAAGCCGTCCCTGCGACGGCTTTTTTATTGCCCCCGCACTGACATTTGCCCGGTCGCGCAGTAGGATGATCCTTACCCCCGCATGCAACAAGGAGCATTGTATGAAACTCTTCAGTAAAGCTGGCGCCTGTTCCCTTTCTCCCCATATCGTTCTGCGCGAATGCGATCTCGATTTCACTCAGGTTAATGTCGACCTGGCGAAAAAAGTGACCGAACGCGGCGAAGACTATCTGCAGATCAACCCGAAAGGTCAGGTTCCGGCGCTGGAGCTGGATGACGGCACGCTGCTTACCGAAGGCACCGCTATCGTGCAGTACCTGGCGGACCTGAAGCCCGATCGCCAGCTGCTGGCCCCGGCGGGCAGCCTGACGCGCTACCATACGCTGGAGTGGCTGAGCTATATCTCTACCGAACTGCATAAGGGCTTCAGCCCGCTGTTTCGCCCCGATACGCCGGAAGAGTTCAAGGTGAAGCAGCGCGAGCAGCTGCTGACGAAGTTCCGCTATGTCGATAATGCGCTGCGCGATAAGCAGTGGCTGCTCGGCGCGCGCTTTACCGTGGCGGATGCTTATCTGTTCGTCGTGACGCGCTGGGCGAAAGCGGTGAAGCTGGATCTTAGCGCGCTTGAGGCGCTGGCCGCCTGGCAGGCGCGCGTGGCGGAACGTCCGGCGGTGATCGCCGCGTTAAAGGCGGAAGGGCTGGCCTGATATGACAACGGGACGCGCAGGCGTCCCGTTTTGTTAACCGCGTATCAGGCTGAGCGCCTGCAGACGCTTACAGCCTTTCGGCAGCGAAATGCTGTGTCGGCCGCGCGATGCTCTCCTGCGCCGCCACCAGCTGCAGTTCATACTCGCCCATTTCGTGGGTTTTCAGCATCACTTCATACACGGCCGCAGTGATATGCTCCAGCGACTGCTTCAGCGGCTCGCCTTTCAACAGGTTCACCAGCAGCATACCGCTGGTGAGATCGCCGACGCCGACCGGCTGGCGCACGCCGAAATCGATCAGCGGACGGCTGATATGCCAGGCTTCCTGCGCCGTTACCAGCAGCATCTCAAAACGATCGCTACGGCGGCCGGCGCGCGCCAGGTGCTTCACCAGCACGATTTTCGGCCCGCGCGCGATCAGCTTACGTGACACTGTCACAGCTTCCGCGACGCTGCCGACGCTGGTGCCGCTGAGCATCTCCAGCTCCAGCAGGTTCGGCGCGATAATATCACTGGCCGGCAGCGAGGCGTGGCAGTGGAACTCCGCCACGCCTGGCGCCACAATGCAGCCTTTCTCCGGGTGGCCCATCACCGGATCGCAAAAATACCAGGCGTTAGGGTTCGCTTCCTTCACCTGACGCACGATCTCGAGAATCTGTTCGCCCTGCTCCGCCGAGCCGAGATAGCCGCTCAGCACCGCATCGCAGGTCTTCAGGCGATCGATATCGGCGATGCCTTTGACGATATCGGTCAGGTGCGACGCCGGCATCACCGTGCCGGTCCAGTGGCCATACTGCGTGTGGTTGGAAAACTGCACGGTATTGAGCGGCCAGACATTGGCGCCCATACGCCGCATCGGAAACTCCGCCGCGCTGTTGCCGGCGTGGCCGAATACGACGTGAGACTGAATAGCGAGAATATTTTTCATGATAAAACCTGCACAGCCTTGCCAAAAAATAAGGCCGGTCAAACCGGCCTTACCCTCTTCTTATTTCCAGCACACCAGACAGTAATGCTTTTTACCGCGGCGCAACAGGGTAAAGCGGCCGAACAGCTTGTCGCTGTCGCTGAAGCGGTATTCCGCATCAGACTGTTTTTCGCCGTTTACCGTTACCGCGTTGGAGCCGATCATGGTGCGCGCCTGTCCGCGCGACGGTACCAGCTCCGCCGTCACCAGCGCCTGCTGCAGATCGGCGTCCGCTTCTAGGGTGATGACCGGCATGCCATCCTGCGCCAGCTGCTCGAAATCCGCTTCGGTCATGTCGCTCAGGCTGCCGGAGAAGAGGCTCTGAGTGATGCGCTTCGCCGCTTCCAGCCCCGCTTCGCCATGCACCAGACGCGTTACCTGCTCCGCCAGCACATACTGCGCGCGCGGCGCTTTGCCGCTGTTTTTGTCTTCTTCTTCCAGCGCATTGATCTCATCAATGCTCATAAAGGTGAAGAATTTCAGGAAGCGGTAAACATCCGCGTCGGCGGTGTTAATCCAGAACTGGTAGAACTTGTACGGGCTGGTTTTCTTCGCGTCGAGCCATACCGCGCCGCCTTCGGTTTTACCGAATTTGGTGCCGTCCGCTTTGGTGATCAGCGGTACGGTCAGGCCGAAGACCTGGTTCTGATGCAGACGACGCGTCAGATCGATGCCGGAGGTGATATTGCCCCACTGATCGGAACCGCCGATCTGCAGCGCCACGCCATAGCGTTCGTTCAGGCAGGCGAAATCGTAGCCCTGCAACAGGTTATAGGAGAATTCGGTAAAGGAGATGCCCTGATCTTCACGGTTCAGGCGCTGTTTTACCGCTTCTTTGTTAATCATCTGGTTAACAGAGAAGTGCTTGCCGATATCGCGCAGGAAGGTCAGCACGTTCATGCTGCCGAACCAGTCGTAGTTGTTCGCCGCGATGGCGCTGTTGTCGCCGCAGTCGAAATCGAGGAACGGCGCGACCTGGCCACGGATCTTTTCTACCCACTCATTGACCGTGTCGGCGGTGTTCAGCTTGCGCTCGGCCGCTTTGAAGCTTGGATCGCCGATCAGGCCGGTGGCGCCGCCGACCAGCGCAACGGGCTTGTGTCCTGCATCCTGGAAACGTTTCAGACAAAGCAAAGGTACCAGATGGCCCAAATGCAAGCTGTCGGCGGTCGGGTCGAAGCCGCAATAGAGAGCGATTGGCCCTTGCGCCAGTCTCTCTGCTAACGCATCCTCGTCCGTCACCTGGGCTACCAGGCCCCGCTCTTGCAATTGTTTAATCAGGTTACTGCTGGTCATTAAAGACTCCATGTTGTAACGACTGCACCTATGCTGGTACACAGCTTTCCGCTGACATGCGGAGAAATGAAGGCGTATAGAATAAAGCGCTGCCGCCGCCAGCGCCAGCGCTGCAAGCGATATTTGCTGAATTCAGGGCGCCAGCCGATCGATTTTCCAGCTCTCCCCTTCGCGCTGATAGAAAAAGCGATCGTGCAGCCGGTTTTCGCCGCCCTGCCAGAACTCTATCGCGTCGATTTTTACGCGGAAACCGCCCCAGAAGCTCGGCAACGGCACCTCGCCCTGGCTGAACTTCTGCTTCAGTTCGAGGAATTTGCCCTCCAGCACGCCGCGCGCTGAAATGCGGCTCGACTGCTGCGATACCCAGGCACCGATCTGACTGTCGCGCGGGCGGCTGTGGAAATATTTCACCACCTCCAGCGTCGAAAGCTTTTCTGCCTGCCCCAACACCATCACCTGACGTTCAAGAAAGTGCCAGGGGAACAGCAGGCTGACGCGCGGGTTATCGCCCAGCTGTTGCGCCTTACGGCTGCCGAGATTGGTGTAAAACACCATGCCGCGTTCGTCATAGTGCTTCAGCAGCACGATACGCTGGTAAGGCTGGCCCTGGCTGTCTACCGTGGCGACGCACATGGCGGTGGGATCGGGCAGCTGCGCGTCGCACGCCTGGCGCAGCCACTGCTCAAACAGCGCCAGCGGCTGGTCGGGCAGATCCTTGCGGCGCAGGCCGCCGCGGGTATATTCGCGCCGCAGGTGGGCGATCTGTTGCAAACTCTCGTTATCACTCATAACCGGATTCAACCATAGCGAAAGGGTGCCTGCATTGTGCTACTCCCCCTGATGAAATTCAACGCGTTAGCGCGCGTCCTCGCGCTGACAATCATTCACGATCACCCGCTGGCTGCGCTCAATCGTCGCGCCCTCGCCCTGGGTACGCAGGCGATAGGTGCCGTCACTGTAGCTGGTGCCGACGGCGGACTCCTCCTGCTGCAGGGCCAGCGGCTGGCCATCCATCACCAGATGCGCCTGCTGCGGCGTCAGGGTGACCGTCAGCGGCAGCGTACCGCAGCGATAGTGCAACACCTGCGCCTCATTTTGCGGCTTGCCGCCCAGGCCGCAGCCGGTCAGCAACAGCGTTATGATTAACGTCAGAGACTTTTTCATGCGCGTTTCTCTCATGGCGGAATGTTACAGCGGCGGACGGTTGGCGGGATAGATGGCGCCGAGGATGGTCGCTTCGCGCGCGCCGGTAACTGACGGCAGGTTGCCGGGCAGGCCGGAGAGCGTGCGCCAGGCGAGCCAGGCGAAAGCCAGCCCTTCCATATCGTCGCCGTTAATTCCCGCCTCGTCGGTGGACAACACTTCCGTGCCGGCAAGCAGCGCCGCCAGCCGCGCCATCAGCAGTGGATTGCGCGCGCCGCCGCCGCATACCAGCAGCCGATCGCAGCCACCGCTCAGCAGCACCTGTTCACTGATGCTCACCGCCGTCAGCTCCAGCAGCGTCGCCTGTACATCCTGCGGCGCCAGGCCGGGGAAGCGTCGCAGCTGCTGCTCTACCCAGCCGAAATTAAAGTACTCGCGGCCGGTGCTTTTCGGCGCCGGCAGGGCGAACCAGGCGTCACTCAGCATCTGTTTTAGCAGCGGCAGGATCACCGTGCCGCCGGCGGCCCAGGCGCCATCTTTATCGTAAGGCAGCCCGCGATGGCGCCAGATCCAGGCGTCCATCAGCATATTGCCCGGGCCGGTGTCATAGCCGCCGGGCGGCTGGCCGGGGATCAGCAGCGAGAGATTGGCGATGCCGCCGATATTCAGCACCATGCGTCGCTCCTGCGGGTGCATCAGCAGCGCCTGGTGAAAAGCGGGCACCAGTGGCGCGCCCTGGCCGCCCAGCGCCATATCGCGGCGACGGAAATCGCCCACCACCGTGACGCCGGTTGCGGCAGCGATCTGATTATTGTCGCCGATCTGCAGGGTGCAGGGCGCATCGCCCCAGGGTTCATGCCAGACAGTCTGCCCGTGGCAGCCGATGGCGGTGATATCCTCCGCACTCAGGTTCTGCTGCTTCATCAGCGTCAGCACCGCCTCGGCGAACAGCCGCCCCAGGCGTGTATCCAGCCGCCCCAGCTGCGACAGCGTCAGGCTCTGTCCCTGATTGATCGCCAGCAGCTCCTGCCGCAGCGCCTGCGGCACCGGATGGCAGTAGCTGGCCTGCTGCGCCACCATGCGTTCATCAATCGCCGCCAACACCACATCCACGCCATCCAGGCTGGTGCCGGACATCACGCCAATATAGCGTCCCGATTTCATTGTCTTACCTTACTTCCTCTGCGGAAGAGCATCCAGATTGCTTTCAGCCTGGCAAAAAAGGCCCGTTAATTCTATGATTAATTGTTAGTTTTCATGGACGGCCCGACGCTTTTACATTCGGGTATGAATTTTCGCTGGCATTATTGAATTTTTGTTTATCCGTCGCGGTCTATGCTCAGCCATCGTCTGGTTCGCGGGATTCTGAGACAGGCGGAGGTTATGCCATATAATGAATTATCTCTGGCTGCCTTTTCGATGCAGCCGACAGTCATGAAAGGAGTTTTGTATGATTAAGCGTTTATGTGTCGTGGCGCTGGCTGGCATAACGCTGGCAGGCTGTACCAATACGGATACGCTTTCCGGTGACGTATACAGCGCCAATGAGGCCAAGCAGGTGCAGAGCGTCAGCTACGGCACGCTGGTTTCCGTGCGTCCGGTCAAAATCCAGGGCGGAGATGATAACAACGTGATCGGCGCCATCGGCGGCGCGGTGCTGGGCGGCTTCCTGGGCAATACCGTCGGCGGCGGTGCCGGGCGCAGCCTGGCGACGGCGGGCGGCGCGGTGCTGGGCGGCGTGGCGGGCCAGGGCGTGCAGGGCGCGATGAATAAGGCGGACGGCGTCGAGCTGGAGATCCGCAAGGATGATGGCAACACCATTCTCGTGGTACAGAAACAGGCGGCCAGCCGTTATTCTGTCGGTCAACGCGTGATGTTGGCGTCAAACGGCAGCCAGGTGACCGTTTCTCCGCGTTAAGCTGTTCAGTTCTGAAAAACCGACGCCGCGCGTCGGTTTTTTTATCGCCGCTATTCGCTCTTCTTCTGCAGTTCGACGATATTTTTCTCCAGCCGCGCGATCAACGTGATCAGCTGATCCACTTCCCGCTTTGAGATGCCCGCCAGGATATCGTCGCGCGTGGCGTCAATCACATGTTCTACTTGCTGAATAATGGGTTCCGCCGCTTTGGTCAGCTTGATGCGTTTCGCGCGCCGATCGTTGGCGCAGGTGCAGCGGACAATCAGCCCTTTCTCTTCCAGCTGATCGAGCGTACGCACCAGGGAGGGCTGTTCAATACCGATAGCTTTAGCCAGCTGAATCTGTGACTGATGAGGGGGCAGCTGATGGATGTTATGCAGGGTGACCCAGTGCGTCTGCGTCAGCTCCAGCGGTTTAAGTCGTTGATCGATCAGCGCACGCCAGATGCGCACTAAACGTGCCAAATCCGTTCCTAATGGCGTATCCAATTTCATCTCCTTATAATTAGCTTGCTAGCAATCAAGCGCGATTTTAGCCTATTTTGCGAGTTTACCGGGCAAAATACAAATTCATCGCCCGCGGCAAAAGGCGATTATTCCTGATTATTCGCATCCTGCGGCCAGGCTGAAGCCGCGTTCCCTTTACCCTTTCACCCCGCTTTACTACGTGTTTTTCTGATTTTATCCTGATGCCCACTACCGGGGCTCACCGCCTGACGCCGCCGGCCTGGCCTGACGAAAACCAGGGCGTCAGCAGCGGCGAAACGATAAGCGCGGCGCTATCCGGCGACAAAGAAGATAAGCACGACGCTCTGCACCGGCGCGGCACCGGGCTAAGCCCCGGCTGACACCTCCCCAGGCGAGGACGCTGACCATCATCCCCGCCTGCGCGTGACGACAATGGGCATCGTCTTAAAGCGCGACGCGCGGCGTTTGCAGGCATTGCAGGCATTGCAGGCATTGCAGGCATTGCAGGCATTGCAGGCATTGCAGGCATTGCAGGCATTGCAGGCATTGCAGGCATTGCAGGCATTGCAGGCATTGCAGGCATTGCAGGCATTGCAGGCATTGCAGGGGTACCACGGAAACAGGCTGATGATAAACAAAAAAAGAAGGAAAGCGGCAAACATTGCGTATCACAGCCTGCCGCTTTGCGGTTTGTGCGAGAGCCCTCGCAACCTTTGTAGAAGCGCCCAACCTTTACGGGAGCGCGCAACCTTTATGAGCGCGCGACGCGCTATTTAATGACGCCGCAGGCGTAGCGGTCGCCGCCGCCACCCAGCGCTTTGGGATGGTCGCTGTGGTTATCACCGCCCATATGTACCATCAGCGCGCGGCCGGAAATGTCGCTGATTTTTTTCAGGCGCGGCGCCAGAACTGGATAGTCGGCGCGGCCATCCTGCGTCACATAGAGCGCCGGCAGGTCGCCTAAGTGCCCTTCGGCCCAGGGGCCGAGATGCTTGCCGCTATTTTGCGGATCGAAGTGGCCGCCCGCCGCGCCGCCCGGAACGCTTTTTCCGTCGGTGACCGCAGACTCGCAGCTGCCGTTGGCATGCACATGGAAACCATGCACGCCCGGCGGCAGCCGGGAGAGGTCCGGCGTGAACGTCAGTCCATACGCGGTTTCATCGATTTTTACCGTGCCGACCGCTTCGCCGATCCCCTCTTTGGTCAGATTATGCAAGGTGACCTCTTCACTCGCCGCCTGCGCATAGCCCGCGATCAGCAGCGCCAGCGCCGCTAAACCATAGTGTTTCATCCCGCCTCCTGAAGTCTGTAGGGTTTGCCCTTAAAGCCTGGACGGATTTTCACGTTTGGTCGAACGCCGTTTTTTTTGCGTTTCTTTACGGCACATCGTAACCCAGCGCCGCTTTGCGAATGCGGAACCACTGCTGGCGGCTCAGCTGGAGCGGCAGCGCGTCCAGCGCGGCGCGTACGCGTTCGATTTTCCCTGAGCCGACGATCGGCAGCGGCGCAGAGGGCAAACGCATCACCCAGGCATAGACCACCTGATCGATCGAGGCGGCGCCCGTCTCTTCGGCAACAGCGCGCAATTCGGCGCGCAGCGGCGAGAAACGTTCCGCGCTGAACAGCTGACCACCGCCAAGGCAGGACCAGGCCATCGGCTTGATGCGCAGCTGTTGACACTGATCGAGTGTACCATCCAGCAGCGTATCCTGACGCAGCGGCGAAATCTCCACCTGATTGGTGGCGAGCGTAAACGGCAGCCTGGACTGCAACAGCGCAAACTGCGTCGGGGTGAAGTTAGAAACGCCAAAGTGCCGTACCTTACCGCTCTGGTGCAGTGCGGTGAAGGCTTCCGCCACCTCGTCTGCATCCATAAGCGGATCGGGACGGTGGATCAACAGCAGATCGAGGTAATCGGTGGCAAAGTGCCGCAGCGAATTTTCCGCGCTGCGGATGATATGCGCGCCGTCGGTAATATAGTGGCCGAGCGTATGTTCCGGCCGGGCGGTGGTGGCGATGCCACACTTGGTGACCAGCTCCATGCGCGCGCGCAGCGAAGGGTCAAGCCGCAGCGCGGCGCCGAAAGCGGCTTCGCACTGATAGTCGCCATAAATATCGGCGTGGTCGACAGTGGTAACGCCCAGCTCAAGGTGCTGCTGAATAAAGCCCACCAGCTGCTGCGCCGACATCTGCCACTCCATCAGCCGCCAGTACCCCATCACCATGCGGGAAAATGCCGGGCCCTGCGGCGCAATTTGTACGCGTTCAATCATGTTATCTGCCTCTGCAGCTCAGTGTCAGGAGCCGCAGTATACGCCGTCGGCAGAGAAAAAAAGCGCGCGATATCAAAACAGTGACGGCTGTTGCGGTTCTTCCGGCGGCGTCTCTTTTTCCGCGCGGCGCAGGCGCAGATAACGCTGGCGACAGAGCCGCAGCACTTCACGCTTGCGCGCGTCGCTATAGCTCATCCAGTTGAATCGCTCATCGCGGGTGCGCAGGCAGCCGCGGCAGTAGCCGCGCTCATCGGACTGACAGATGCCGCGGCACGGGCTTGGCACCGGGAAAAACTCAAGTTGCTCCGCCACATCGCCTCCTGATTAAAACGCATCTTTTATTGAAGACAGCATCCGTCGCGAGCGCAAGTTTCCCGTCTAAAAATCGTTCAGTACGCATAACCGGCGTGTAATTGCAGCTTAACCAAACGGTTAGCGATCGTTTAATTGGAGATGCGTTAAGGTTTCACTAAGGTTTTTCAGCTAAGCTACAGGCAAATCCTTTAATTTTATTTAATTATGCTGCTACTGAAAAAATTCCGCTGTAGTGAATCCCTGTTTCTGGCCGGTTGCGCGTTATTTTTTACTTTTATTCTTAATGGCTTGTTTATCGTACGCGCCGCAGAAAGAACGCCGCTGAGCCATCTGCATGATTATCTGTTTATCGCCTCGATCCCGCTGGTGCTGTTCTGCGCCTTTATGCTGGTTTTCAACCTGCTTATCCTGCCGTGGATTGGTAAGCCACTGTTAATTATTCTGCTGCTGTGCGGCGCGGCAGCGAACTATTTTATGTACAGTTTCGGCACGGTTATCGACACCAATATGGTGCAAAACGTGTTTGAAACGGACCTGCAGGAGGCGACCGCCCTGCTCAGCCCGCGCTATCTGCTGTGGATGCTGTTGATGGGCGTGCTGCCTGCCGCAATCATTCTGATGGTCAATATCAAGCGGACGCGTCCCTGGTGGTTTGCGCTGGCGATGCGCGCGCTCTGGTGCATCGGTTCGGTGCTGACCATTCTGCTGATAGCGGCGCTGATGTATAAAGATTACGCTTCGCTGTTTCGCAATAACAAAGGGCTGGTGAAGATGGTGACGCCGCCCAACGTGGTCAGCGGTGCCATTCACTATGTCGATAATCGCTGGCTGCAGGGTGATAAAGCACTGGTACGCATCGGCCTGGATGCGCAAAAAGGCCCGCTGATTAAGGCGGCGCAGAAAAAAACGCTGGTGGTGTTTGTGCTGGGCGAAACGGCGCGCGCGGAGAACTTCTCGCTTGGCGGCTATGCGCGCGAAACCAACCCGAAACTGAAGCAGCAGCAGGTGATCTACTATCAGCACGCCTCCTCCTGCGGCACCGAAACGGCGGTCTCGGTGCCCTGCATGTTCTCCGGTATGGCGCGCCGCGATTATGACGCCAATCTGGCACGCCATCAGGAAGGCCTGATGGATGTGCTGGCGCATGCCGGCGTCAATGTGATGTGGCGTGAAAACGACGGCGGCTGCAAAGGCGCTTGCAACCGCATTCCGCATACCGATATGACGCTGTGGAAGCTACAGGCGTATTGTCAGAGCGACTACTGCCGCGACGATGTGCTGCTGCACCGTCTGTCGAACTACATTGACGGCGTGAAGGATGATTCGGTGATTGTGCTGCATCAGATGGGCAGCCACGGCCCCGCTTACTATCTGCGTTATCCGCCGGCGATGCGTCAGTTTACGCCAACCTGCGACAGCAAGCAGATACAGGATTGCGATCACCAGGCGCTGGTTAATACCTATGACAATACGCTGCTCTACACCGATTCGATGGTGAGCGACACCATCGACCTGCTGAAGCGCTATAGCGATCGCTTTAACGTGGCGCTGATCTATCTCTCCGACCATGGCGAATCACTGGGCGAGCGCGGCATGTATCTGCACGGCGCGCCTTACCTGTTTGCGCCGAGCCAGCAGACGCATATTCCGTTTTTGATGTGGCTCGCGCCCGATTATGCGCGCGCCTTCCGCATCGATGAGGGCTGTATGCGTCATCATGCGCAACAGGATGAGGTATCACAGGATAACGTGTTCCACACGCTGCTGGGGATGATGAATATTCAGACCGCCGTTTATCAGCCAGCCCTTGACCTGCTGAAAAACTGCCAGGCGCATTAGGGTTGCATCAGACCAACTGGTCTATTACCCTGAGGGACATGAGTAAGACGACACGACATGATACCCGCGAACTGCTGCTCGCCACCGGCGAGCAGCTTTGTTTGCAGCGCGGCTTTACCGGTATGGGCCTGAGCGAGCTGTTAAGCCAGGCGGGCGTGCCGAAAGGTTCGTTTTACCACTATTTTCGCTCGAAGGAGGCCTTCGGCGTGGCGATGCTGGCACGCTACTTCAACAGCGTCAGCCACGACATGCTGACCTGGTTTGAGCTGCAGCAGTCGACGCCACGCCAGACATTGCTGGACTATTATCAGCAGGCGGAGCAGCGTTTTCGCGCCACGGGCCATATTGAAAACTGCCTGGCGGTAAAAGTTTCCGCCGAGGTCTGCGACCTCTCCGAGGAGATGCGGCTGGCGCTGGAGCATGGCGCCGCCGCGCAGACGGCGATCTTAACCGACGTGCTGCGTCAGGCTGCGGCGCAGGGTGAGCTACAGCCGGGCTGGACGCCGGATGCACTGGCGCAAACGCTCTATTCGCTCTGGCTGGGCGCCAGCCTGCAAAGCAAGATCCGCCGTGACGGCAGCGCGCTGACCCATGCGCTGCAGGCAATTTTGCAGCTGCTGCCGCCGCGCTAAATAAAAAACGTCAGTTTCGAGTCGACTGGTCTACTTACACTCGCGACGCTGCCGCCCGTCGGCGGCTATACTAAGCTTTTTTGACCGTCATCGGATGATGACACCCTTTTCAGGAGAATATTATGCGCTTACTTCACACCATGCTGCGCGTTGGCGATATGCAGCGCTCCCTCGATTTTTATACCCGTGTTCTCGGCATGCGTCTGCTGCGCGAAAGCGAAAACGAGGAGTATAAATACAGCCTGGCGTTCGTCGGCTACAGCGACGAAAGCGAAGGCGCGGTGATCGAGCTGACCTACAACTGGGGCGTGGATAAATACGATCTTGGCAATGCCTACGGCCATATCGCGCTGGGCGTGGACGACGTGGCGGCGACCTGCGAAAAAATTCGTCAGGCGGGCGGCAACGTGACGCGCGAAGCGGGCCCGGTTAAAGGCGGCTCCACCATTATCGCGTTTGTGGAAGATCCGGACGGTTATAAAATCGAACTGATTGAAAACAAACAGGCCGGACAGGGTCTGGGCCACTAAGATGTCGGGCGCCTGCGGGCGCCCTTCTTATTTGTGCTGCTGCAAGCGGCGGCGAAATTTGCCATAATGCGCGCTGCCTTTTTTCGCC